>NZ_JXQC01000003.1:2609360-2961860 GCF_001305965.1 Erythrobacter sp. SG61-1L
GAAGCCCAGGATGGCGCGCCCGCCGGACAGAATATCCAGATTGATGATCTTTTCGGCCAGCCGCGCCGGATTGTGCCAGGGCACGATGATGCACTGCGTGCCCAGCTTCACATGCTTCGTCTTGGCGGCGATGTAGGTGAGGAGCTGCAGCGGATCGTTCGACATCGAATAGTCGGAGAAATGGTGCTCGGTGATCCACACCGAATCGAACCCCAGTTCTTCCGCCATGACGAGGTTTTCGACTTCTTCCCGCACGAAACGGGCATCGTCATATGCCGTGCCACGCTGATGCGCGAAACCGCTGGCCAGGCCAACATGCATTCCAACTCTCCTCTGCCCGTACCCTGGAGCCCTTTTGCGGGCCTCTCAGGTTAAGACTCGGCTTTTGCCGGTCATTGATTTTTCACTAGAGTGCCAATTTCTGGCCTCGCAGGCAATTGGTTACTTTCAACAGGGAATTGCCCCCTCGCCTTTCGGTCCGTGCTGGGCTAACGGCGCGGCTCACGCAGAAGGGCACAAGCCCTCGCAAAATGGACAGGATGCCGCTTCGTGGCCCCGGGCAGGGCCGTCAGCAGAATCGCGGAAAAAAGAGCACACATGCGTATCGATCTGATCCCTACCGGCGACAATCCGCCTGAAAGCCTCAACGTCATCATCGAGGTGCCGACCGGCGGCGAGCCCGTGAAATACGAGTTCGACAAGGCATCGGGCGCCCTGTTCGTGGACCGCATCCTGCATACGCCGATGCGCTATCCCGCCAATTACGGCTTCGTGCCGCACACGCTTTCGCCCGATGGCGATCCGCTGGACGCGCTGGTGATCTCGCGCAGCCCGTTCATCCCCGGCTGCGTCGTGCGCGCGCGCCCCATCGGCGTGCTGAAGCTGGAAGACGAAGCCGGCGGCGACGAGAAGCTGGTCTGCGTGCCGGTGGACACGACCTTCCCCTATTACTCGGACGTGGGCGAGCGGCAGGATCTGCCCTCGATCGTGCTCCAGCAGATCGAGCACTTCTTCAAGCACTACAAGGATCTGGAATCCGAAAAGTGGGTCCGCATCGGCGCCTGGGGCGACGCTGCCGAAGCACGCCAGATCGTGCTGGAAGCGATCGAACGCGCCAAGGAAGCCAAGGGCGCCTGACGCAAGTTTGCGCTGGCGCACCCCGCCACCGTGATCTAGCCCTCCCTTTCGGGGGAGGGCCGGGCAGGTGGCGCGAGGGGCGAACAGGGTAAGCATGACCGAGGGGCCGCTGATCGGCGTACTCCTTCGCGTAGCCGGGCCGATTGCCGCCGCGAATATCGCGCAATCCGCCCACCAGATCATCAACGCCATCTTTGTCGGCCGCCTGGGCGCGGATGCCATTGCCGCCGTTGCGGCCAGTGGCCCGCTTTTTGGCGTGCTGCTCTCGCTGGGTAGCGGGCTTTCAACCGCAGGCGCCGTGCTCGTCGCCCAGAATACCGGCGCGGGAAAGGCGGGAGCGGCTAACCATGTTGCCGCCCAAACCCTGCTGATGGTGCTGGCCGTAGGCGTGGCCTTCGCGCTGACCGGCCTGCTGTTTGCCCCTGCCAGCCTGCGCCTGATCGGAGTGGAAAGCGGCGTATTCCGCCTCGCCTGGCAATATCTGACCGTCACTTATGCCGGGCTGGTCCCGATGTATGCCTTCCTCGCCTTGCAAGCGATGCTGCAGGGTGTGGGCGAAGTGCGCTTCGCCATGAAAGTGATGATGGGCGCGGTGGCGCTCAACATCGTGCTCGATCCGCTGCTGATCTTCGGCACGCAGCCCTTCGGCGGAAGTTGGAGCGGGATCGGCGTACCCGGCGCGGCGCTGGCCACGGTAATCGCGCAGAGCCTCGCCTTTGCGGCGGTGCTGCGCCACATGATGAGCGGCCATTCCGCCCTGCATCTGAAGCGCCATGATTTCCGGCCGGACCGCAACCATATCCGCACCGCGCTGGGCATTGGCCTGCCCGCTTCGGTGGAACAGGGCGCACGTACTTTCGGATCACTGCTGCTGATGTCGCTAGCGGCGCTGTTCGGCACCGTCTCGCTTGCCGCCTATGGCGTCGGAACGCGGCCTTTCTTCTTCTGGTTTGCGCCGATGATCGGCCTGTCCATCGCCACTTCGGCCGTGGTCGGGCAGAATATCGGCGCGGGGCTAATGAACCGGGCGGAACAGGCCGCGCGCATATCCGCCTGGCTGGGCTTCATCGGCTTCACAGTTATCGGCCTCGTCCACCTGCCGCTGCTGCGCCCGCTGATGGCGGCGCTGGCGCCGGGCGAGACGGAAGTGATCCGCGAAGCGGTTACCTTCGGCTGGGCCGTGTTCCCCTTCCTGGGCTTCATGGCAGTGACGCAAGCACTCAATGGCGCCTTTCGCGGGGCTGGCAGCGCCCGGCAGGCAATGACCATCTCGCTGGTGATGCAATATGCCCTGCAAATACCCTTCGCTTGGGGCACGGCCCTGTTCACCGCACTGGGCGTGCTGGGCGTGTGGTGGAGCTATGCCTTCTCCAACGTGGCAGCCGCGGCCCTGTGCGCCTTCTGGCTGCTTCGCGGGCCGTGGCGGCGCAATCTGGTGAAGGATGGCGCAGCTGGCTGAACGTCCCGCCGGCTGCTCCGCCGCTCCTACTCGCCCGCCACCGTTATCCCTTCGATACGGATGGTGGGCACGTCCATCGAACGGTGGATGTCCAGATCGTCGGCCACGCTCATGCGGGCGAACATGTCGATCAGGTTCCCGGCCACGGTGAATTCGGCCACCGGCCCCGCGATTTCGCCCTTCACGATGCGGAAGCCAGAGGCGCCGCGGCTGTAATCGCCGGTCACGCCGTTCACGCCCATGCCGATCAGTTCCGTGACCAGCACGCCGTCTTCGATATCCGCGATCAGTTCCGCCCGGCTCACCTTGCCCGGTGCGAGGTGGACGTTGGAGGGCTGCACGCCCGGTGCGCCGCTGGCCCCGCGCGCGGCATGGCCAGTCAGCCCGATGCCAAGCTGGCGAGCAGAGGCCGCATTGGTGAGCCAGCCGGTGACGCGGCCATTTTCCACCAAGGCGCGCGGGGCGCAGGGCAGGCCTTCCCCGTCGAAGGGGCGGGAGCGCAGGCCGCGCAGGCGGTGCGGATCATCCAGAATCAGGATGTCAGCCGGGAAGAGATCCTCTTCCAGCCGGTCGAGCAGGAAGCTGGAGCGGCGGGCAATGCCGGGGCCGGACATGGCGCCCAGCAAATGGCCGAGCAGCGAATTGCCCACGCGCGGATCGAACACGACTGTCATGCCCTGGCTGGCCAGCTTGCCGGGATTGAGCCGGGCCACTGCCCGTTCCCCCGCCACGCGGCCGATTTCCGCCGGAGACGGCAAGTCCGCCACGTGGCGCACGGTGCGATATTCGTAATCGCGCTGCATCGCGCCGCCTTCGCCTGCCAGCACGCTGGCCGAAAGGCTGATGCCGGTGGCTTCATAGGCGCCCGCAAAGCCGTGGCTGGTGGCCAGCGCCACCGCGCTGCGGCCGAAGCTGGCCCCGCCGCCTTCGCTATTGGTCACACCCTGCACCGCGCGGGCGGCATCTTCGGCTTCCTCTGCCAGGCGGCGCAGTTCCTGCGGGCTGGGTTCGGACGAATCGACCAGATCGAGTTCCGGCAGCGGGCCTTTCGCAAGCAATTCGGCCGGGGCAAGGCCGGCATATTCATCTTCCGGCGCGGCCTTCGCCATCGCCACGGCGCGGCTGGCGAGTTCGGCCAGAGCCGCATCGCTCATATCCGTGGCATGGATGGAGGCGGAACGCTGGCCGACGAAGACGCGCAGCCCCAGTTCCTCGCTTTCGGAACGGCCGACATCTTCCAGCTTGCCCAGACGCACCTGGACTTCTTCGGAAGAGGAACCGATCGCCACGGCATCAGCCGCATCGGCGCCGGCTTTCAGGGCAAGGTCGATTGCTGCCGCGCAGCGTTCCTGGGCGGCTTTGGGATCAAGCATGAGGGTTTCCGGAAGGCATGATTACCACGCGGTCCTAGCCGCTGCGGTGCCGTCCTGCAAAGCCTGCGTGTGCAGGCCCGCTTTGTCAGAAGAACTGTTCGACGCCCCGGATCGCCCCGGTGACCAGAAACGGCAGGGCAACGGCCGCCAGCCAGATCATCGCCCGGTCACGGCCGAAAAGCGATGCCAGCGCGGGATCGGCGGCTTCATCGTCGCTCAAGCCTTCCCACCGCTTTTCGAATACGCGGCAACCGGGAATGACGGCAGCGACCAGTACGACCAATGCGAAATAGGGAAGAATGGATTCTGCAGTGTGTCGCAGGGCGGCCATGGTGACGTAAATCTGGAGGCCGGTGTAGAACAGCAGCGCATAGGCAACGTGATCGCTCATCCTGCGGCGCCAGTCGAGCCGCTTGCCTGCCCGGACCTGGACTTCCGCCTTCTGGCGGTTCGAACCCCACAGCGCCTTGTCCATGCGCCACTTCTCCTCATCCAACCCGAATCGGACTATTTCACGGGAATGGGGCACGATCAAGCATTCTGAACGATTGTTCAGCATCGTGAAGCCTTCGGATTCGCGAAAGCCATGCAGGAATCTTGCCAGTCTGCCTTCAATCGCCACAGCAGGGGTTTTCTGCCCGGCAAGCCATGTTAAAAGCCCGCTGGATGACGACACTCGACCAGACAGCCGAGGCGGGCGAGCCCGCCCCACAGGCCGCGGTGAGCGCCACTGCCCCCCTGCCGCAGGGCGGGCTTGAGGTTGTCTCGATCGCCAAGAGCTATGACAAGCGCGCCGTGCTGACCGACATTTCCCTGTCGGTTGCCAAGGGCGAGGTGCTGGGCCTGCTCGGCCCCAATGGCGCGGGCAAGACGACCTGCTTCTATTCGATCATGGGGCTGGTGCGGCCCGACAGCGGCCGCATCCTGATGGACGGCGTGGATGTGACCAAGCTGCCCATGTATCGCCGCGCGATCCTGGGGCTGGGCTATCTGCCGCAGGAAACCTCGATCTTCCGGGGCATGACGGTGGAACAGAACATCTCCTGCGTGCTGGAGATGATCGAGCCGGACAAGGCCACCCGCCAATCCGAGCTGGAACGGCTGCTGGACGAATTCGGCCTGACCCGCCTGCGTTCAAGCCCGGCCATGGCGCTTTCGGGCGGTGAGCGGCGGCGCTGCGAAATCGCCCGCGCACTGGCCGCCAAGCCTTCGATCATGCTGCTGGACGAACCCTTCGCCGGGATCGACCCGCTTTCGATCCAGGACATCCGCCATCTGGTGATCGACCTGAAGCAGCGCGGCATCGGCGTGCTGATCACCGATCACAATGTGCGCGAAACGCTGGATATCGTGGACCGCGCCTGCATCATTTACGGTGGCCAGGTGCTGTTCGCGGGCAGCCCGGAAGACCTCGTGGCCGACGAAAACGTGCGCCGCCTCTATCTGGGCGAGAGCTTCACGTTGTGATTGGCCGGCCGTCAGGCATGCCTGTCGCGCGTTTCGGGGCCGCTCGGCCGGAGACTGCACCAGCCCGCACCCCCACCCGGCCACCCAAGGCATTATCCTGTTTGGGTGGCCGGGTGGGGGTGCGGGCTGGTGCGGCCGCGCCGGTCCAACTGCTCGGCTGGGCATCACGCATCAAGACCGGCGCCTGAAAATGGCCCTCGGCCCACGCCTCGATCTCAGGCAGACCCAGTCGCTGGTGATGACGCCGCAATTGCAGCAGGCGATCAAGCTGCTGGCGCTGTCGAATCTCGAGCTGGAAGCCTTTATCGGCGAGGCGCTGGACGCCAATCCCCTGCTGGACATGGGCGCGGCGGAACCGGGCGAGCCTGCCGACCAGAGTGACGACCGGGCCGAAGCGGCGCCTGAAGGTTCCGTGACTTCGGACCAGCTCATGCTGGAAGGCAAGGGGGAGGCCGATGCCCCGCTCGATCTTGATCCCGCCGCGCTCGACCATGACCGGGAGACAGGCGACGGCGCCATTCTGGGCATGGGCACGGATTATTCCGGCTCCTCTTCCGGGTCGGGCGAGGAAGGCCCGGCAATCGACGAACGCGGCGGCGAAGGGCCGACGCTGGCCGAACATCTGGAAAGCCAGATCGGCGCGGTTGCGCCCGACCAGCAAAGCGCCTTCATCGCGCGCCATATCGTCGGCCTGCTGGACGATGCGGGCTATCTCACTGCGTCGCTGCGCGAAGTGGCGGGCGAGCTGGGCATCGCGCTGGCCGAGGCGGAGGCCGCGCTGGAGGTGGTACAATCGCTCGATCCCACGGGCGTGGGCGCACGCAGCCTTTCCGAATGCCTTGCCCTGCAGGCGCGCGAGGCGGATCGCTACGATCCGGCCATGGCCCGGCTGATCGACAATCTCGACCTGCTGGCCAAGGGCAGCTTCGCCCAGCTCAAGCGCATGTGCGGCGTGGACGACGAGGATTTCGCCGACATGCTGGCCGAACTGCGCGGCTACGATCCCAAGCCGGGGCTGAAATTCGGCAACGGCGCAAGCGAGCCGGTCGTGCCCGACATCCTCGTGCGCGCCAATGGCACGACTGGATGGGACATCGCGCTCAATCAGGCGACCCTGCCGCGGCTGGTGGTAAACCGGTCCTACTATGTAGAGCTGCGCCATGGTTGCCATGACAAGACATCCAAGGCCTGGCTGAGCGAGAAGCTGGCCGATGCCAACTGGCTGATGAAGGCACTGGACCAGAGGCAGAAAACGATCCTGAAAGTGACCGCCGAAATCGTGAAGCAGCAGGAAGGCTTCTTCCGCAAGGGCGTGTCCGAACTACGCCCGCTGACCCTGCGCACAGTGGCCGAGGCGATCGACATGCATGAATCGACCGTCAGCCGCGTGACCAGCAACAAATATCTCAATTGCGAACGCGGCACGTTCGAACTGAAATATTTCTTCACCTCCGGCGTCGCTTCCGCCGATGGCGATGGCGCGGTTTCGGCCGAAGCGGTGAAGGCCCAGATCCGCGCACTGGTGGATGCGGAAGATCCGAAGGCCATTCTCTCGGACGATGCGCTGGTGGATCTGCTTAAGGAAAAGGGTTTCGATCTTGCCCGCCGCACCGTGGCCAAATATCGCGAGGCGATAGGCATCGGATCGTCAGTGCAGCGGCGGCGGCAGAAGAAGCTGGAAGGTGTGCGGTAGGGCACGGCGCCAGGCCTGCCGGTTGGCGGAGCTTCGTGGGGCGATGGATCGAACCGCCGGGCGGCCCGCCAAAACCGTAACCTGAAAGACTCACGTTCAAATCCCGCTTGCACTTTACGATAAATTAACCTTTTTCATTGAGACCTTGCGTGGTTAATAACTGGCAACTCGCCACTGCGGGCGGTTACCGGTGCAACTCGGGGCGACGAAAAGGGGGCTCCCATGCGCGTGCTGTTGATCGAAGACGAGCCGACTACCGCCAAGGCGATCGAGCTTATGCTCACGACCGAAGGCTTCAACGTCTATTCGACCGATCTGGGCGAAGAGGGTTTGGACCTCGCCAAGCTGTATGATTACGACATCATCCTGCTGGACCTGAACCTGCCGGACATGCACGGCTATGACGTGCTGAAGAAGGTTCGCGTAGCCAAGGTGCAGACGCCGGTTCTGATCCTTTCGGGCATTTCCGAGATGGATTCCAAGATCCGCAGCTTCGGCTTCGGCGCCGACGATTACGTGACCAAGCCCTTCCACCGCGAAGAACTGGTTGCCCGTATCCACGCCGTGGTGCGCCGTTCCAAGGGCCATTCCCAGTCGGTCATCCGCACCGGCAAGCTGGCCGTCAATCTCGATGCCAAGACCGTGGAGGTCGATGGCGCCCGCGTGCATCTGACCGGCAAGGAATATGCGATGCTGGAGCTGCTCTCGCTCCGCAAGGGCACCACGCTGACCAAGGAAATGTTCCTCAACCATCTCTATGGCGGGATGGACGAGCCGGAACTCAAGATCATCGACGTGTTCATCTGCAAGCTGCGCAAGAAGCTCTCTCATGCCTGCAGCGGCGAGAACTACATCGAAACCGTCTGGGGCCGCGGCTATGTGCTGCGCGATCCGGGCGAAGAGGCCGAAGCGGCCTGAACCCACACATCGACAGCATTCTGAACACCGCCCCGAGGCCTTGCTCCGGGGCGGTTTTCTCATTAGCTGCTCGTCGCCTGGAAAATCAGGTTAAGGCCATGGGTAAGATGTTCGACAAACGCATTTTCCTTACCGCGCTGGCCATCCTTGGCTTTGCCACGTGCATCTCCCCTGTCCTTGCTGCTACAGCAAAACCTGCGACTTGGCGCCAAGACTCCAGTTCAGAAACCTGTTCGATCTCTTACAATTCCCCGACACAATTCCTGTTTTTGGCGGCAAGACCGGACGGCTCGCACATCTTGAGACTGCATGCTTCCGATTGGCACTTCAGCAACGAAGGGAATGCTTCCATACTCATTGGATCGGATTTGCCCAGCCACGCCATTCAGGCTTCGTTCTCAGCCAGGACGACAAATGGTTGGGAAGGAGTCTATCTGGAAACCGACAGTTCCATTGTTGACAGGCTTCGCGCCACGGACAGCCTGTTTGTGCTGGTCGATGGGGAGAAGGTCGAAGAATTCCCACTCGGCCAATTTTCTTCTCAAGCCGACGAATTCCAGCGCTGCAGCGCCGCTCTGCCGCAGCGGGATGCTGCTGAAATCCCCGTATCGGCACCGAGCTTGATCTCGAAGTTGGGCACGCTGATAACGGGGATACAGCCGCCTGAACGCACATTTCGGTTCCGCCTTAAGGTCGACGCCGAAGGCTCTGTGTCCGACTGCATAGTGATTGAGACAAGCGGGTCTGCCAAACTTGACAAAAATTATTGCCGTGGTCTGAGCCGAGCTCGATTCCGACCAGCCGTCAATCGTGCAGGTCAACCCGTTTCAGGCCAGTATCAAAGCTCAATAGGAGCGCAATGACAGCGCATAAATCAGGCGATCCGACCACGCTCAACCGGCTCTATGGCCGCGCCAAGGGCAAGCCCCTGCGCGCGGGGCAGCAGGAACTGGTCGACAAGCTGCTGCCGCAGATCGCGGTGCCGGATGAAGGCCCGGTGACGGCGCAGGTTCTGTTCGGCCAGGATTGCCCCCTGCATTTCGAGATCGGCTTCGGCGGGGGCGAGCATATGGCCTATCGTGCCGATCTGCTGCCCGATCATGGCTTCATCGGCGCCGAGCCGTTCCTCAACGGCGTAGCGCAGGCGCTCACCCATGTGGACGGCGATGGCGGAAAGAACCCGCCGATCAAGAATGTGCGCATCCATCACGGCGATGCACTGGAAGTGCTTTCCCGCATTCCGGACGGGGCGCTGTCTTTCATCTATCTGCTGCATCCCGATCCATGGCCCAAGGCTCGCCACGCCAAGCGCCGGATGATGAATGACGGCCCGGTGAACATGTTCGCGGCCAAGCTGAAGCCCGGCGGCGAGTTCCGCTTCGGCACCGATCACGCGATCTATCTGCGCCATGCGCTGATGGTGATGCAGCGCCACACCGATCAGTTCGAATGGCTGGCCGAAGGACCGAAGAGCTGGCAGAATCGCCCCTCCGGCTGGTGCGAGACGCGTTATGAACACAAGGCCCGCACCGTCTACGGGCACGAGGTCTGGTATTTCCGCTATCGCCGGAAGTGAATTCGCCGCCCTGCCCGCGTAGAAAATCTATCTTTCCGGCCACCCTGCCCCGGCGCATCTGATCGCCTGAGAATCAACAGCGGCAGGCGCCATGGACTTTTCGGGTTTCGATATTGGCGCGCTTCTGCCGTTCATTGCGGTCGGCTTTGCCGCGCAGCTGGTGGACGGCGCGCTGGGCATGGCCTTCGGTGTGCTGGCCAATATGCTGATGGTGGGCATTCTGGGCGTTCCGCCCGCCATGGCATCGCAGCGCGTGCATGTGGTGGAATGCTTCACCACCGCCACATCGGCCATCAGCCACCTGCTGCACGGCAATATCGACAAGGGCCTGTTCTTCCGCCTGCTGATCCCCGGCATGATCGGCGGCGTGCTGGGCGCCTATCTGCTCAGTTCGGTCGATGGCGACGTGATCAAGCCCTTTGTGCTGGGCTATCTCACGCTGGTGGGCCTCTATCTGCTGGCCCGCGGCATTCTCTATCCGCCCAAGCCGCGCAAGCCGAAGCATGTCGAGCCGCTGGGCCTGCTGGGCGGGTTCCTCGATGCGGCAGGCGGCGGCGGCTGGGGGCCGGTGGTAACGTCCAACCTGCTGGTGCAGGGCGCGGAACCGCGCAAGGTGATCGGCACGGTGAACGCGGTGGAGTTCTTCCTCACTCTCACCATCTCGGCCGCCTTCATCTCGCAGCTGGGCGTGGCAGACCTTGCCGGGCCGACACTGGGCTTCCTGATCGGCGGCGTGGCGGCGGCACCCTTCGGGGCCTATGCGGCCAAGCATTTCTCCACCAAGGTCATGCTGATCATGGCCGGCGTCGTTCTGACGCTGACCAGCGCCTATGGCGTCTATAACGCGCTGGGCTGAGGGCGATCAGGCCGCAGCCTGCTCACCCATTCCTTCCACCAGCAAGTGCGTGTCGAACCCGCTCGGTTCCTGAAACAGGCGCAGGCCGAATTCCGGGATGACCGAGATGAGGTGGTCGAAAATATCCGACTGGATCGCCTCGTAATCGCCCCATGCCGTGGTGGCGGTGAAGCAATAGACTTCCAGCGGAAGGCCTTGCGCCGTGGGCTGCAACTGGCGCACCAGCAAAGTCATCTCGCGCGCAATGCGCGGATTGGCCTGCAGATAGGCGAAGACATAGGCGCGGAAAGTGCCGAGATTGGTCACCCGGCGCTGGTTCACCGGATCGCGCCCGGCCTCCACTTGCGCCGCGTTCCATTCTTCCAGCTCGCCGCGCTTGTCGCTCAGATAGGTGTCGATCAGGGCGAAACGACGCAGGCGCTCCATCTCTTCCATGGTCAGGAAATGGGCGCTGCTCTGGTCGATCAACAGCGCGCGCTTGATCCGGCGTCCGCCCGATTCCTGCATGCCGCGCCAGTTCTTGTAGCTTTCCGAGATCAGACGGTGCGTGGGGATGGTGGTGATCGTCTTGTCCCAGTTCTGCACCTTCACCGTGTGCAGCGCGATGTCGATCACATCGCCATCGGCATTGAGCTGCGGCATCTCGATCCAGTCGCCCACCCGCAGCATATCGTTGGAAGTCAGCTGGACGGATGCGACCAGCGACAGGATCGTGTCCTTGAACACCAGCATCAGCACCGCCGCCAAGGCGCCCAGCCCGGACAGGAGCAGCAGCGGCGATTGTTCCATCAGCACCGCCAGCATCAGCAGGGCCGCCGCACAATAGACGACGATCTTGGCGACCTGGATATAGCCCTTGATCGGCCTGCTGGCCGCATGGGGCCGCTCTGAATAGAGTTCGTTCGCGAAGCTGAGCGCCCGGCTGACGGCCAGCGCAATGGTCAGCACGATGAACGCGCCCACAACATTGCGCGTCACGGTAACGGCCCATTCCGGCAAATGCGGTACCAGCGCGATGCCCGCTGAAACGATCACTGCCGGCACGATATTGGCCAGCCGGGCGGAAATCGCCACCGGAGCGGGCAGCGCCGTGGGGATCAGCCGGGCAATTAGCCGCAGGATCACATGCTTGACGATGAAGTTCGCCGCCGACGATGCGAAGACCAGCAGGGCCAGCCCGGCCAGCGTGCCGACCCATGGCGGCGAATGCGGGAATAGGGAAAGGGCTTCGGTCAGATCGGCGTTGGCGCTCGGATTCATCTGAAATCGTGGCACCCCGCTGCCGATGGCAGGAGGCGCCGCCTGTGGGCTGCTTCAGGGGGACGGGTGACGCCCCGAGACCTGCCAGCCCCGCCCGCCAGTGTCAAACCGGCGGGCGGGCAGGTTTCAGCCGACAACCCCGGCGGCAGCCAGCACGGCCAGCGTCAGCAGGTCGGGCGCGATGGCCGTCATCGGGGCAATCTGCACCGGCTTTTCCATGCCGATCAGCATCGGGCCGATCGTGGCATTGCCGCCCAGTTCGCGCAGCAGCTTGGCCGAAAGGTTGGCCGATTGCAGGCCCGGCATGATGAGCACATTGGCGGGCGCGGAAAGACGGCTGAAGGGATAGTTCTTCATCACCGTGGGGTTCAGCGCGGCGTCGGGCGCCATTTCGCCTTCATATTCGAAATCCACGCCCTGCTCGTCCAGGATGTGCACCGCATCGCGGATGTTCATCAGCCACTTGCCCGGCGGGTTGCCGAAAGTGGAATAGGACAGGAAGGCCACGCGCGGTTCATGCCCCAGCCGCTTGGCCACCTGCGCGGCGCCGCAGGCGATCTGGGCCAGTTCTTCCGCGCTGGGACGTTCGTTGATCGTCGTATCCGCCAGGAAGGCGGTGTAGTTCTTGCCGATCATCATGTGCATGCCGAAAGGGATCGCCCCCGGCTTGGGATCGAGCACGTGGCGCACTTCGCGCATGGTCTGGGCGAAGGGGCGCGTCAGGCCCGAAATCATCGCATCGCCATGGCCGAGCGCAACCAGCAGCGAGGCGAAGACGTTGCGTTCCTGGTTCACCATGCGGCGCACGTCGCGTTCGGTGAAGCCCCGGCGCTGCAGGCGCTTGTAGAGGAAATCCACCATGGCGGGCACGTAATCCGACACGGCGGAATTCTGGATCTCGAACGAGTCGGGATCGCTCACGCCCAGTTCCACCAGCTTGTCGCGCACGGCCTGCGTGCGGCCGACCAGCACTGGCACGCCATAGCCGAAATCCTTGAACTGGATCGCGGCGCGCAGGGTCACTTCCTCTTCCGCTTCGGCGAAAACGACCCGCTTGGGATCGCGCTGCGCATCGGCATAGACCTGCGTCAGCACCGAAGTGGTGGGGTTGAGCCGGGCCTTGAGGCTGAGGCGATAGGCTTCGAAATCCTCGATCGGCTTGGTCGCCACGCCCGTATCCATCGCCGCCTTGGCAACGGCGGCGGAAACCCGCTCCATCAGGCGCGGATCGAAGGGGGCGGGGATGATATATTCCGTGCCGAAGCTCTGGTTCTTGCCATAGGCGGCGGCAACTTCTTCAGGCACGCTTTCCCGCGCGAGCGAGGCAATCGCTTCGGCGGCGGCGATCTTCATCTCTTCATTGATTGCCGTGGCCCGCACATCCAGCGCGCCGCGGAAGATGAAGGGGAAGCCCAGCACATTGTTGACCTGATTGGGATAATCGCTGCGGCCGGTGGCGATGATCGCATCGGGGCGCACGGCCTTGGCATCGGGCGGAGTGATTTCCGGGTCCGGATTGGCCATGGCGAAGATGATCGGCTGCGCGGCCATCTTCTTCACCCAGTCCGGCTTGAGCGCACCGGCGGCGGACAGGCCCAGGAACACATCGGCGCCGTCCAGCGCCTCTTCCAGGGTGCGAGCGGCGGTTTCCACCGCATGCGCGCTCTTCCACTGGTCCATGCTGTCGGTACGGCCACGATAGATCACACCGCTGCGATCGCACATGGTGACATTGTCGGACCGCACGCCCATGGCCTTGATCAGTGCGGTGCAGGCGATGGCCGCCGCACCCGCGCCGTTCACCACCACCTTCACGTCCTTCATGGCGCGCCCGGTGATGTGGCAGGCATTGATCAGGCCCGCCGCGGTGATGATCGCGGTGCCGTGCTGATCGTCATGCATGACGGGGATCTTCATCCGTTCGCGCAGGGCCTGCTCGATGATGAAGCATTCAGGGGCCTTGATGTCTTCAAGGTTGATGCCGCCGAAGGTCGGCTCCATCAGGGCCACGGCGTTGACGAAGGCGTCGGGATCTTCAGTGGCCAGTTCGATGTCCATTGCATCGACATCGGCGAAGCGCTTGAACAGCACTGCCTTGCCTTCCATCACGGGCTTGGCCGCCAGCGCGCCCAGATTGCCCATGCCGAGAATGGCCGTGCCATTGGTGACAACCGCCACCAGATTGCTGCGCGCAGTATAGTCCGCCGCCTTGGCAGGGTCTTGCGCGATTGCTTCCACCGGGGCCGCCACGCCGGGCGAATAGGCGAGCGAGAGATCGCGCTGGGTTGCCACCGGCTTCGAAGGGACGATTTCGATTTTACCGGGGCGGATGGTCTCGTGGTAGAAAAGCGCTTCACGGGTGGTGAAACGCGGATTTTCGTCGTCGGCCAAGAATTCCTCCCTGTGTGCAGCCCCGCAGTAACCCGCAAGAGCGCGACGCGATAGGGGAAAGCTTGGATTTCGCCCTCCCGAATCGCAGTTTTGACGTTTAACCCGGCTGCAGCATGTCCGGTTCCGCAACCCCGATGATGGAGCAGTATTTCGCCCTTAAGGCGGAGGCTGGCGATTGCCTGCTGTTCTACCGCATGGGCGACTTCTTCGAACTGTTCTTCGATGACGCCCGCACTGCCAGCCAGGTGCTGGATATTGCGCTGACCAGCCGCGGCGAACATGGCGGCGCGCCTGTGCCCATGTGCGGCGTGCCGGTGCATTCGGCGGAAGGCTATCTGGCCCGGCTGATCAAGGCCGGTTGCCGGGTGGCGATTGCCGAACAGGTCGAAACGCCCGAGGAAGCGAAGGCGCGCGGCGGTTACAAGGCACTGGTGAAGCGCGACATCGTGCGCTTCGTCACGGCGGGCACGCTGACCGAGGAGGCCCTGCTGGAACCGCGCCGGGCCAATATGCTGGCCGCCGTCTGCGATCTGCGCGGCACGATCGGCATTGCCGCCTGCGATATTTCCACCGGCCGGATGGAACTGGAAGAATGCGCACCCGAACGCATGGGTGCCGCCCTTGCCCGGATCGGCGCGAGCGAACTGGTGGTGCCCGAAGGGTGGGACGATGCGCCCTTTGCCGCCATCCCGCGCCCGCGCACCACCTTCGCCAGTGACGAGGGCGAGGCACGGCTCAAGCGCCTGCACGAAGTTGCCACGCTGGATGCCTTCGGCAGCTTCACGCGCGCCATGCTGGCCGCGGCAGGCGGTCTGGTGGCCTATCTGGAGCATGTCGGGCGCGGCAAGCTGCCTTTCCTCCTGCCGCCGGAAGCGCGCGCGGGCGAGGAACGGCTGGCCATGGACGAGGCGACGCGCGGCAGCCTCGAAATCCTTTCCAGCCAGCAGGGCGGCCGGGCCGGAAGCCTGATCGCGGCAGTGGATCGCTGCGTGACGGGCGCGGGCGCGCGCCAATTGGCCGACGATCTTTCCGCCCCGCTGACCGATGCCAATGCCATCACCGCCCGGCTGGCGCTGGTGCAATATTTCCATGAAGACCCGCTGCTGCGCGCCGATCTGCGCGAGGTGCTGCGCGGCGCGCCGGACATCGGCCGCGCACTGGGCCGCGTGGTTGCCGGGCGCGGCTCCCCGCGCGATCTGGGCCAGATTCGCGACGGCCTGAACGAAGCGCGCAACATCGGCGAACATCTGCAGCGCCGCAATGGCAGGCCTGAGTTGCTCGACGCGCTGCTGCCGAAGCTGGGCGGCCATGGCGCCCTGACCGATCTGCTGGGCCGCGCACTGGTGGCTACTCCGCCGACGGAACGCAGCCAAGGCGGCTTCATTGCCGAAGGCTATGACCATTCGCTGGACGAATTGCGCGCCGTATCGGGCAATGCCCGCCGCGCGATTGCCGCGATGGAGGCCCGCTATCGCGACGATACCGGGATCTCCGCCCTGAAGATCCGCCACAATGGCGTGCTGGGCTATTTCATCGAAGTGCCCGCCCGCTATGGCGACAAGCTGATGGCGCCCGACAGCGGCTTCACTCACCGCCAGACCATGGCCAATGCGGTGCGCTTCAATTCGCTGCAATTGCATGAGGAAGCCAGCCGCATTGCCGAGGCGGGCGGCCATGCCCTTGCCGCGGAAGAAGCCCATTTCGAGGAACTGACCGCCGCTGTCGCCGCCGCGCGCGAACAGATCGCCAGCACGGCTGCTGCCCTCGCGCGGATCGACGTGGCTGCCGGGCAGGCCGAGCGGGCGGCCGAGGGCAATTGGTGCCGCCCGGAAATTTCCGAAGGCCTCTCGCTCGACATCAAGGGTGGGCGCCACCCGGTAGTGGAACAGGCACTGGCTTCCAGCGGCGAGCGTTTCGTCGCCAATGACTGCATCCTTTCGCCTGTCGACCGACTGTGGCTGATCGGCGGGCCGAACATGGGCGGCAAGTCCACTTTCCTGCGCCAGAATGCGCTGATCGTGCTGCTGGCGCAGGCGGGCGGCTATGTCCCCGCCGAAGCCGCGCGGATCGGGCTGGTGGACCGGCTGTTCAGCCGCGTGGGCGCATCGGACAATCTGGCGCGCGGACGTTCGACCTTCATGGTCGAGATGGTGGAGACCGCCGCAATCCTTGCCCAGGCGAGCGAGCGCAGCTTCGTCATTCTCGACGAGGTCGGGCGCGGCACTTCCACTTATGACGGGCTGGCGCTGGCATGGGCCGTGGTGGAAGCGGTGCATGAAAAGAACCGCTGCCGCTGCCTGTTCGCCACCCATTATCACGAGCTGGCCCGCCTTGCCGAAACCTGCGAGGCCCTGTCGCTCCACCATGTCCGCGCGCGCGAATGGAAGGGCGATCTGGTGCTGCTGCACGAATTGGCCACAGGCCCGGCAGACCGTTCCTACGGCCTCGCCGTCGCCCGGCTGGCAGGCGTGCCGGATCTGGTGGTGAAGCGTGCGCGGCAGGTGCTCGACAAGCTGGAACAGGGCCGCGCCCAGACGGGTGGCCTCGCCGCCGGGCTGGGCGATCTGCCGCTGTTCGCAGCCGCGCAGGTGCATGAAGAAGAAGCGCGCGACAGCCTGCGCGACCGGCTGGACGATCTGGACATAGACGCGCTCAGCCCGCGCGAGGCGTTGGACCTGCTTTACGAGCTGAAACGCCTTTCCGCACAGGGATGAACCCGGCTTAGCGGCGTCCACCAGGAATTAACCCTGTGGGCCTATCCCGGTGGCCATGAATCAGTTCATCTTCAAGAACCGCTGGTTCGCGGCCGGTTTCGTGGCGTTCATTCTGATCGGCACCTATCTGCTGGCAGGCGAAGGCGGCCTGCTTTCGCGCGCAGGTTCGATCGGGGAAACCCGGCAGCCCGATGCGCCGCCCGCCGCCATGGCGCCCCTGCCCACTGCCGCCCCGCCCCCGATGACGAGCGAGGATCCCGCCGCCGAGCACGAGGCGATGGATGATGAAGACCTGATCGATTCAGCCAATGGCATGGATCCCACCCCGCCCGACGAACTGGCAGCTTCCGACAGTCAGGGCGAGGATATGCAGGATGCGCCCACTGGCGACGATTCCGCGAGTGACGCCTTCGAATATGTCAACGGCATCGCCATCATCAAGCGCAAGCCCTGAACCCGCTCACACCGCCGGGACCGGCACCTCGCCCGAATAGTCGTAAAAGCCGCGCCCGGTCTTGCGGCCGAGCCAGCCGGCATCGACATATTTCGCCAGCAGCGGCGCCGGGCGATATTTGGAATCCCCGGTAGAGGCGAAGATCACTTTCACGATCTCCAGGCAGGTATCCAGCCCGATGAAATCCGCCAGTTCCAGCGGGCCCA
The DNA here is from genome assembly GCF_001305965.1 of Erythrobacter sp. SG61-1L. Lineage (NCBI taxonomy): Bacteria > Pseudomonadati > Pseudomonadota > Alphaproteobacteria > Sphingomonadales > Erythrobacteraceae > Erythrobacter > Erythrobacter sp. SG61-1L. The sequence continues at coordinate 2,626,865 of NZ_JXQC01000003.1, forward strand.
TCGGGTGATTGAGGCCCAGCCGGGCGCCCTTGTCGATGTCGGCCACGCTGGCCGTGCCTTGCCCCAGCACGAAGCATGCCTCGTTGATCATGGGCAGCAGGATGCGGTTCACCACGAAGCCCGGCTCGTCCCCGCTCAAGACCACCTGCTTGCCCAGGCTTTCGGCAAAGGCGCGGGTGCGCGCGACAGTATCCTTGCTGGTGGCAAGGCCGGGGATCACTTCGATCAGCTGCATCACCGGCACGGGGTTGAAGAAATGCAGCCCGATGAAACGCGCCGGGTCCGCCGTGCCCGCCGCCATGCGGGTGATGGGGATGGAACTGGTATTGCTGGCAAGGATCGCGCCCGCGCCCAGCACTTCGCCTGCCTTGGCAAAGATGGCGCGCTTGATGTCTTCCCGCTCGGTCGCGGCTTCGATGATGATGCCCGCCCCGGCCATGGGCGCATAATCGGCCACCGGAACGATCTTCGCCAAAGCGGCTGAGGCGTCTGCGGCGGTGATCTTTTCCTTCTCCACCAGCCGGGCCAGCGTCTTTTCGATCTTCGCCTTGGCCTTTTCGGCCAGCGCCAGATCGACATCGCACAGCAGCACTTCGATACCGCGCTGGGCCACGGTCTGGGCAATGCCCGATCCCATCTGGCCTGCCCCGATCACGCCGACGATGTCCATGCGCTCAATCCCTTCGCAATTGCAGCACAAGCTTAGCCCTTATGCTGGTCCCACGCCATGATTCGTCATTGCGAGGGACCGCAGGTGCCGCGGCAATCCCGGGCCTCTGCGCGAAGCTCTGGATTGCGTCGCTATGCTCGCAATGACGAATGGTGTTTCTACCGCCCGGCCCCCGGCTGCCACAGCACATCGCCCCCGGCGTCAGCATTGAGCGCGCGGGCGAGGACGAACAGCCAGTCCGACAGGCGATTGATGTAATGCAGCGCCGCCGGGTTCACCGGCTCTGCCAGAGCCAGCGCGGCCATGGCGCGTTCCGCCCGGCGCACCGATGCGCGGGCCACATGGGCGCGGGCAGCCGCTTCCGTGCCGCCGGGCAGGATGAAGCTGCGCAGCGGCTCCACCCCTTCGTTCAGTGCGTCGATTGCCGCTTCCAGTGCCGAAACCTGTGCGGGCACGATGCGCAGCACCATTTCGGAGGGGGCAAAGTCTTCCCCGCCCAGAGCGCCCAAGGGCGTTGCAAGGTCCGCCCCAAGATCGAACAGATCGTTCTGCGCGCGGGTCACGCCCGCCAGATGGGCATTGCCCGCCAACGCAACCGCCAGCAGGCCGAGCGCCGAATTCGCCTCGTCCACCGCACCGATGGCTTCGAAGCGCAGATCGGACTTTGCCCGGCGCGATCCGTCGACGAGGCCCGAAGTGCCGTCATCCCCGGTGCGGGTATAGATTTTCGATAGCCGGACCATTCGCCCGCGCCGTCAGCCGGTCAGCGGCCTGCGGCAAGGATGATGACGATCACCACGATGGCCAGCGCCTGATATTTGATGCGCGCGAACATCATCTTGTTCTGCAGCAATTGCAGCTCGCGCAGATTGGTGGTGTCGCCATTGTCGATATCGCGGCGGGTCGTCTGCAGGAAGGCGACGATGCCGCGCACGAGCGAATAGACCACCATGGCCATCAGGCCGAGCAGGACGATGACGAGGAACGTGTTCATACGCCTCTATCTAGGCCTTTGCTGAGCGAAATGCCAGATGGCAGAACCCTGTCCCTCAGGGCAGCGGCCAGTGCCCTCCCGTCCTCTCCGGCCAGCCGCAATTCGGTGAGGCCGAGCGAGCCCGCGCCCGAACCGCGCCTCTTGGCGAGCTTCCGCCCTTCCCCATCCACCAGCAGCCGGTGATGATGCCACACCGGCACCGGCAGGCCGAGCAGCGCCTGCAACAGCCGGTGGACATGGCTGGCCGGGAACAGGTCCATCCCCCGTGTCACCAGCGTGACGCCGTCCGCCGCATCGTCCAGCGTGGCGGCAAGGTGATAGCTGGCCGGGGCTTCCTTGCGCAGCAACACTACGTCACCGAAGATTTCGGGCGTCGCGTTCTGCACGCCCGCCAGTTCGTCCGTCCATTCCAGCGGCCCGGCAAGTTCAGCGGCCTTCGCCATGTCGATCCGCCAGGCGACCTCGCCCGAAGGATCGACATGGCGCCCACGGCAGGTGCCGGGATAGACCGGCCCGTCCGGCCCCATCACGGCGCCCGATTGGGCTACTGCCGCGGCAATCTGCGCCCGGGTGCAGGTGCACGGATAGAGCAGCCCCATGGCCTTCAGCCGCTCCGCCGCCTGTGCATAGCTGGCAAGGCGCGAGGATTGCCGGGGCACTTCCTCCCATTCCAGCCCCAGCCAGGCGAGATCGGCGCGGAAGCCATCGGCCAGTTCCGCCCGGCTGCGCGCTCCATCGATATCCTCGATCCGCAGCAGGAAGCGCCCGCCCCTTTCGCGCGCCAGATCATGCGCCACCAGGGCCGCAAAGGCGTGGCCCAGATGGAGCGGCCCGTTGGGGCTGGGGGCAAAACGGGTAACGATCATGCGAGTGGCGGGTTCTTTCGGGCGCGAATCGGCAAAAATCCTGTGGATTCGCGATTTGTAACAGGCTTGACGCTTTTCAAGGCAAATGCTCCCTTGCGCCAATCAGGGAGGACACCAGCACGTGTTCAAAGCCGAACTGATCGAACGGGCAGCCCACTTCCGCACTGCGGAAGGCGATCCGATGCGGAAGCTGGAAAGCTGCCCCGCACTGGTTCTCAATGCCGATTACACTCCGCTGTCCTATTACCCGCTGAGCCTGTGGCCGTGGCAGACCGCGATCAAGGCGGTGTTCCTGGAACGGGTGGACATCGTCGCCAGCTATGAACGGCAGGTGCATTCGCCCTCGCTGGACATGCAGATCCCTTCGGTGATCGCGCTGCGGCAATATGTCCGGCCCAATGAATTTCCCGCATTCACCCGCTTCAACCTGTTCCTGCGCGACAGGTTCACTTGCCAATATTGCGGCAGCCCGGACCATCTGACCTTCGATCACGTGATCCCCCGGCGGCTGGGCGGCAAGACCACGTGGGAAAACATCCTCACCGCCTGCGCGCCCTGCAACATGAAGAAGGGCGGCCGCACCCCGGCACAGGCCCATATGCCCCCGCTGGTCGCACCGATCCGCCCGACCAGCTGGCAATTGCAGCAACAGGGCCGCAGCTTCCCCCCCAATTACCTGCACGAAACCTGGCGCGACTGGCTCTATTGGGACATCGAACTGGAAGCCTGACAGCCTTGCGAAAGTGACACGCAACGGGCGGCGAAACCTTGTGACCTTCGGGATCGGGTTTTCGGCATCGGGGGTTTTCAGCCGCCTGAAAAACGGCGGATTTACGCGGGTTTTCCGAGATTCGCCGCCGGGAAGTACATTTCTGTCGCGCACTTTCGCGCAGGCGATGTGTGACTTTCCCCGCAGGCACTGTGTCACCCTTTTCGGGGCGACAAATTGAACCGGAAACGCATGCTGACCGATCATCCCGCAGGATGAAGCAGATTCCGGGCAAGTAGGAAAATGATTGTTCGGAAAGGGCGAGCACGCCCGCTTCCTCCCTTCGTCATTGCTGACGCAGGCGGGAATCCAGCCATCTGTGAAATAAACCGAACACCTGCAATCCAGGCTACCGCTCTGCATCCAGGCCGGTGAACTCCACATGTGCGATGTCCACCAGATAGGCTGGCGGCGCGTGATTCTCGCCTGAAACCGCAACGGTCAGCTTGCTGCGCGCCTCGGCCGGATAGACCTGCATCGCGCCCGGCTCCCGCTGGTCCGATATGAGGAGGCCCGCCCAGCGGTTCACGCAAGCGATCACTGCCGCTTCCCTGTCATCGAAGGCGACAAATTCGCGAACTTCGCCGTCAAACGCCGAGACTTGATGCCACACGGCGCGTTCCAGCCCAGCGCTACGGCTGCATGAGCGGAATGTGTGCTCGAAATAGCGCTGCTTGGCCTTGCCGGAATTCGCATAGGCGATGGGAGCCAGAAGGATTGCCAAGAGCGCCGCAACTGCAGCGATTTTCGGCCAGCGCGATTGCCCCTTTCCGCCCATGACGCGGCTCCGTTGCCAGATCGGTCCGGATTGTTAACGAGGCAGGAGGGAACGGGCAATCCAAGGCCTCGCGCCCTTAACCCACCTCCGCTCGCCCTGAGCCTGTCGAAGGGCACGCGCGACGGCGGGGTTGGGCTGAATTCCCTCGATCAGATGGCAGTGCGCGTCCTTCGACAGGCTCAGGACGAGCGGGTGTTAGAGCGATAGGCCCTAGCCCTCGATAATCCGGCTGGACGGATGGTGCTTGTCGAGGTGCTTCTTCACGATCTTCAGATTGCGGGTGTTGGAACGGTAAAGCAGGTCGAACAGATCGCCCGCCACGGGAATCGCGCCCAGTGCCGTGTCGAAGGCGATATTGGCGGCCATGCGGGCCAGCTTCCATTTGGGCAGGCCCAGATTGCGCGCTTCCCATACGATATAGGCGCCCATGGCGGCGGTCAGCACATCGCCCAGCACGGGCACGAGGCCGATGACAGCGTCGAGGCCCACGGCGCGGTTGATGCCGGGGATGGTGAAGCTGCGTTCCAGCACCATTTCCATCGCTTCGATGCGCTGGCGCACAGAGGCGGGATCGGTGCCTACCGGCACGCTCATGCCCATGGGGCGGGGTCGGCTGGTCTGGCTCATCCCACTTACTTGGTGATGGTTGCCAGTTCCGGCAAGGGATGGAATGCCCAGGCATTGGCGGCAAACCCATCCACCCCGGCACGCACGAGCGACCAGCGCATGGGCGGGCCGAAGGGAATATAGGCATCCAGCGCGGTCAGTTCCGCTTCCGCTTCCGCCATCAGCGATGCCCGCTCGTCCGGATCCTGACTGCGCGAGGCTTCTTCCACGCGGGCATCTGCATCGCTGGAGCAGAAGCCGCGCTTCAATCCGCAATTGAACTGGTTGAGGAACCAGCGCGCATTGGCATAGCGGGCCACGCGGTCCACCAGTTCCAGATCGGGCGTCTCGCCCTTTTTCGCCCGGCGCAGATTGACGCCGATGGCTGCCATGTCGCCCGACAGGCCGCGAAACAGCAGGTCGCCGCCCGGCCCTTGCGGCAGGGCAATGGTAATCTCGGGCGAGGCGCCGCCATTCAGCGATTTCCATGTGGCAACCCGCGCGGCGGCCATGTTGCGCCGTTGGGCGATGGTGGTGCCGGCCCAGCGTTCACCGATTGTGCCCAGATCGCCCGGCAGGCCCGGCCCGACAAGGCGCGAGGTCGGCTGCCAGCCGCCGACATTGAACGGCGCGATCAGGGCGGCCCGGTCAATCGCCATGGAAATCGCTTCCCGCCCCGATGCATCGCCCAGAATGCCGTGGGCATTGCGCACGGTCAGGCCGAACAGCCCGATGGCCTGATCCAGCCGCACCGTGCCGCGCGACAGCGGGCCGGTATCGACCAGCGGCAGGCTTTCGATGCGGCCATTGAGCACCACATCCACCTGACCTTCATCGAACAGGGCGACGGCACGTTTCGCGTCAATGCCCTGCACGCGCAATTCGCGCACATCTTCCTGCCAGTTTTCCACCTGGGGCAAGCCGCGCGCCTCGGGCGAGAGCATGGACAAGACGGCCACATCACCCACCTTGCGCAAGCTCATCGGGCCGGTGCCGCGCCCGTTGCGGGCCCCGTTAAGAGCCAGGCCCAGTTCGGGCTGGGCCAGCAATTGCAGGAAATCGGGCATCGGCCCTTTCAGGCGGATTTCCACCACGCGCCCGGCCATGGCGCGAATCTCGTCGATCTGGGACAGGTCATAGCCCATGGAGGTTCCGGCAAGGCTGCGCACCACGCGGCGCAGGGCCGTGCGGGCGCTCTCTCCGGTCAGTTCGCTGCCATCGGGCCATGTGCCGTCGCGCAGGCGGAAGATGTAGCTCTGCCCGTCTTCCGTCACGATCCAGCGGTCGGCCAGCGCTGGGATCACCTGCCCCTGCGCATCGAGGCCCACCAGCCCTTCGGTCGTGGCGGCGTGGACATGCTGCCCCGCCACCGAAAGCAGCACGCCGGATTCGAACGGATCGTCCGCATCGCCCACAATCGCCAGTTCCAGCGCGCCTTCATTGCCGCGCCCGCAGGCGGTAGCAAACAGGGCCAGTCCAATGGCCAGGATGCGAAGGGGGCGATACATCAGCGCCAGCCGTAGGCCCTGCCGCGACGCGCTTCAATGGTGCCCGTTGGGTTGGGCACGGCGAATGTCAGATCTTGCGGAGCTTGGATGTTTCCGGAATGCCGCTGGCCAGCGGCGGACGCACGAAACGCGGGGTCTGCAGGTCCGCATCGGGGGCCGGAGGCGTAGGGGTAAGGACCAGCCGGTGATCCACTTCTTCGAGGAAGGCGATGCCGAAGCGATCGTCCTGCTTCCAGGCGACAGTGCCTTCCACCCAGCCGATATTGCGCAGATCCACCCTGACGAGCGACCCGCGCGAAACCTTCACATCGCCTTCTGCCATCATGCCGGCAGCGGAAAGGTTGCGCACCTTCACCCGGTGCTCCGTGCCGCTGGCGTCGCCCTCGACCTTGCACCTGGCCATTACGAACAGGCTGTCGCGCGACATTTGACGTGTGTCGACGTTGCTCATTCGCTTGCTACCAAACCCTTTTGCTGCCCAGGGCGGGCACGGCCCGAATCCGGCCTTTCGCCCACCGGTTGGCGAGTCTTTAGCACCGCACTCGCAAACAAAGCATTAATCGCTCTGAATGGCGGAAATCCGCGATTTCTGAACGAGACCTAAAAGGCCCCGTCAATCGTCGCGAGAGATCTTTTCGCGCCGTTCGTGCGCTTCCTGCGCTTCCACCGTCATGGTGGCGATCGGGCGGGCGATCAGGCGCTTGATGCCGATCGGATCGCCCGTCACCTCGCAAAAGCCGTATTCGCCCTTGTCGATGCGGCGCAGGGCCGAATCGATCTTGGCGATCAGCTTGCGCTGACGGTCACGCGTGCGCAGTTCGATCCCCCAGTCGGTCTCGCTCGAGGCGCGATCGTTGAGATCCGGCTCGCGGATCGGGCCATCCTGCAGCGACTGCAGCGTGCCCTCCGAAGCGGAAAGGATCGATTTCTTCCATTCAACCAGCAGCGAGCGGAAATATTCCACCTGCTGGTCGCTCATATACTCTTCATCGTCGGAAGGCGTGTAGTCACTATCAAGCGTGCGACGCGCCTTCGCGAGAATATCGATATCATCACCGGCAACCGAAGCCATCGAGTCACTCCGTGTCCAAGTTCTCTCCCGGGAACCGGCAATCTGCCCTGCATGCCCCGGATTTTCCCGGTGGCGCGTCCGGTCTGGTTTGGGGCGGCCTATAGGGTGAGGGCATGGGCGGCACAAGCGGCAATCGCGGTATATCACCGGAGGATAATGCGGGTTCTTCACTCGACCCCCGCCCCGCCACAGGCCGGGCCCCGCATTTTCCAGCGAACCGCGTTAACCATTTGTTGACCATGGTGGCCGCAGGTTCTCCTCAGGAGCTGGCAAACCGCCTCTCCACATGGGGTAAGAATTGGGGGGTACGAATCATGGGACTTCGCCTGATCGAACAGACCGCTCCGGCGGCAAAAACCACCACCGAAGGCGCCGACAAGCTCGTCGCCACCTGTCTCGCAGCCGCGGCGATGGGCGACACCAATGCCTATTTCGACCTGGGCGTTGCCTTTTCGACCGGCAGCCACGGCGCCGACTGCGACCTGATCGAAGCGCATAAGTGGTTCAACCTCGCCGCCGCACAGGGGCATGAGGAAGCCGCATGGTGCCGCGCCGATGTTGCCGACGAGATGACCGCCCGCGAAATCGCCGAAGCCCAGCGCCGTGCGCGCCAGTGGCTGATTGCGATAGACCGCCGCGCGGCCTGACGGGCGCCGCGCGATCAGCCTTTCCTGAAGGGCGTTCTTTCGCCCAGCACGAACTGGTCGGCTGCCACACCCGCATCCTCGCGGGCAAGGAAATCGGCCACTGCATCGCGGAAACCGGGATCGGCGATCCAATGCGCCGACCATGTCCGCACCGGCTCATAGCCTCGGGCGAGCTTGTGCCCGCCCTGCGCGCCCGCTTCCACCCGTGAAAGCCCGCGCGCGATCGCATGGTCGATCGCCTGATAGTAACACAGCTCGAAATGGAGGAAGGGCTTGTCCAGCAGGCAGCCCCAATAGCGGCCATAGAGCGCCGATCCGCCAATGAAATTGAGCGCGCCTGCAATCGGCATATCGTCCATATAGGCCAGGATCAGCAGCACCTTTTCGCCCATGCGCTTGCCGAACAGGTCGAAGGCCTCGCGGGTCAGATAGGGCGTGCCCCATTTGCGCGCGCCGGTATCCTGATAGAAATCCCAGAACGCATCCCAATGGCGGGACGTAAGCTCCGCCCCGGAAAGGGCGCGAATCTCCACCCCTTCCTGCGCGGCGGCGCGTTCCTTGCGGATCGCCTTGCGCTTGCGCGAGGACAGGGCGCCCAGGAAATCCTCGAAGCTGGCATAGCCGCGATTCTCCCAGTGGAACTGGATGTCGCTGCGCTTCAGCCAGCCCGCTTCCTCGAAGAAGGGCAATTGGGCAGGCTCGATGAAAGTGGCGTGGGCGGATGACAGCTCCTCGCGCCGGCAAAGCGTTTCCGCCGCGCGCAGCAGAGGCACGCCCAGCGCCTCGTCCGCCAGCAGCAGGCGTGGCCCGGTGGCAGGCGTGAAGGGCACGGAAATCTGCAGCTTGGGGTAATAGCTGCCCCCCGCCCGCTCCCACGCATCGGCCCAGCCATGATCGAACACATATTCGCCCTGGCTGTGGGATTTCAGATAGGCGGGAAGCGCGGCGGCGAGACGGCCTTCCCCATCCTCGATCACGATGGGCAGCGGGCTCCACCCCGTGCCGGGGCCGACACTGCCCGAATCCTCCAGCGCGGTCAGGAAGGCATGGCTGACGAAGGGGTTGTCGTCGCCCGCAAGATAATCCCACTCATCTGCCGGAAGCGCACCCACGGATGAGGCGATGCGGGCGGTGAGAGTCGGCTCTTCGCTCATGGGCGTACCCTAGCGAAAGGTGATCCCGCCTGTCGATTGCCCTTGGAGTGGATTGAACAGTGGTCGGCCCGAAGAATGCCGGGGGGCGGGGGCGATTGGGCAGCGCGGGAATGGGGAAACGGACGAAACTCCTCTCCCGCATTCATCCACATCCGCTCATCCTGAGCTTGTCGAAGGACACGGGAATCCGTCAGCCCCATGTCTCATTGTTGGGCGAGCGCTGGCGCGTGTCCTTCGACAGGCTCAGGACGAGCGGGGTTGGGGCGTCCGCCAGCGATCCCGACCTTCGCCGGGATGACGACTTATCCGCCCTGAACCCCATCCCCCTCCGCAATCGGGGCATCGGCGTGCAGCGCCGCGCGCTCCCGCAATTCCGGCGAGCGCACGGTCCAGCTTGTCAGTGGCAAGCCGCGCCTGCGCTGGGCGGCGGCGAAGCGGCTGGGCAGGTCGCGTATGTCATAGGCGAGGAAATCGGGCTTCGCGATCCACAGCCACAGATGCCGCCGGGCCCAGCCGGCGATGCCGCGATCATCTTCCTCGGTCATCACCAGACCGCGCAGGGTGCGGGGGCTGTTCTCGGCGAACCAGCGGCTGACGCGCGGGTCGAAGCTCATCACCGCATGGGGTGCCTGATAGCCTTCCAGCACGCGGCGCACGGCAAGGCAGCTTGCAGCCACGTTATAGCCGCGCTTCGACTTTATCTCGATCAGGATCGGCGCACGCCCGCGCACCATGCCCAGCATCTCGCGCAGAGTGGGGATGCGGCAATCGTCGCCGCCCGACAGCATGATCTGCCCCAGCGCGGCGGCACTGCGATCTGCCACCGGGCCGCTGTCCGCGGTCAACCGGTCAAGCTCCCAATCGTGGAACACCATCGCCTGCCCGTCGCCGCTGCGCTGGATATCGCATTCGATCCCCATGCCGCGCGCAATCGCCCCGGCGAAGGCCGCCAGCGAGTTTTCCGGAATGCAGGGGCCGTGCAGCCCGCGATGGGCATATTCGTGCTGCGCCAGCCAGGCCACCCGCGCCGGATCGGGCGCGGGGGCCAGCAGCCGGTCGAGCAGCGCGGCGATCATCCCTTTACGGCGAAGATCGCGTCCACTTCCACCGCGGCGCCCAGCGGCAGGACGGGAACGCCCACGGCACTGCGGGCATGGCGGCCGGCATCGCCGAACACTTCCACCATCAGTTCCGAAGCGCCATTGGCGACCTTGGGCTGATCGGTAAAGCTGCCCGCGGAATTGACGAAGGCGCCCAGCTTGACCACGCGCTCCACCTTGTCGAGCGAGCCGAGCGCGGCCTTCACCTGCGCCAGCAGCATCAGCCCGCAGGCACGCGCGGCGGCAGTGCCATCCTCAAGGCTCACATCCTCACCCAGCCGCCCGGTGACGAGCTTGCCGTCGATGAAGGGCAACTGGCCCGAGACATGGGCCAGCCCGCCAGCCACCACCACGGGAACATAGGCCGCAACCGGAGCGGCGGGTTCGGGCAGGGTGATGCCGAGTTCGGCGAGTTTCGCTTCGATGCTCATGGTCTTCTTCCGGTCCTCAATTTTCTTCCAGCCGGGCCAGCAGCCACGGCAGGGCTTCGTCCCAGGTATCGATCCGCGCATGGGCCTGCCCGGCCGTGAAGGCACAGGGCACGTAAGGTGCCATCAGCGGTTCGCCCACGAAATGCAGGCGAGTGACATGCCCGGCCTCTTCCGCGACCGAGCCGTGGTGATGGGCAATATCGTCGATGAAAAAGGCGCGTTCCGCCCCCAGCTCGTTCAGGATCGCCTTCAGCGCCGGGCCTTTCGGCCCCTGATTGGTATAGACGCGCGCATCGATGCCATGCCCGGCAAGCTGCGCCGCGCGGGTCTGCGCCCGGTGATCCTTCAGATTGGTCAACACCACCACATCGGCCTTTTCGGCCAGTGTGCCCATCGCTTCCACCGCGCCCGCAATCGGGTTCTGGCGGTGCATTTCGGTATCGAAGAACAGGTTCAGCAGAACCCACATTTCTTCTTCGCTCAGCACTTCGCCGGTGGACTGGCGGCGCATGGAATTGACGAAGCTGTTACCGTCCAGCGCAAAGTCCACACCATGCGCCTCGTCCACGAAATCGCGGAAATGGGCGGCCATGTGCAGCAGCACCTCGTCGCAATCGGTGACGATCAGGGGGCGGCGGCTCATCGGGTCAGGCTCCTTGCGGCATCGGCCAGCTTTTGCGGTTCGGTCCCCAGCGCTTGGGCGGCGGCGACCAGATCGGGTTCATGGGCGGCGAGGAATTCCAGCACCGCGCCCAGCACGGCCCGCTCACCCAGCCCGGCACGCAATATGTCGGGTGTAAGGCCGGTCAGTGCAAGCAGCCGTTCCGCCCGGCTCTCATCCGACAATAGCCAGACGAGCGCGTTCAGCGCCAGCGATTCGGCACTTTCCGCCTGTGCGGGGGATTCGCTGGAACCGGGAATTGTCACCACCTTGCCGGGGTCCTAGAAACGTGCGTGACGGGGAATGTCCCCAGGGGAAACGGGCAGTGGCAAAGAGAATCCTCGTTGTCGAGGACAACGATCTCAACCGGAAGCTGTTTTGCGATGTCCTGCGCGCCAATGGCTTCGCGGTGGAGCCTGTGGCCGACGGGCTGGAAGCCATCGCCAAGGCCCGCGAATTCGTGCCCAATCTGGTCATCATGGACATCCAGCTGCCCAATGTTTCGGGGCTGGACCTGATCGCCGGACTGAAGGCGGATGCATCCCTGCGCACTATCCCGGTGCTGGCCGTTACCGCCTATGCCGGAAAGGGGGACGAGGAACGCATCCGCGATGCCGGGGCGGAAGGCTATCTGGCCAAGCCCGTTTCCATCGGCCCCTTCATGCAGGCCGTGAAGGCGCTGCTTGACCGGACGTGACGCCCCCGGCGCCGCACACAACCTTGACACTTGGCCCCCGCGCCGCTTTTGCGCCGCAATCGAGCCCTAGGAGCCCCAAAATGGACCGCGCAGACGTCGACACCCGTATCCGATCGCTGATCGCCCCCTTCAACAAGAAGGGCGCCGATATTGCCGATGCCACCACCTTTGCTGGCGACCTCGAGTTCGACAGCCTGACCGTGATGGATTTCGTCGCCGCGATCGAGGATGAATTCGACATCATCATCAGCATGAACCAGCAGGCGGAAATCGAGAATTTCGGCCAGCTGGTGGATGCCGTCTGCAAGCTCAGCGGCAATTGACGGGCGATAGGGAGAAGCCCGACATGACTGGCGACCTGTTCAGCAAGTTCGACGACATCATCGCCCTGCGCCAGAGCCTGCTGGCCGGCGGGGGCGAGGATCCCTTCAGCCTGGTGATGGAGAAAGTGCTCTCCCCCACCCGCGCGATCTGCAACGGGCGGGACACGATCCTGCTGGGCACCTATAATTACATGGGCATGACCTTCGACCCGGACGTGATCCAGGCCGGCAAGGACGCGCTAGACAATTTCGGCGCGGGCACCACGGGCAGCCGCGTTCTGAACGGCACTTATCAGGGCCACAAGGAATGCGAGGAAGCGCTGAAGGACTTCTATGGCATGGATCATGCCATGGTGTTCTCCACCGGCTATCAGGCCAACCTCGGAATCATCTCCACCGTGGCGGGCAAGGGCGATTACATCGTCCTCGACATCGACAGCCACGCCTCCATCTGGGACGGTTGCGCGCTCGGCAATGCCGAGGTGGTGCCCTTCAAGCACAATGACATCGAAGCGCTGGAAAAGCGGCTGAAGCGCATTCCCGAAGGCGCGGGCAAGCTGGTGGTGCTGGAAGGCGTCTATTCCATGCTGGGCGACATTGCCCCGCTGAAGGAAATGATCGCCGTCTCCAAGGCCAATGGCGCGATGGTGCTGGTGGACGAGGCCCATTCCATGGGCTTCATCGGCCCCAACGGGCGCGGCGTGGCCGAAGAACAGGGCGTGCTGGAAGATGTCGATTTCGTGATCGGCACTTTTTCCAAGAGCGTGGGCACCGTGGGCGGCTTCTGCGTGTCCAATCATCCCAAGTTCGAAGTGCTGCGGCTGGTCTGCCGCCCCTATGTCTTCACCGCCAGCCTGCCGCCCAGCGTGGTGGCGACGGCGGCCACCAGCATCCGCAAGCTGATGAATGCCGGGGAAAAGCGCGCCCATCTGTGGGAGAATTCGCGCACCCTGCATGGCGGGCTGAAGCAGCTGGGCTTCCAGCTGGGCACCGATGCCCCGCAAAGCGCGATCATCGCAGTGATCATGCCCGACCTGCTGAAGGGCGCGGCCATGTGGGAAGCGCTGCTGAAGGAAGGCCTCTACGTCAACCTCGCCCGCCCGCCGGCAACGCCTGCGAACATGACCCTGCTGCGCTGCTCGCTCTGCGCCGAACATTCGGCCGAGCAGGTGCAGACCATCCTGGGCATGTTCGAACGCGCCGGGAAGGCCGTGGGGATTATCTAACCGCTTCGGATTAAACGATTTATCCTGCATTCCTTGTAATGTTACAGAATGCAGGATAAATTCCGGCCATGGCCAGCCGGGTTCGCCCTTTCACTGACGAGCAGGCGCGCGCGCTGATCAATCTGCGCCCGCGCTATGAAACTGCGATCGAAGCAGAGCGCGATCTTGCGCGCCTGCCCTACAATCTCGTTCGCAAGCGCGTGAGCGGCCACGAATATCTCTATGAGGCGATCGACCGCGCCAATAACGGCAAGAGCCTTGGGCGAATGACGCCGGAGCTGGAACAACGGCTGGCGGATTATCAGGCAACCAAGCAGAACCTGAAGGAGCGGCTGGCAACGGCCCGCAATTTGGTTGAGGAAATCGGCCGCCTCGCCCGCCCGCTGCGCCTGCCGATGCTGGCTAACATGCCCGGCGAGTTGCTGCGCGAACTTGACCGGCGTGGGTTGCTGGACGGTTCCCTGCTCGTCGTCGGCACAAATTGCATGGCGGCGTATTCGCTGGAAGCCGGAGGCACGATTACCGAGGCGCCGGAAGAAACGGAAGATTTCGACCTCGCCTGGGTCGCCGAGCAGGAGAGCGAGGATGCCGTGTTGTGGGCCGCGCTCAAGGCAGTGGATTCGACCTTCACGCTCAACACGGAGCGCACGTTTCAGGCGCGCAACGCCAAGGCCTATGAAGTCGAACTGCTCGTGGCGCCTTCGCGCGAGCCGACCATGGCGCGCAAGGAACAGCCCCGCCCCATTCCCCTGCCTGAGCAGGAATGGCTGCTGCTGGGCCGCCCGGTCGATCAGGTGGTGCCCTGCCGCGACGGTACGGCTGCCCGGCTGGTGGTACCCGATCCGCGCTGGTTCGCGCTGCATAAATTGTGGCTGGGCCGGCAGGCCAAGCGCAATCCGCTCAAGCGGCGCAAGGATCTGCAACAGGGCACGGCCGTGCTGGACGCCGTGGCGGAGGCCATGCCGCAATATCCGCTCGACGAGGCGTTCGAGGCCGCCATTCCCGCCGAGTTGGTGGACATGTGGCGCGAATGGCGGGAACATCGCCGCTGACGGCCGGTTTCAATCCTGTCGCAAGGAAGGAGGCACCCCATGACCATTCGCACAGGCAGCGCACGTTACGAAGGGCTCGGCAAGGCGGGCCAGGGTTATGTCTCGACTCAGTCCGGCGTGCTGGATGGCCAGAAATACGGCTTCAACACTCGCTTCGAGGATGAACCGGGCACCAATCCGGAAGAGCTTGTGGCCGCGGCCCATGCCAGTTGCTTCACCATGGCCCTGTCCTTCGCGCTGGCGCGAGAAGGCTTCGAGGACGGCACGCTGGAAACCACGGCGAAAGTGAAGCTGGAACAGGATGGCGCGGGATTTTCCATCACCCGTTCCGATCTGGTGCTGACGGCCCGCGTCCCCGGCATCGACGAGGCCAAGTTCCAGGAAATCGCCAGGGGCGCCAAGGAAGCCTGCCCGCTGTCCAAGCTGCTCAATGCCGATATCACACTGGAGGCGACGCTCGAGGGCTGAATCCCCTCACTCCGCCCCGGTGATCCAGCGCGGCAGATGCGGGATGATGTGATCCACAAACAGGCGCACCTTGGGCGTCATCAGGCGGTTGGACGGATAGACCGCGTAGAAGCCGCTTTCCGCCATCGGATAATCGGGCAGCAGGTGCACCAGCCGCCCATCTTCCAGCGCATCGGCCACTGACCATTGGGGCAAGGCGGTGACGCCCACCCCGGCCAGCGCCATGGAGCGCAGGCTTTCGCCGCTATGCGTCAGCACGCGCGGCTGCACCGGCACGCTCATCGGGCGGCCTTCCACCGTCATGCGCCATTCGCGGTCGTAATTGAGCGGGGCGAAGGCCATCAGCCGGTGCTGGGCCAGTTGCGACGGATGATCGAGCGGGCCGGAACGGGCGAGATAGGCAGGCGAGGCCACGGGGAACACGCGCGAGCGGCCAAGCTGGCGCACGATCAGCCCCGGCCCCGGCTGCGGGGAGACACGGAAGGCGAGGTCCATTCCGCCTGCCACAAGATCGACGGTGGAAATGCCCTCCACGAATTCGATCTGCACCGATGGGTTCGCGGACAGGAAACTGTCCAGCGCATCCGACAAGCCGATCCGATGGAAGCTTTCGAACACTGCCACGCGCAACCGGCCCACCGGCTCTGCCTGGAACCGCTGCGCTTCCTGCAGCGCGCTTTCCGCCTCGGTCGCGGCGCGCACGGCGCGGCCGTAACAGGCCTCCCCCGCTTCGGTCAGGCGCAGGCTGCGGGTGGTGCGATCGAGCAGGCGCACGCCCAGCCGTGCCTCCAGCGCCTTCACCGTTTCGCTGACGAAGCTCTTGGACAGGCCCAGCCGCCGGGCCGCGCCGGTAACGCTGCCTTCCTCCACCACGGCGATGAAATGTTCCAGCCCGGAAAATAGCGACATGGCGCACCTTTGTTCGGCAATAGCGAACAACTTATCCGGATTCGGCCTGCTAGTCAGGCTGAAAACATCGCAATATCTGGACGCCCCACAGGAATGTGGAGGAAACAATGTCTGATAGTGCGAACAAAGTTACGATCACCCGCCCCGGCCAGGGGCGCAGCTACAACGTGCTGGGCGCGCCGATCACGGTGCTTTCATCCGGCGACAAGCGCGAGCTGTTCTTTGCCCATCACCCCGTGCCCGCAGGCTTCGGCGTGCCGATGCACCTGCACCATGACGAGGATGAAATGGCCTATGTGGTGGAAGGCGAGATCACTTTCGAAACCGCCGATGGCGAGACTTTGGCCGGGCCGGGCACTTTCGTCCATCTGCCCCGCGGCGTGGCCCATGGCTTTTCCAACCGCAGCGGCAGGGATGCGCTGATGGTCGTGGCGGCCAGTGCAGGCGGCGCGCTGGAAGGCGTGTTCCGCGAGTTGGACGAGGAAGCCCGCAAGGCCCCGCTCGACGGCCCGGCCATCGGCGGCGTGCTGGCGCGCAACCGGCTGGAACTGCTGGCGGGGTGATGGGGCGGGCCAGCGCCCCTCCGGACCTATGCCGTCATCCCAGCGAAAGCTGGGATCGCTGCCCGCCGGGTGAAAGATTTCGGGACAAGCCAGCGCAAGCAGGCACGAAAATTCCCGGTAGCCTGGGAATTCATCGAACAGAGCGTCTGGACGCCCGCGATCCCAGCTTTCGCTGGGATGACGAGTCCCCCGCACCTTACCCCGAATGCCGCTCCACATGGTGGAGGAAGCGCACCATCCAGCGGTCGAGGAAGGCGTGGCTGCGTTCGCCCACTTCGCCATCGGCGGTCAGCAAATCATCGCTCCATTTCAGGAAGATTTCCGGCAGGGCCATGGTCAGCACGTCCAGCGAGGCGAGCACGTTGCGCAGATGCTGCTGCGCCATGGCCGTGCCGGTGGCGCCGGGTGAAACGCCCACGATGCCCGCGGGCTTGCCGGTCCATCCGCTCTCCCCATAGGGGCGCGAACAATGGTCGATGGCGTTCTTCAGCACGCCGGGGATGGAGCGGTTATATTCCGGCGTCACGAACAGCAGCCCGTCCGCCGCAAGGATCGCCTGCTTGAATTCTTGCGCTGCTTCGGGCGGGTTCTTGTCGCTATCCTGATTGTAGAGCGGCAGGGCGCCGATTTCCGCGAAGCTGAAGCGATGGCCCTGCGCGGCGGGCAGGCGGATCATGGCATTGGCAAGGCGCCGGTTATAGGATTCCTTGCGCAGACTGCCCACGATGATGGCGATATGGCTCATGCTGGTTTCCTTTCACGAAACACAAATGAGCAGCGCGCCCGGCGGGTTCCACGCGCCACCGCTCTGGCAGGGCCGTCAGACGATGGCGGCCGATGCCTCGCACTTTTCCTTCACTGCGCCCGACCCGTCGCCTTCCAGTAGGGTGATGGCGAGGAAACCTGCCACGACCAGCACCGCAAATCCAGCCGTGGCAAGCCCCAGATATTTGTCGATGAAGGCCTTTATCGGCCGCCCGAACAGGCGGAACAGCACGCCCACGATCATGAAACTGATCGAACGGGAAATCACGCTGGCCAGAATGAAGGTGACGAGGTTCATGTGAATGAACCCGGCCGTGATCGTCAGCAGCTTGAACGGGATGGGCGTGGCGCCCTTGATCATGATGATCTCTGCCCCGTATTCGCGCAGATAGCAGGCGGCCACGGGGAAGCTGGCGGTCATGCCCAGCAGATCGAGCAATTGCCTGCCAATCGTATCGTACAGGCCCCAGCCGATCGCATAGCCCAGCACGCCGCCAGCCACGGATGCCAGCGTGGCGATGGCGGCAAAGCGCACGGCCTTTTTCGGCTCCGCCAGGCACATCACCCCCAGCACGGGATGCGGCGGAATGGGGAAGAAGCTGGCTTCCACGAAGCAGAACAGGGCCAGCCACCATTCGGCATGGGGATGGCTCGCCTTGGCCATGGTCCAATCGTAGAGGCGGCGCAGCATGGATTTCCTCAAAGGCTAGAACCGTCATCGTCATTGCGAGGGGCAAGGCCCCGAAGCAATCCATGGCCTGACGCGCGGCGCGCTGGATTGCTTCGCTTCGCCCGCAATGACGAGCGGCAAGCCCCGCCCGTCTACGCGAGGGCACGAGGCGCGACAAGCCAAACCAATTAACCCATATGGCACTTTTCTATTGACATCGTGACGCTCATTGGTTAGTCAGGGGCAACATCGCGATAGTGCGAATCGGGGCCGCAACGCCCTTCCCCCCCAACAGACGGAACCCCTGCCATGACCGCAGCAAAAGCTGTGCGGCGCAAGCGCGCGCGCACCAAGATCAGGCCTGAACAGCGTCGGGGCGAAAAATCCGGCCTCAACCGCCATTGGCGCAGCCTGTTCCTCGATACTCTGGCGGAAACCTCCAATGTCAGCGCCGCCGCGCGTGCCGCGGGCATCGATCCCAGCCGTGCCTACAAGGTCCGCCGGGCGGAACCGGATTTTCGCGCGCAATGGGGCGTCGCCCTGCTCGAAGGCTATGACCATCTCGAAATGGAGACGCTTCACCGCCTGCGCATGGGCACCGGCAAGGACGATCCGAAATTCGATACTGCCAATGCGCTGCGCCTATTGGCGCTGCATCGCGAATCCGCTGTCCGCCAGCGCGCCCTGCGCCAGGAAGAGGATGAAGATGCGATCCTTGCCTCGCTCGATGCGAAAATCGCCGCCATGGCCGCGCGCGAGGAAGAGGCCATGCGCCTGCTGGCGAGCGAGGGCGCCTGCACCCCAAGGGGTTCCCATGCGCCGGATTGAAGGCTGGCGAAGCCTGCTGCGCCTGCCGCCCGAACAGCGGCAGGCCTTCCTCGCATCCCTGTCGCCGGAAGAACGCAAATCGCTTCCCCGGCACTGGCGCCTGTGGGCAAGGCCGGAACAGATCGCGCCCGAAGGCGAATGGCGCCTTTGGCTGATGCTGGCCGGGCGCGGCTTCGGCAAGACCCGTGCGGGCGCCGAATGGGTGCTGGAAGTGGCGCGGCGCGATCCGGCAGCGCGAATCGCGCTCGTCGCCGCCTCGCTGGTGGAAGCCCGCGCGGTGATGGTGGAAGGCGAAAGCGGAATCCTGGCCAGTGCGCCGGCAGGCAGCCGCCCGCTGTTCGAACCTTCCCTGCGCCGGCTGAGCTGGCCCAATGGCGCGGTTGCCATGCTTTACGCGGCGGGCGAGCCGGAAAGCCTGCGCGGCCCCCAGCACAGCCACGCCTGGTGTGACGAAGTGGCCAAGTGGGACAATTGCGCCGGACGGGCCATGGCCGCATGGGACAATCTCCAGCTTGGCCTGCGACTGGGCGACGTGCCCCGCGCGCTGGCCACCACCACTCCGCGCGCCGTGCCGCTGGTCCGCCGCCTGCTGAAAGAGGCACAGGCCGGGGATGGCGCGTTCAGCCGGGGGGCAACGCGCGACAATTCGGCCAATCTGCCGCCGCGCTTCATGGCGGCGATGCGCCGCGATCTGGGGACGAGCGCACTCGGCCGGCAGGAACTGGAAGGCGAGCTGCTGGACGAGATCGAGGGCGCGCTGTGGAGCCGCGCGCTGCTGGAGGAATGCCGCGAGGCGGAAACCTCCGCTGCGCCGCCCCCCACTTTCCGGCGCATCGTAATCGGCGTCGATCCCCCCGCCTCCGCACAGGGCGATGCCTGCGGGATCATGGTCTGCGCGCTGGGGGAAGATGGCGTGGCCCGCGTGCTGGCGGATTGTTCGATCGCCCGCCCCAGCCCGGAACGCTGGGCGCGCCGGGTGGCCGACACGGCCCGCGATTACGGCGCCGACCGGGTGATTGCCGAAGCCAATCAGGGCGGCGCCATGGTCCGTTCCGTCCTCAAGGCCGCCGACATCGCCCTGCCGGTAAAACTGGTCCACGCCAGCCGCGGCAAAAGCGCCCGCGCCGAACCCGTCGCCGCGCTCTACGAAGCAGGCAGGGTGCACCACGCAGGCCAGTTCCCCCAGCTGGAAGACGAGCTGTGCGGCATGCTGGCGGCAGGCGGCTATGAAGGCCCGGGAAGGTCGCCGGACAGGGCCGATGCCTTGGTCTGGGCGCTGAGTGAGTTGATGTTGGGGGCGAGGCGAGTGCCGCGGGTTCTAAGATTCTGACGCGTCACCCCGGACCTGTTCCGGGGTCCAGCTTCAGGAAGCGATCCGCTCCTGCGGCACGGCCTGCACTTCCTGCTCAAGGAACTCGAGCATCCGCTCAAGATCGGCTTCCGCGCCTCTGGTCAGAATGAAATGCATGATCAGCGGCGAGACATAGAATGCCAACATCACGAGCAGGAAATATGGCAGCGCTTCGCGATCCACCCTCGGGTCACCGTGAATGGCCGGGAACGCGACAATCACTGTCACGAACGTCAGCAGAAGATAGAAAAAGGCGAAAACAACGAACACCCATACCGGCGTGCCGAAGCGAACATTCAGTTCCGTCCCGCCTGGCGAGCTGCGCAAGCGCCCGCTCAGCCGGGGCTTGGCGTTGTAGTCGAAAATCGAACTGCGATAGCCAAGGCTAAGCCGATTGAGGACAACCCCGCCAGTCACTCCGGACACAAAAACGGTCAGCATTGAGATGCTGCCGCGATTGATACGCTGCGCCACTTCGCTCACCGGCAATGGCGAGCGCAAAGTGAACCTCTGCCCGAAGAAAAAGCCCCTCAACCCCATGGCCTGTATCATGGGCGGATCGGTGTTTGCGGGCAAGGTCTGCGGGGTCTTACGGAGTAGCGAAGCCGTGCAGTGGAAGCTGGACCCCGGAACAAGTCCGGGGTGACGTCGGTTTATAATCTGAATTCTCCGAAGAACCCCGGTATGCGCAACCCAGCCCATCGGCCTATGGGCAGCCAGGAGAATTCCGTCACCCCGGACTTGTTCCGGGGTCCAGCTTAATCCCCTTCCAACGGCGCAAACCCGAAATCGACCGCCAAATCGCGCCAGTCGGGATTATGCTCCTCGATCAGGTTGAACTTCCACTCTCGCGGCCAGCGCTTGATTGTCTTCTCTCGCCGGATCGCCACCTCGATCTCGTCATGGCGTTCGAACCACACCAGCCGCTTGATGTCATAGCGCGCAGTGAATCCTTCGAAGGTGTCAGTGCGGTGCTGGTGTAGCCGCGCCATCGGGTCCGAAGTCACGCCCGTATACATCGTGCCCCGGTAACGGTTGGCGAGGATGTACACCGTCGGCTCGAAGACACGCATCGTCCGTCAATGCTGCAGGCCGGACCCCGGAACAAGTCCGGGGTGACACTATTCAATTCAACCGAAAGGCATTCCATGTCCTTCCTCACTTCTCTGGCCTCCGCCTTCAAGGGCGGGGGTTTTTCGCGTGCGCCCTTGTCGCGCTGCCATATCGCCGCCTGGCCTGCCGCCTTCCATGGCGAGGCGCGCGCCTTCGATTATCGCGGGGCGGTTGGCCGCGCCTTCCTCGACAATCCCGTCGCCCAGCGGGCCGTGCGGCTGGTGGCCGAGGGGGTGGGCAGCGCGGCGCTGGCTGCTACCGTTCCCGCTCTGCAAAAGCTCGTTACCGCCACCAGCGCGGGGCAGCCGCTGCTGGAAACGCTGGCGGCGCAATTGCTGCTGCATGGCAATGCCTTCCTCCAGATCGTGAGAGACGGCGCCGGGCGCCCGGTGGAACTGTTCGCCCTGCGGCCCGAGCGCATGGCGATGCAGCCCGATGCCAGTGGCTGGCCCGCCGCCTGGCTCTATCGCGTGGGCGAGAAGGAGCTGGTCCTGCCGGTGGAGGATGAGGATGGCTGGCCCGCCATCATCCATATCAGGGGCTTCCACCCGGCAGACGATCATTACGGCGCGGGCTGCCTTTCCGCCGCTGACGAGGCCGTGGCCACGCACAATGCCGCTGCGCGCTGGAACCGCGCCCTGCTGGAAAACGCCGCCCGCCCTTCCGGCGCGCTGGTGATGGAAGGGGGCGAGGCCGCAACGCTCAGCACCGAACAGTTCGAGCGGCTGAAGGCCGAGCTGGAAGGCGCCTTTGCCGGGATGGCCAATGCGGGGCGGCCCATGCTGCTGGAAGGCGGGCTGAAATGGCAGTCTCTCTCGCTCAGCCCGGCGGACATGGATTTCGCCGCGTTGAAGGCCGCCGCCGCGCGCGACATCGCGCTGGCCTTCGGCGTGCCCCCCATGCTGCTGGGCCTGCCGGGCGACAATACTTATGCCAATTACCGCGAGGCGAACCGCGCGCTGTGGCGGCTGACCCTGCTGCCGCTGGCGGGCAAGATCCTCTCCGCCATCGCGGAGGGGCTGGCCCCGTGGTTCCCCGAGGCAAGGCTGGCGGTGGACCCCGACCGCATCCCCGCCCTTGCCGAAGATCGCGAGCGGCTGTGGGCGCAAGTGAGCGCCGCCGCCTTCCTTTCCGATGACGAAAAGCGGGCCATGCTCGGCCTCGACAACCAAGGAGCAAGCCAATGAACCGGCAAGACATGCTGGCCAGCCTGATCGCGCAGGGCGCACAGGAAGGCAGCGACCTCACCACATTGCGTGCCATCGTGGAGGAAGCCTCCGAACTGGGGGCCAACCGGGTGCTTGCGCGCCTTGGCCTGCATGACGAAGGCGCGCAGGGCGACATCGGCGAATTGCGCGAATTGCTGCAGGCCTGGCGCGATGCGAAGAAAAGCGCGTGGCGCGCCGCCGTGGAATGGGCCGTGCGCGGGGCGCTTGCCCTGCTGCTGGTAGGCTTTGCCTGGCGCTTCGGCCTCGCGGGCCTGCTGCGATGAGGCTGGCGGGATATGCCGCCCTGTTCGGCATTGCCGACGGGGCAGGCGACGTGATCCGGCCGGGCGCCTTTGCCCGCACGCTGGCGGAGCGCGGGCAGGCGCCCCTGCCGCTGTTCTGGCAGCACCGGGCGGACCGGCCCATCGGCACCGTCACTCTCGCCGCCGAGGATGGCAAGGGCCTGCGCGTGATCGCCAGGATCGAAAATCCGCAGGGCCGTGCGGCCACTGCCCTTGCCCGGCGCGAGGCCAATGGCCTGTCCTTCGGCTATCGCGCGCGGGGCTGGCATCCGCTGCCCAAGGGGCGCGTGCTGGAGGAGATCGATTTGTTCGAGATCAGCCTCGTTACTCACCCCCTGCAACATGGGGCGCGGGTTCATATGATTGTGTGAACGATGTGAGTCCCTGCGCAGGCAGGGACCCAGAACCTGGGCTCCTGCCTGCGCAGGAGCGCACCAAGAGAACACTCACCACACTCCCAACCCCCTCCCCAACCGGAGGGGGTTTTCTTTTGCCCACCGAAAAGGACCACCCATGGAAAACGAAACCGATACCGCCATGCTCGAAACAAGCTTCGACCTTGCCGCCCGCGTGGACGGGGCGGAAAATGCCATCGGCGCCTTGCGGAGCGATGTGAACGAAGTGAAGGCCCGGCTCGACCGCGTCGGCCGCGCCGCATCTCGCCCCTTGCTGGACGGCGCCCGCACCGCCCCGGAAGTGAAAGGCTTCGTCGATGGATACCTGCGCCGGGGTTCCGAAATTCAGGTGAAATCCGTCAGCGGCGCGGCGCCGGGCGATGGCGGCTATGCCGTCCCGCGCGAGATCGATGCAGCCATTGCCCGCCAGTTGCAGGACATCAGCCCGATCCGCGCTATCGCTCAGGTGGTGCAGGTGGGCAGCGCGGGCTATCGCAAGCTCATCACCACCGGCGGCACTGCCAGCGGCTGGGTAAGCGAAACCGCCGCCCGCCCGGAAACCGACACGCCCAGCTTCGCCGAAATCGCCCCGCCCTTCGGCGAGCTTTACGCCAATCCCGCCGCCAGCCAGGCCATGCTGGACGATGCAGGCTTCGATCTGGAAAGCTGGCTGGCGGGCGAGATCGCCATGGAATTCGCCCGAGCGGAAGGCACGGCGTTCATTTCCGGCAGCGGCGTGGATCAGCCCAGGGGCTTCCTGAACGGCCCCAAGGCGGAAGAAGCCGATGCGACCCGCCCCTTCGGCACGCTGCAATTCGTGAAGAGCGGCGATGCCGCCGGATTTGACGAATATGCCGACATGCGGCTGGTCGATCTGGTCCATACGCTGAAGGCCGGGCACCGGCAGGGCGCGTGCTGGGTGATGAATTCCACCACCCTCGCCAAAATCCGCAAGCTCAAGACCACGGACGGGGCCTTCCTGTGGCAGCCGGGGCTGGTGGAAGGCCAGCCGGACCGGCTGCTGGGCTATCCGGTGGTGGAGGCCGAGGACATGCCGGATGTGGCGGCTGGGGAATTCCCCATCGCCTTCGGCAATTTCAAGGCCGGCTATCTGATCGCGGAACGCAGCGCCACGCAGATCCTGCGCGATCCCTTCACCAACAAGCCCTTCGTCCACTTCTACGCCACCAGGCGCGTGGGCGGGCAGTTGCTGGATAGCGCGGCGATCAAGCTGCTGAAGATCGCGGCCTGATCCCGATCCCCCCCCCGGGGGGGGGGGGACCACCCGGGGGGGGGGGGGGGGGGCGTGCCCGAAGGCGAACCCCCCCCCCCCTCGCTGCGCGGTGCCCCCCCCCCCGAGGGGGGGGGTCTTCAACATTTCAGGAGACCGCCCCCATGCGGACAATCCTTACCCCCGCCCCGCTGCCGGATGCGGCGCTGGGCGAATTGAAGGCGTGGCTGGCCATTACCTCCGACGCGGAGGATGCCTTGCTCGCCACTTTGCTGCGCAGCGCGCTCGACGCGTTCGAGGGCTTCACCACCCGCATCGCGCTGGAGACGGAATGGGAGGAACTGCTTCCCGCCCGCCCCCTCTGCTGGCTGCGCCTCACTGCCGATCCGGTGCAGGCGATCACCGCAGTGGAAGCCGTGGCATCGGATGGCACACGCACGCCAATCCCCTCCGATGCCTATGCCGTCGAACTGGCTCCAGACGGCTCAGCCCGCCTGCGCCTGCTGCGGCAGGGCGGAGCGCAGCGCATTGCCCTCACTCTAACCGCCGGGATGGCCAGTGAGTGGGCCGCCCTGCCCGAGGCAATCCACCACGGGGCGATCCGGCTGGCCGCCCATCTCTATCGCGAGCGGGATAGCGAGGGTGGCACGGCCACTCCCCCCGCTTCGGTCGCCGCGCTGTGGCGGCCATGGCGGCGGGTGCGGCTGGCATGATCCGGGCGAGCCTTTCCACCCGAACCCTGACGGCAAAGCTCACTGCCAAGGCCGCCCGCATCGCGGCAGCCGCCGCCGAAAATGGCCTGCGCGCCCGCCGGGCCGATCCGCTGCGCTGGCGCCTGCCGCGCCTGCTCTGGCCGCTCATCACCAAAGGGGACTGACCGATGGAAATCCTCCTGCGCGCCGCGCTGCTCGACTGGCTGCGCGCCGATCCGGCGCTCGCCACCGTCAATCTGGTGGCGGAAGAGGCACCCGTCGCCGCAAGCCTGCCCTGGCTGGGCATAGCCGCCAGCGCCAGCACGGACTGGAGCGCCAAGGGCGTGACGGGACGGGAAATCCGCATCGCGCTGGAATTGCATTGCCGGGGCAGCGACCCTGCCACTGCCGGGGCGCTGGTCCGCGCCCTTGGCGACCGGGTCGAAGCCATCCCGCGCGGCCAGCCGGGCTTCGCCATCGTCACCACCCAGTTCCTGCGCGCCCGCGTGGAACAGCGCAGGCACAACACCCGCTCGATGCTGCTGGAATACCGGTTCCGGGTTCTGGCCACTTAGCCGCGACCCGATCCCAACCCTCGTCATTGCGAGCGGCGGGAGGCCGCGCGGCAATCCATGGCCGTTGCATCCAGCCAACTGGATCGCCGCGGGGCTGCGCCCCTCGCGATGACGATTTCCCACCCCCCATCAGGAGACACCCTATGACCGCCCAGAAAGGCTCCGCCTTCCTCCTCAAGATCGGCGATGGCGCCAGCCCCGCCGCTTACCAGACCGTCGCCGGGCTGCGCACCACGCAGATGTCCATCAATGGCGACAGTGTCGTCATCACCCACAAGCAATCGGGCGGCTGGCGCGAGCTGCTTTCCGGCGCAGGCATCCGTTCCGTCTCGGTCAGCGCGGCGGGCATCTTCCTCGGCAGCGAGGCCGAAGGTGCGCTGCGCAGCCATGCGCTGGCGGGCACGCTGGAAGATTACGAACTGTCCTTCGAAGATGGCGAGCGCCTGCGCGGGCGCTTCCTGATCCAGCGGCTGGACTATGCCGGCGATTTCAATGGGGAGCGGAACTACACGCTCCAGCTTGAAAGCTCCGGTGCCGTGGTGCCCGCATGAGCCGCCCGGCCAATCCGTTCCGGGGCGAGGCGGCGATTGTGGTGCTGGGCCGCGCCCGCCTGCTGCGGCCCAGCTTTGCCGCACTGGTCGCGGCGGAGGAAGAACTCGGCCCGCTCTTCACGCTGGTGGAGCGGGCCGGGCGCGGGGAATTGCGCCTGTCTGAGATGGCCGCCCTGTTCTGGCATTGCCTCGCCGAACCGGACGGGGTGAGCCGCGACCAGATGGGCGAGGCGGTTCTCGCCATGGGCCTTGCCGAAGCCGCCAAGCCCCTGCGCGTGCTGCTCGGCCAGATCCTGCAGGGGCGCGAGTGAGCGAGCGCCTGGCGCCGGTTGCCCTGCGCCTTTCCGGCCTCGTCCCGCGCCTGCTCGGCTGGTGCCCGGACACCTTCTGGGCCGCCACGCCCGCCGAACTCGCCGCAATCCTTATGCCCGATGCCGGGGGCGATCCCGCGCCCCTCTCCCGCGCAGACCTCAACCGATTGATGGAGCAAGATGGCCATGGATGATGGAATCGAGAGCCTGCTGGTGGATGTGCGCGCCAATACGCAGGGCTTCGCGCAGGACATGGAGGCGATGCGCTCCACCTTGGACGGCACGCTGGTCGGCGGGTTCGAGCGGGCGGGCAGCGTGCTGGAAAGCGGCCTGACTTCCGCGATCAGGCGAGGCGGGCTGGGCTTCGACGATCTGAAACGCGGGGCCCTGCGCACCATGGACGAGATCGCCGCGCAGGCAGTGCAGAGCGGGCTTGGCTCGATTTTCGGCACAGGAGGAGGCGCCGGGAACGGTGGACTGGGCGGACTGGCAGGAAGCCTTGTCGGCGCGCTCTTCGGCCTGCCGGGAAGGGCGACTGGCGGCCCGGTCAGCCCCGGCAGCGCCTATGTGGTGGGGGAGCGGGGGCCGGAACTTTTCGTCCCCACCAGCGCGGGCCGCGTGGAGGCCCAGCCTGGTGGAAGCCCGCGCGATGTGCGCGTGGCGATCCGGCTCACCACCCCGCGCGGCAGCGACACACCCACGGCCCTGCGCCGTTCTTCCCGTCAGCTGGCCAGCGCCGTCCGGCGGGCGGTGGAGGGGTGAAATCTCCTCCCTGTCCTGCACAGCAGGATGGGGAGGTGGCGCGCGCCGCAGGCGCGTGACGGAGGGGCAATAGCGCAACGCCCCCTCCACCATCGCCTTCGGCGGCGGTCCCCCTCCCCATTCGCCCGAGACGAACGGGGAGGATCTTTAGAAAGGACATGTCATGGCATTCTGGCTCGCCGCCCGGCGAAACGGGCAACAGACGGACTGGCTCCAGCGGTTCGATCCGCGTTTCTGGACCGTCGATTTTCCCCGCCCGATGATGGCCAGCGTCACCACCACGGCGCCCGACGCGCTGCGGATCGACGCCGAATTCTTCCGCAAATCGGACCTTGCCGGGCTGATCTGGGACAGCACGGACCGGATTGACCACCCCTTGCTCGCCTATGAGACGGACGGCGATTATTCGCGCACCACCTTGCGTTTCCGCTGGCGGTCCGGCGGCATCCAGCCGCTCGACGCCGCCAATGGCCCGACCCTGACCATCGAGGGACGCGATACAACGGGCACTCCGCGCGCCTGGTATGTCCGCCTGTGGAACTATGCCAGCGGCACGCCGGAAGATGCGCTGGTGGAACTGCCCTTCTCCGCGCTCGACAGCGGGTGGAGCGTTTCGGCAGGGGCCGATCCGGTCAATCCGGCGGCGATCGACCGCATGTTCATCTCACTCGCCCCGCCCGGCTATGCGCCCGGTTCGGATGATCCGCTACCTGCCCGCGTCGATGGCTGGGCCGAAATGAGCGACATCGCCTGCGAGGGCCATCGCCCCATGCTGCGCATCGGCGATGTGCTGCTGCCCCCGCATGGCACAGGCATCGCGACTGGCTATGACGATTGCTACAACCAGACGCCCGCCCGCGTGCTGCGTTCCGTGCGCGGCCTCGGCTATCGCGGGCGGATCGTCCATTATCTGGGCATGAGCCATCTGTTCCGGCTGGTGCCGGATGGCGCGGCCCTGCTGGCCGATCCAGCGGGCACTCTCTCCGGCCCCGCCGCTGCATGGCATGCGGATTTCTTCCGCCTCTGCGCGGCACAAGGCTATGAGGCGATTGCATCGCTCTCCTACGAAATGCTGGCCCAGCATTGCCCGCCCGCCTGGCAGCAGCGCACCTTCGACGGCATGCCTGCCCGCACGGCATGGAGCCCGCCATCCGCCCTGCTTTCCCCCGCCCATCCCGGCGCGAATGGCTGGTTGCAGGCTGTGGCCGCGCAAGTGGTGGCGTTACAGAAGGTGGCGGGCCTGAAGGTGCTCTTCCAGATCGGGGAGCCGTGGTGGTGGGTCACGCCGGATGGCCGCATCTGCCTCTATGACGATGCGGCCAAAGCGGCATTGGGCGGCCATCCGCCCAATATCCCGGACATGCGCCTGCCGCTGGGCGAGGCGCAAAAGGCCCTGCTGGATGATGCGGGCGCCCTGCTGGCTGCCTCCACCGCTGCCCTGGCCGATTCCGTGCGCGAGGCTGCGGGCGAGGCGGGGGCCGAAGTGCTGTTGCTGGCCTTCACTCCCACCATTCTCGATCCCGCCATGCCGGAACTCTACCGCGCCAATCTGCCCGAGGGCTGGGCCTTCCCGGCCTTCGACCGCTTGCAGGTGGAGGATTACGACTGGCTGACCGCCGGGGCCGATGGCCTGCGCCGCGCGGCCTATGCCCTGCTGGACGAGCGGCTGGGCTATCCGGCTGACCGGCAGGATTATCTCGCGGGCTTCGTCCCCTCGGCGGAGAATTCCGAAGCACAATGGCGGCGGATCGACGTCGGTCTTTCGCAAGCCGCCGCGCGCGGCATTGCCCGCCGCTTCGTCTGGGCGCTGCCGCAGGTCGCGCGCGACGGTTTCACTCTGCTTGCCCCACCGGAAGGAGACGCCATGCAGGCCTTCGACGATGTCCATTATCCGCTGGCCCTTGGCCGCGACGCCGGGGTCAGCCCGGAATTTTCCACCAGCATCACTGTCACCGCATCGGGGCATGAGTGCCGCGCCAGCCATTGGGCCGATGCGCGGCTGCGCTTCGATGTCGGGCCGGGCATTCGTTCCGAAGAGGAACTCGGCACGCTGATCGCCTTTTTTCGCGCCCGGCGCGGCGCGGCGCGCGGCTTCCTGCTGGCCGATCCCTTCGATTGCAGCTCCAACGGGATGACAGGCACGCCCACCATGCTCGACCAGAAGCTCGGCACGGGGGATGGCACCACGGCCAGCTTCCGGCTGGTAAAGCATTATGGCGGGTCGGACGATCCGCAGACCCGCCCGATCACCCGGCCCCGGCCCGAAAGCGTGACCGTCAGCGTAGGCGGCATGCCCGCCAGCGGCTGGACACTGGGCGAAAAGGGCCTGCTCACTTTCGCCGCCGCCCCGCCCGCAGGTGCGGAAATCCGCGCCGGCTTCCTGTTCGATGTGCCGGTGCGCTTCGCGGAAGACCGGCTGGACGTGACCGGCGCCAGCTTTGCCGCAGGCGAAGCCCCCAGCGTGCCACTGATCGAAGTGAGGGAAGCAGCATGAGCCGCGTATTCTTCGCCAGCGAGCTGGAAGGCACCGCGCTTTACTGGCGGATCGAGCGGCGGGATGGGGTGGCGCTGGGCTTCACCGGGCATGACCGCGATCTGTGGTTCGACGGGCTGCTGCACCGCGCCGCGCCCGGAATGCTGCCTTCCGCCATCCGCCGCAATGCCGGGCTGGAAGCGGATAGCGCCGAAGTGGAAGGCGCCCTGTCTCACGATGCCATTTCCGCTGCCGACCTTGCCGCCGGGCGGTTCGACGGGGCGCGCATCATCGTGGGAGTGGTGGATTGGGAAACGCTGGAACGCGCGCTGCTCTATTCCGGCGAACTGGGCACTATCGCGCAGGAGGCGGCGGGCTTCTCCGCCGATCTGCAATCCGCCAAGGCGGCACTGAACATCGACCCGGTGCCCCGCACAAGCCCGACCTGTCGCGCTGTTTTCTGCGGGCCGGGCTGCACGCTGTCATCCGCGCGTTTCACACACGAAGGCGTGCTGGCCGCCATCGATCCCGAAACCAACCGGGTGGCCTTCACCGGTGCCCCCGCGCCGGAAGCCTTGGCAGGCGGCAGCCTGCGCTGGATCGACGGGCCGCAGGTGGGGCTGGCGATGGAGGTGATCGAGGCAGGCGTGGACGGGCTGCTGCTGGACCTCGCCATCGATCCCGCAACGCCCATCGGCTCGCGCGCGCTGCTGCGCGAAGGATGCGACCATACGCTTGCCACTTGCGCCGCGCGCTTCGGCAATGCCGCGAATTTTCAGGGCGAGCCGTTCCTGCCGGGCATGGATCTGCTCGCCCGTTATCCGCTGGCGCCGCAATGAATGCGCAAGGGAGCGCCCTCGCCCGCGCCGCCGCCGGTCTGGCAGGCGTGCCTTTCCGCCTCCACGGGCGCGATCCGGCAAGTGGGCTGGATTGCGTGGGGCTGGTCCATGCCGCGCTGGCCGCCATCGGCCGGGAAGCCCCCGCGCCTTGCCATTACGGCCTGCGCAATCGTGACATTGCCCACGCCCTTTCCTTCTTAACCCGCGCAGGTTTTGCCGAGACGACCACATCGCCGCTTCCCGGCGATCTGCTGCTCACCCAGCCCGGCCCGCTGCAGCACCATCTGCTGATCCACGGCGAAGGCGGCGCGGCAATCCATGCCCATGCCGGATTGCGCCGCGTGGTCATCACGCCGCCACCGCTGCCCTGGCCAGTCCTGCGCCGCTGGCGCCTTTCCCCTCCCGCCTGAGGAACCATCCATGGCTACACTGATCCTTTCCTCCATCGGCACCATGGCCGGTGGGCCGCTGCTCGGCGCATTCGGCGCGCTGGCCGGCCAGCAGATCGACCGCGCCCTGATCGGCAGCCCCCGCCGCGAGGGGCCGCGCCTGAAGGAACTGGCGGTCACCATGTCCACTTATGGCGCGCCCATTCCGCGCCAGCACGGCCGCGTGCGCAGTGCCGGAACGATCATCTGGGCCACCGAGCTTGCCGAGAGCAGCGAAACGAGCGGCGGCAAGGGCGGCCCTTCGCTCACCACCTATTCCTATTCCGCCTCCTTCGCGGTCGCACTGTCCAGCCGCCCGATCAGGGACATCGGCCGCATCTGGGCGGATGGCAATCTGCTGCGCGGCGCAGCGGGCGACCTCAAGGCAGGCGGGGCAATGCGGCTCTACCGCGGATATGGCGACCAGCCGCTCGATCCGCTGATCGCATCCGACATCGGTGCAGCCTGCCCCGCCTTCCGCCACACGGCCTATGTCGTATTCGAGGATTTGCAGCTGGCCGATTTCGGCAATCGCATTCCGGCCCTGACCTTCGAGATCCTCGCCGATGATGGCGAAGTGACACTGGCGCAATTGCTCAAACCGCTGGACGCGCCCTTCACCAGCCACCGCGACCTGACCGGGCTGCGGGGCTACACGCAGGAAGGCGGGCACCTTGCGGACATGCTGGCCATGCTCGACACCGCTTGGCCCATGGCGCTGGAAGTGACGGGCGATGCACTGGCGATCCGCCCGGCGGATGCCCAGCCCGAAGCGCCGCCCCTGCTCCCCCCACCCGCTGCCGCGCCCCATGGCGAGGGATTCGCAAGCGCGAGCGGCATCCGCCACACGCGCGGCGGGGCCGCAGGGCCTGTGCCCGATACCCTGCGCTATTACGATGCAGAGCGGGATTATCTGCCCGGCCTGCAGCGCGCCGATGGCCGCGCCCGGCCGGGGCAAGGGACCGCGATCGACTTGCCCGGCACGCTTTGCGCCAATGATGCCCGCGCGCTGGTGAACGCAGCCGCGCAAAGGCAGGCATGGGCGCGGGAAAGTCTCAACTGGCGGATGGCCCAGCTCGATCCGGCCCTGACGCCCGGCACAGTTGTGCGCGCGCCCGGATTTCCCGGCCACTGGCGGATCGAGAGCTGGGAATGGAGCGAGGAAGGCGTGGCGCTGGAACTGCGCCGCCTGCCGCGCGGTTCCGCCCGCCAGCAACCCGCGGACCCCGGCAAACACCTCTCCCCGCCCGATCTTGCCGTAAGCCCCACTCTGCTCGAATGTTTCGAATTGCCGTGGGACGGCATGGGCACGGGCGACAGGCCGATGATTTATGCCGCGCCCAGTTCCATCGGGGCGGGCTGGCGCGGCGCGGCGCTGCATGCGGAACGCGGCGGAGTGCTGACTTCGCTGGGCGGAAGTGGCGCCCGGCGCTGCATCATCGGCCATGCCATCGCCGCCACGCCGCCATCTGCCGCCGTGCTGCTGGAACGCGGGGCCACAATTGATGTGCTGCTCGCTTCGGAAGATTTCGCGCTCACTTCCGCCACGCCGGAAGCGCTCGCCAATGGGGCGAACCGGGCCTTGCTGGGCGGGGAAGTGATCCAGTTCGCCACGGCCACTGCACTGGGCGCGGGCCGGTGGCGCCTTGCGGGCCTGCTGCGCGGGCGGGGCGGGACGGAGGATGCGGCGCAGGCAGGCCACCCGGCAGGCGCGCCTTTCGTGCTGCTGGACGGCGCGCCGCGCCTGCTCGATCCGGCCAAGGTCGGCCCGTCGCAGGGAACCGCGATCCTCGCGGCAGGCCTTGCCGACCACGAACCGGTGAGTGCCCCCATCGCCAATCCGGGCCTGACCCTGCGCCCGCTCACGCCCGTCCATCCTCGTGCACAGCGACTCGCCGATGGCGGTATTGCCCTCGGCTGGACCCGCCGGGCGCGCGGGGCGTGGGATTGGGCCAATGAAGTCGATGTGCCGCTGGCCGAGCAGGTGGAGGCCTATCGCGTCGGGCTTGGTCCGCCCGATCTGCCTGCCGCCTTCTGGGATGTTTCCAGCCCTTCGCTCACTTTGCCTGCCGCGATCCTTACCCCGCTGGCCGCCGCCTATCCCGCCGCACCGCTCTGGGTGCGGCAGGTGGGCAGTTTCGCCCAGTCGCACCCGCTGCTGCTGACCAATCTTTCCTGACCTGAAGGAGCCACCATGCCCGATCCCATCAGCTTCACATCGACCAGCCCGCGCTTTGCCCTGCCGCTGCTTTTCGCCGGGCAGGCCCAGAAGGAATTTCACGTCAACGAAGCCCATGTGCTGATCGACGCCCTGCTGCACCCCGCCGTGGAGGGGGAGGCGGGCGCGCCGCCTGCCGCGCCCGATCCGGGCGAATGCTGGCTGATCGGCGCGGCCCCTTCCGGGGCATGGGCAGGCCATGCAGGCGAGCTTGCCTGCTGGAGCGCGGGCGCGTGGATCTTCGCCCCGCCTCGCGACGGGATGCGCCTGCTTGACCGCTCGACCGGCCAGACAATGCCCTATCTCGGCGGCTGGAACAGGCCCGCCGCGCCCGCTCTTCCCACTGGCGGGACCACAGTGGATACACAGGCGCGCACCGCCATTGCCGGGCTGATCGCGGCCCTGGTCGATGCGGGAATCTTGCCATCCGCCTGAAGTTTCGGGGGCACTTTACCCTGTTTCTGCGTTAGGAGAGCACAAGCAGCGCAAGGAGTTACGCCATGAACACACCCCGAATCATCGCCCCATTCGCTCTTCTCGCGGCCTTGGGTGCGTGCCAGTCGGCTGGCGAAGCCGGACCCGCCAGCGCCGCAAAGCCGCTCGCACCCATGGGTGCGGCCACGCTCCACCTCGCCGACGGCACGCCTGCGGGCAAGGCGCAGCTTTTCGCCAGCGGCGATCAGATGTCAGTGCAGATTACGCTGCAGGGCATTTCGCCGGGCATCCACGCCGTTCACCTGCACACCACCGGTTCGTGCGAAGCGCCCGGCTTCACTTCCGCCGGTGGCCACCTGAATCCCGGCATGCGTCAGCACGGCATGCAGAATCCGCAGGGCTCGCATCTTGGCGACCTGCCGAATGCAACCATCGCCGCAGATGGCACCGGCTCTATCTCCGCCACTCTGCGCGGCACGAAGGATGAAGTGCTGGCCGACATTTACGACGCGGACGGCACGGCCGTGGTGGTCCATGCCGGGCCGGACGACAATATGTCGGACCCGGCAGGCAATGCCGGCGGCCGCATCGCCTGCGGCGTGATCGCAGCACACTGATCGCCGCTTAGGCGGCCAGCTTTTCCCCTGCTGCCCGGGCCCGCTCCATGATTGTGGCGGCGGCCCGGGGGGCAGTGCGGATGGCAATGGCCAGCGCCACCAGCCCGAACGGGGCCGAGATCAGCGTGGATTTCACGCCAAAGGCCAGGTCGCCCGTCGTTTCCGAAACGAAGCCAGCCATGAACGGGCCAAGGCCGAGGCCGCATAGGGTGGTGCCGAGGAAGAATATCCCCGTCGCCGTGCCGCGCATGCGGGGCAGCACCAGCGACTGGCTGGCCGCACCCGCCGCCCCCAGCGCCGATGCAGTAACGAACTGCACTGCGAAGGCGAGGATGTAGAACAGTGTGGGATTGCCGGTGCTGTAGCCCACCAGCATGATCGGCACCGGCATGATCAGGGCGATTGCCAGCACCATGATTCGCCCTGCCGGGAAGCGTGCCTGCAGCATATCCGCCAGCCGCCCGCCGAACACTACGCCAAGGAACCCGCCCAGGGCCGCCGGGGCGCCGATCAGCAGGCCGAGCGATGCCTTGTCCACATCGAACACCCGTTCCGCATAGGGCGCTGCCCAATAGGACACAGTGTAGCCCACGAAACAGTCGGCACCATAGGCGATGACGATACCCATGAAAGCGGGCGATCCCCAGGTCAGCGCGAAGAGCGGCCGGTCCCGGTCATAGAGCGCACAGGCCCAGCTGAAGACGGCATAATAGCCAAGGCCGAGGAACAGGAACTGCGCCGGACTGGCGGTAAGGTACGCAAGCAGCCAGAAAATTCCGCCGATCACCGCTGCACCGGCAAGATTGATCGCCAGCGCCTTCGGACCGCGCCGCGTCGCGTCGATCAGGGTCAGCGGCGGAATGAGCTGGACGAGCTGTTCCATGAACACCCGCCACGGATGAGGATCGCCCTGGGTCGGGATACCGTCGATGGCACCGCGCACCGGTTCGCGCAGAGTCAGCACCCACAGGGCCAGCACCACGCCCGGCAGGCCCACGCCGATAAAGGCCGCCTGCCAGCCGACAAGGCCCATCGGCCCGCCTTGCGGATAGGCGCCGTTCCACGCCTCCACGATCGCGCCGCCGATCAGCAGCGACAAGCCGCTGCCGATGAACAGGCCCGCCGAATAGATGCCCAGGGCCGTGCCGCGCATCCGGGCGGGAAACCAGTCTGCGATCAAGGAATAGGCACATGGGGTAGCGGTAGCCTCGCCCACGCCCACGCCGATACGGGCCAGCGCCAGAGTGGTGCCATTGCGCGCGAAGCCGGAAAGAGTGGTCATCAATGACCATAGACTGAGGCCAAGGCTCAGCAGGCGCACACGGTGCCAGCCGTCCGCCAGCCGCCCCAACGGTACACCGAACAGGGCATAAAAGATCGCGAAGGCAGTGCCGTAGAGAAAGCCCAGATCGGCGTCCGACAGTCCCAGATCGGCCTTGATGTCATTCGCAAGAATGGAAAGGATTTGCCGGTCGATGAAATTGAGCATGTAGACCAGCACCAGCACGCCCAGTGCATACCACCCATAGTTGCCGGCCGGTTTTTCCGCCTCGGTCATCCCGCTCTCCTCCCCCCGTCGTTTCTGCTTTAGACCGGCGGGGCTCCGGCTGCATATTGCGTGTTGTCGGTCAGCCCGGCATCGGCAAAGCCCTTGCGGCGCAGGCGGCAGCTGTCGCAGGCTCCGCAGGCCTCGCCCGCAGGCGTGGGATCGTAGCAGGACCAGCTCATTGCCGGATCGAGGCCCAGCCTTATGCATTCGCGCGCAATGTCGGCCTTGCCCATGAATTGCAGCGGCGCCTGAACCGTGAAAGGCTCGCCCTCCACCCCGGCCTTGGTACCCAGGCGGGCGGTTTCGGTGAAACTGGCGATGAATTCCGGGCGGCAATCGGGATAGCCCGAATAATCGAGCGCGTTGACCCCGATGAACAGATCGCGCGCGCCGCTGGCTTCCGCCATGGCAAGCGTGAGCGAAAGGAAAACGAGATTGCGTGCGGGCACATAGGTGACCGGAATTTCCTCACCCACGCCATCCTTGGGCACTTCGATCTTGTCGCTGGTCAGCGCCGATCCGCCGAAGCGGCTGAGATCGAGGGGTAGCACCACGTGGCGGCGCACTTCCAGATGACGAGCGATCCGGCTGGCCGCCTCGATCTCACGCCGGTGGCGCTGGTTGTAATCGATGGTCAGCGCATAAAGCGTGTAACCGGCCTCCCGCGCGAGTGCGGCGGAGACCATGGAATCGAGCCCGCCCGAAAGCAGCACGACCGCGGATTTGTCCGAAACTTTGGAAAGGGCGCCCATGTGGCGGGGCTAGCCCGCCTGTATCGCAGTGGCAAGCGCGCGCTCTGCCCCCGGATCAGCAGGGGCCGACATGGCGTGCTTCAGCCATGAAGTTGAAGGGCGATTTGCCTTCCACGCCCTGCGTGCTGATCTGGATCAGCTGCGGGCTTTCCTTGCGGATCGTCGTCTGGCCATAGCCATTATTGGGACAGGAATAATGCACCGTCACTTCACTGGCTCCGTCATTCACGACGAAGCGGCTGCAGCCCGGCTGCTTGTGGCGGATCTGGATGAAGTCACGCCCATTATGCACGCAGATGCGTTTGCGCGCGGAATCACCGCGAATGCGCAATTCCCACGATCCGCTGCGCAGCCCGTCCAGCATGGCAAGCTCCGGCCCCTGCGCGGCGGCAGGCGCAATCGCGATTCCCAGCAGGATACCGGCAATCGCCGCAATCCGGCGCATCCCGGCGAATCCTTTCTTCTGCATCGAATGAAAACTCCGCCCCCGCATTGTTGCAGGCCTTGTAACACGACGAAGCTGAACGGCAAATTGCCCTGTATGGACGACGAACCGTGTTACAATTCGATCTTGAACAGCCTGGAACAGAAAGCGCAATCGACCACGATGGCGCCTTCTTCATTGCGCATTTCAGCCCGCTCCGCCTCGGGGAAGCGCGAAAGGACGCTCTCATAATGGGCCACGGTGCAGCGGCAGCCGCGCGTCAGGCGGGCGCCCTTTTCCACGCGCACTTCGCGCTCTTCATGGAACAGACGCCATACAAGCGCCTCCAGCGAGAGCGACGGATCGGTCAGTTCGTCATGCCGCGTGCTGCCCGCCATCACGGCCACATGTTCCCATTCGGGATGGTCGAGCTGCACATGCAGGCGCTCGCGCCCTTCCTCGCCTTCGGGCAGATGCTGCACCAGCAGTCCGCCCGCCACGCAATTCTCGCCATTGGTGCGAACCGCCGCGCGAATCAGCGTGGGAACCTGTTCGGACTGGGCGAAATAGCTCTCGCAGGCCTGGGCCAGAGAACCGCCTTCCAGCGGAACAATGCCCTGATAACGCTGCCCATTTGCGGCGAGATCGAAGGTGATAGCCAGATAGCCTTCGCCGAACAGCGCGCCGAGGGAGGGGTTCCCGCCCAGCGATGCCACGCCCGCCTCATCGAACTGGACGTAGCCGCGCAGTTCGCCCCCGCGATAATCGCACACCAGCAGCGAGACGATCCCGCCCTGGGCCTGCGCCTGCATGGTGATCTGGCTGCCGTCTTCCTTCAGCAGCGAGCCAAGCAGGGCAGCAAGGACCAGTGCCTCAGCCAGCAGGCACTTGATCGCAGGAGGATATGAATGGGCCGAAAGGACTTCTTCCACCACCGGACCAAGGCGCACTACCCGGCCGCGGGCATCGCGGTCGGGTAGTGTGAAGGTCAGCAGCCGGTCAAAACCGGTTTCATCTTCGAGAATGGGTACAACGTCAGTCAAGAATATGCCTTCAGAGTTTTCCGAATGCCCAGAGCAGCACGGATTTCTGCCCGTGAATGCGGTTCTCGGCCTCGTCGAACACCACGGACTGGGAGCTTTCGAACACGCCCTCGCTCACTTCCTCGCCCACATGGGCGGGCAGGCAGTGCAGGAAGATCGCATCGGCAGCCGCCTTGGCCATCAGTGCCTCGTTCACCTGGAACGGGGCCATGGCGGCCAGCTTCTCCTCGGCATGGGCCTGGCCCATCGAAACCCAGGTATCGGTGACGACGACATCCGCCCCCGCCGCAGCCGTGGCCGGATCGTTGGTCAGCGTCACCACCGCGCCGCCCGCACGGGCCATATCGACGAATTCGGGATCGGGTTCATAGCCGGAGGGCGTGCCCACGCGGACATTGAACTTCATCAGTCCCGCAGCCTCGAGGATCGAGTGAAGCACGTTGTTGCCATCGCCCAGCCAGGCAACTTCAAGGCCGGGCAGCGGCTTGCCATGTTCCACCACGGTCAGCAGATCGGCAACGATCTGGCAGGGATGCGACCGATCGGTCAGGCCGTTGATCACCGGCACGCTGGCATGGCGCGCCAGTTCGTCGATCTTGGCGTGATCGTCCGTACGGATCATGATCGCATCGCACATGCGGCTGAGCACGCGAGCTGTATCGGCCAGCGATTCCCCGCGCCCCAGCTGGGTTGTGCCTGCATCCAGGATCAGGGCGCTGCCGCCAAGCTGGCGCATGGCAATGTCGAAGCTCACCCGGGTACGGGTGGAGTTCTTCTCGAAGATCATCGCCAGCACATGGCCCGCGAGGGGAGCGTCCGAATCGGATGCCCCCTTCGGCAGGGCCAAGCGCGCAGCCTTGCGCTCCATCGCGTCATTGATCATCGCCGCGATCGCATCGCCTCCCGCATCGGAGAGGTCGAGGAAATGCCGGATCATCGGATCAGTCATCGCTAAGCGGCGCATAACTCCGCGCCCCCTCGCTCAGCCGTTCCATGCATTCGGCGATGTGGCTTTCGTCGATCACCAGCGGAGGCAGCACGCGGAACACATTCTCGCCGGCGGCGACGGTCAGCAGCCCGTGATTGTCGCGCAGATGCGCCACGAAATCGCGCGAGACCGCCGGTTCCTTCAGCTTGATACCCAGCATCAGGCCCTTGCCGCGGATTTCCTCGAACAAATGATCGTGATTGGGCATCAACTGCTCGAAGGCGGAGCGCATACGCTCGCCCATGGCGGTGACGTGATCGAAGAAGCCCGGCTCCAGCATCACATCAAGGATCGCCATGCCCGCCGCCATGGCCAGCGGATTGCCGCCATAGGTGGAACCATGCGTGCCGAACACCATGCCCTTGGCCGCTTCTTCCGTTGCAAGGCATGCGCCGAGCGGGAAACCGCCACCAATGCCTTTGGCCACCGTCATGATGTCGGGCGTGATGCCGTAATGTTCATGGGCGAAGAACTTGCCGGTCCGGCCATAGCCGCACTGGATCTCGTCCAGGATCAGCAGCATGCCGTGTTCGTCGCAGGCCTTGCGCAGGCCCGTAATGAATTCGGGCGTGCCCGCCGTCATCCCGCCTTCGCCCTGCACGGTTTCCACCATGAAGCCGGCCGTGTCTTCATCGACCAGCGCCAGCGCGGCTTCCAGATCGTTGAACGGCGCATAGGCGAAGCCCGGCACCAGCGGTTCGAAACCGTCGCGCATCTTGGGCTGGTTGGTGGCAGAGATCGCACCCATCGTCCGCCCATGGAAGGCGTTGTTGAAGGTGATGATCTTGGTGCGATTCGGCTGGCCGTTGACGTAGAAATAGCGGCGCGCGGTCTTGATCGCGCATTCCACCGCTTCCGCACCGGAATTGGTGAAGAACACCGTATCGGCAAAGCAATTATCGACAATGCGCTGCGCCAGCGCTTCGCCCTGCGGCGAGCCGTAGAGATTGCTGACATGCATCAGCGTGGCGGCCTGTTCCTGGATCGCCTTGGTCAGGTGGGGATGACCGTGACCAAGCGCGTTCACGGCAATCCCGGCCGCGAAGTCCAGATATCGTTCGCCGCGCTCCCCAATGAGGTAGCAACCCTCGCCGCGCACCGGGCGTACGTCGCACCGGGGGTAGACGGGCATGAGCGGAGTGATCGACATCGTGGAACTCCCTTGGACTGTTGAGTGGTATTATCCGTGAGGTTTATTGGAACGACAAATGGCGGCCCCGGAGGGCCGCCATTCGCTACCGTTTAGGCTTTTGCGGAAGCCCGGTCAAACTGCCGGGCGAAACGCGGGCTGGTCAGCCCTGAACGGGCACAAGGTTGACCGCCGAGTACTTGCCTCGTCGATCGACTTCGAGTTCGAACTCCAGCTTGTCGCCTTCGTTGAGCTGCGACAGGCCGGACCGTTCAACCGCGCTGATGTGCACGAACGCATCGGGTTCGCCATCGTCGCGAGTGATGAAACCGAAGCCCTTCATGGAGTTGAAGAACTTGACCGTGCCGGTCGCCTTTTCGCCAGTGCGCTGACGCTGCGGGGCCGCAGCAGCGCGCTGCTGGACGGGAACCACGTCACCGACGATCTGGAGATCGGCAGCCGAAATCTTGCCGCCGCGATCGACGAGGTTGAAAGCCAGTTCCTGACCTTCAGCGAGACCTTCGAGGCCCGCACGTTCAACCTGGCTGATGTGGACGAAAACGTCCTCGCCGCCGCCTTCCTGCTGAATGAAGCCGAAGCCCTTGCCAGCATTGAAGAACTTAACGATGCCCTTGCCGGCACCTACAACCTGGGCAGGCATGCCGCCACCACCGCCGCCGCCACGGGGACCGCCGAAGCCGCCACCGCCGCCGCCACGGGGGCCGCCAAAACCGCCGCCACCGCCGCCACGGGGACCACCACCGAATCGATCACCGCCGCCGAAGCGGTCACCGCCACCGAAGCGGTCGCCACCGCCGAAACGATCGGAATCACCGAACCGCGGACCGCCATCCATGAAGGGATCAAAGCCGTCTTCGCCGATGCCATCCCTTTTGTCGCGTCCCCGGCCGCGACGACCTCTGTCAAAACCCATGAAACCTAACGTACCTTCACTTCGCCACATATGTCTCGCGGATGCGATACACCCGGCCGCGCGGACGAAACGCGCCGGATGCGAGGGCGGACACCCCTCTCCCGCCCTACAAACATCCACCACCTATAACCCAGATTCGTTTTCTGTGCGAACGTTTTAAGCGATTCGATCTTGACTGCGATATTACAGCCGCTTGTGCCGCCCCGAGGCGCCATCAGATGCGCTTGCAAGCGACGTTCCGCTTCGGCACAAGGCGGGCCGTTATGGACATTATATCCCTGCTTTCCGATCCCACGGCCTGGGCTGCGCTGGTCACTCTGGTCGTGCTCGAAATTGTGCTTGGGATCGACAATCTCGTCTTCATCGCAATTCTCTCAAACAAGTTGCCGGAGCATCAGCAGGCCAAGGCCCGCCGAATCGGCCTGATGCTGGCACTGGTCATGCGCATTGCGCTGCTGATGCTGATCGGCTGGATCGTCACCTTGCAGACCCCGCTGTTCGATCTGGGGATCACAGGCGCGCCGGGCGAACATGGCGAACCAAGCTTCGAGACGGCATTTTCCGGCCGTGACCTGATTCTGGTCGCCGGTGGCCTGTTCCTGCTGTGGAAGGCCACCAAGGAAATCCATCACAACATGGACCCTGAAGTGGAAAGCGGTGAGTTGCTCGATCAGGACAAGGGCGTGGCCCAGATCGCCTTTGGCGCGGCCATTGCCCAGATCATCGCGCTCGATCTCGTTTTCTCGATCGATTCGATCCTCACTGCCGTTGGCATGACGGACCATGTGCCGATCATGGTCACTGCCGTGGTCATCACAGTGGGCCTGATGCTGATCGCCGCCAATCCGCTGGCCGCCTTCATCGAGAAGAACCCCACTCTGGTCATGCTCGCGCTCGCCTTCCTGGTGATGATCGGGCTCGTACTGATCGCGGACGGCTTTGGCTTCCACGTGCCCAAGGGCTATGTCTATGCGGCCATGGGCTTCTCGGTGGGTGTCGAACTGCTGAACATGGTGAAGCGCAACCGCCGCAACAAAACGCAGGCTGGCGTAGGGGAGAAGGCCGCATGAGCGATTTCCGCAAGCTTGGCGACGGCGTCTATGCCAGCCCGCAGATCGGCGTGGCCGACATTGCGGAGGCCGCAAAGCTTGGCGTCACTCTGGTGATCAACAACCGCCCCGAAGGCGAATCGGAAGACCAGACCTCCGGCGAGGACATCGCTGCAGCCGCCAATGCGGCGGGAATGGACTACATCGCCATTCCGGTCACGATGCAGACCCTGTCGCAAGATGATGTTTTCGCCATGGCGCAGGCGCTGGGCGAAGCGCATGGCCCGATCCTGGCCTATTGCCGCAGCGGCACACGCTCCACCCTGCTCTGGTCGCTGGCCGAAGCCATGCGCGGCCGCGCGCCGGCCGAGATCGCCAGCGCGGCAGCCGAAGCCGGTTATGACGTTTCGCCGGTGCGTGCTGCGATGGACGCCCTCTACGCCGCGCGGGGATGACCGGGCAGCTGCTCGTCTTCGCGGGCTCGCTTGCCGGGGTCGCATTTCTCGTACTTGTATCCCGTTGGCTGGGCCTGGGCCGTGGCGCGCGTATCGCGGATGAAGCCCAAGCCTGCGATCTGGCAGACAATGCATTGTGCGGATTCAGTGCCGAACATGTGACGCTGGCCGTCGACGGGCGAGCGGCCCTGCTGTGCGATTCGCAAGGCCGGATCATGGTGCTGGTGCCGCATGGCGCGCTGTTCGTGGCTCGCCTGCTTGACCGAACTGCGCGCGCACTGCGCAATGGAACGCAGTTGACGGTGACAGGCTCCGATCCCACTTTCCCGCCGACAATACTGGATCTCGGCCTCGAAGCCGAGGCGTGGGAAAGGCGCATAAACGCGCCGGAGGGGTGAGCGGTGCCGGATTTCGATCCCGTCAATTACGCGATTCCAGCTTTCATCCTGCTGGTCCTTGCCGAAATGATCTGGGCACGGCTGCGCGCACCGCAAGCCTATGAACCGCGCGACACGGCCATGTCGCTGGCCTTCGGGCTGGGCAGCACTGTTGCGGGTGCCCTCACTGCATCGCTGGTGCTGGCCATGCTGGTGAAGCTTTACGAGTTCCGCCTGCTGGAGATCGGCTGGCAATGGTGGG
Source organism: Erythrobacter sp. SG61-1L (assembly GCF_001305965.1). Classification (NCBI taxonomy): domain Bacteria; kingdom Pseudomonadati; phylum Pseudomonadota; class Alphaproteobacteria; order Sphingomonadales; family Erythrobacteraceae; genus Erythrobacter; species Erythrobacter sp. SG61-1L. Next base: position 2,670,085 of record NZ_JXQC01000003.1, read on the forward strand.
CGTGGGCGGCCTGCTTCGTGCTGGACGATTTCGCCTATTACTGGTCCCACCGCTTCGGCCACCGTGTGCGCTGGTTCTGGGCCAGCCACGTGAACCATCATTCCAGCCAGCATTACAACCTGTCCACTGCCCTGCGGCAGACCTGGACCGGCTTCATCGCCATCACCTTCATCTTCCGCCTGCCGCTGGCGCTGATCGGCTTCCACCCGGCCATGATCCTGTTCTGCGGCGGGCTGAACCTGATCTACCAGTTCTGGATCCACACCGAGGCCATCGGGAAGATGCCGCGCTGGTTCGAGGCCGTGATGAACACGCCTTCGCATCACCGGGTCCACCATGCGACCAATCCTCTCTATCTTGACCGCAACTATGCCGGCACTTTCATCGTGTGGGACAAGCTGTTCGGCACTTATCAGCCGGAGCGGGACGATCTGCGCATCCACTATGGCATCGTGAAGCAGTTGGGCAGCTTCAACCTGCTATGGTCGGTATTCCACGAATGGATCGGCATTGCGCGGGACATGTGGCACGCACCCTGGCGGCACAAACTGTCCTACCTGCTGCGAGAGCCGGGCTGGAGCCACGACGGCAGCCGGGAAACTTCCGACACGATCCGCGCGCGCTGGCTGGAACAGGCCGCCGCGCGGCAGCAGCACTCAGGCGACTGACCCCGCGCCGTGTAGCCAAGGCGCCCTGACATGACGCGAGGGCACCAACGAAAAGGGGGAGCCGAAGCTCCCCCCTCCCGATGTTCTGGTGAATGGCCGGTTCAGGCCTTCTCGATCGCGTCGATCAGCGGCTGCAGGCCATCGCCATATTTCTTCCAGCGCTGCACCGCAGTCTTGTAGATCGGCTTGCGCACCTGGGCGACGCTGGCGGTCTTCACCGGGCGGCTGGACTTGTGGAACTCCAGCATCTTGTCGTCCCATTCCAGGCCCAGGAATTCGATGATCCCGCGCGCTTCCTTCTCGGTGTCGGCCACGACGTTTTCGTATTCGACAACCTTGAGAACACCTTCGGGCAACACCGATTCCCAATACTTCATCAGCGCGTCGTACTGGCGGTAATAACGGCCCAGCTCGCCCATGTCGTAGCTGTGCGGCATGTCGTCCTTGAACAGCTTGGTGAAGGCGGACAGGCAGCAATCCACCGGGTCGCGGCGAGTGTTGATGAACTTCGCATTCGGGAACAGCAGGTGCAGCATGCCCAGGAAGAAGTAGTTCGTCAGCAGCTTGTCCGTCACGATCCGGGCATCGCCGGCGTTCTTGAACATGGCCTGCTCATAGCCATCGGCCACCAGCTTGTAGTGGTTGGGCTTCAGTTCGGAGACCATCTGCGGGAAACGCGAGAGCGAAGGGAATCGATCGCGCAGCTTGTGCAGCATCTGGCTGAAATACTTCACTTCGCCCGCGCCATAGACGGCATCGTTGCTGGCGAGGATCTGTTCGACCAGGGTCGAGCCGGAACGCGGCATGCCCACGATGAACAGCAGGCGATCCGTCTGGTTGCCCGCATAGGGCCGGTTCTGGAAGATCTCGGGCGGGAAGGCCTCCTTGATCTCTTCGAAGAACTTGAAGGTTTCCTCCTCACTGTAATTGAGGAGCTTGCGCTTGATCTTGCCGCCTTCGATGTAGTTTTCGAGCGCCTTTTCCGGCTGGCCGTTATCGTCCAGCGCCTTGGCATAGGCGTAATAGAGCGGCAGCCGAAGTTCGACCGGGCGGTTCTTCATCCGCTCGACCACTTCGGTCAGGTTCTCGTAAAGCTCGGTCTCCTTGGAATAGTCGACCAGATCGTTGAGATTGGCATAGGCGCCGATCAGGTTGGGGTTGAGCTTGAGCCCGCTCAGGATCTTTTCGCGCGCATCGTCCAGCCGGCCGACCGATTTCAGGGCGACGCCGTAATAGCTCAGCGTTTCGGCATTGTTGGGCTGCAGCTTGTCGGCCTTTTCCAGCAGGGCCACTGCCTCGTCATAGCGATCGGTTTCGTGCAGCACGCTGCCAAGCACGGTCAGCGCCTCGCCATGTTCGGGCCGCTGGCGCAGCACAAGGCGCAGTGCCTGTTCCGCAGCGGTGAAGTTGGCGCGGCGAGACTGGATACGCGCGGTGAGGATCAGCGCGCGCACATCGTTCGGTGCCAGCTTGAGCGCTTCGCCCAGCAGGCGCAGCGCATCAATGTCGCGCTTTTCGGCGAAATAGAGGCTGGCAAGGTTGGTGTGGGCTTCAACGTAGCGCGGGTTCTGCTGGATCGCCTTGCGCAGGGCGTGTTCGGCCTGCTCATTCTTGCCCATGTCGCGCAACATGGTGCCAAGGTTGTTGTAGGCTTCCGGATAGCGTTCCCGATAGGCCAGCGCGTTCTGATAGGCTTCGATAGCCTCGTCATTCTTGCCCATGCAACGCAGCGCATTGCCGAGATTGTTGTAGACTTCGGGGAAGTCCGCCTGCAGTTCCAGCGCCTTGCGATAGCAGGCGGCGGCTTCGGCATAATTGCGCCCGTCGAACCGCGCGATGCCCAGATTATTGTGGGCCTGCGCGTTCTTCGGATCGATTTCGATCGCTTCCTGCAGGCTGACGATGGCATCGGCCAGATAGCCTTGCTGGCGCTGCACCTCGCCCAGGTTGGAGCGGAACCGGGCAACCTTGGGCTGCAGCTTGACCGCGCGCTTCAGGCTGGCAATGCCTTCCTTGGGCTTGCCAAGCGCCGTCAGCGTGACGCCGAGGATCGAGTGGACATCCGCCAGCTTGGGCTTGGACTGGAGGATCTGGCGGCACATGTTTTCCGCCTGCTTGTAGCGCTTGCTGCCGTAAAGCTGACCGGCGATCGCGACAGCGTCGTCCTCGGTCATCCTCATCGATCCCTTCTGGATCTTCTTGATCATCTCATCGAGACGGCGGTCGGTCATGGACTGCTGCATGGGCGTTCTTTCGTCGTTTCCTGTTCTTGCGCCCGCATGCCGCTATTTCCGCGGTTCATTGGGCGCGCCGGGTAGGACATCAGTTCGATCCTGTCACTACACTACCCGCGCGAAAAGCAAGACAGCGCGGCAGGAGGCAGGCCTGGCCGGGAGAAACCGCATTGTTGCGCTCCGGCCAGTGCATTGTTCGATCGGCCAGCGCCTTAAAGCGCGGTTTCGCCGGTTTCCCCCGTGCGGATGCGCAGGGCGGAACCAAGATCGAGGACGAAAATCTTGCCGTCCCCGATGCTGCCCGTGGCAGCGGCCTGCTGGATCGCTTCCACCGCGCGTTCCACCAGCGAATCCGGCAGCGCGACTTCCACTTTCACCTTGGGCACCATGTTGGTGGCATATTCGGCCCCGCGATAGATTTCGGTCTGGCCCTTCTGGCGACCGAACCCCTTCACTTCGCTGGCCATCATCCCGGCCACACCGATCGCACTGAGCGCTTCGCGCACATCGTCGAGCTTGTGCGGCTTGATGATCGCGATGACATATTTCATCTCAATCCAACTCCTTCACCGCCGGTCGTACCGGCTACTCCCCCAACAAAGCAGCAACACCGGCCCGCGTCCAGTGAAGCGCGTCACAATATGAACGCCTGCGCGCATTGTGGCAGCGGAAAAGCGCCGTTCGGGCACAAAAAAGGGGCCGGAGCGGCTGGCTCCGGCCCTTGTTCAGTTTGCGTTCGCAGGAGGAACGTCGTGAGGCGGGATCGGGGGAGGAGAGGAGGAGCCCCGATCCCGCCAAGCTTGCGATTAGTTGTAGGCGCGTTCGCCGTGTTCGCCGATGTCGAGACCTTCGACTTCGACTTCCGGCGAGACCCGCAGGCCGACCACCATCTTGACGATGAAGCCAGCGATCAGGGTGCCGATGGCAGCCCAGGCAATGGCAACCGCAACCGCGATGATCTGGGTGATGACCTGCGAGGACATCACGAAGTCGTCGCCGCCGGGGCCACCAAGGGCGGGCGAGTAGACAACGCCGGTGCCGATGGCGCCAACGATACCGCCGATGCCGTGGATGCCGAAGGCGTCCAGCGAGTCATCGTAGCCCAGAGCCGGCTTCAGCTTGGCAACCGCGAAGTAGCAGACCACCGAAGCGACCACGCCGAGGACCAGGGCGCCCATCGGACCCGAGTTACCGGCAGCCGGGGTGACGGCGACGAGGCCGGCGATCACACCCGAGCAGAAGCCCAGCGAGGAAGCCTTGTGGCCAGCCAGCTTTTCAACAACCATCCAGGCCAGGGCCGCAGCAGCGGTGGCGATGAAGGTGTTCATCATCGCGAGACCGGCAGTGCCGTCGGCTTCGAGTTCCGAACCGGCGTTGAAGCCGAACCAACCCACCCACAGCAGGCCCGTGCCGACCATGGTCAGCGTCAGGCTGTGCGGCGGCATCGGCTCAGCCGGGTAGCCCTTGCGCTTGCCGAGCAGGTAGGCGAGCACCAGGCCCGACACACCGGCATTGATGTGCACAACGGTACCGCCGGCGAAGTCCAGGGCGCCCATTTCGAACAGCAGACCGCCGCCGGCCCACACCATGTGAGCGATCGGGAAATACACGATCGTCAGCCAGATGGCGGTGAACAGCAGGGTCGCGCCGAACTTCATGCGCTCGGCCGTCGCACCCAGAACCAGCGCGGCAGTGATCGCAGCGAAGGTCATCTGGAAGCAGACGAACACATATTCGCTGATCACTTCGTCAGAGAAGGTGGCAGCGGTCGTGTCAGGCGTGACAGAGGAAAGGAACAGGCTGCCCGAGCTGATGAACTGGCCCAGGAAACCTTCCGGCGGGGTCGGACCGAAAGCGGTCGAATAGCCCCAGAGAACCCAGATCACCATCGCCAGGGCGGCAGTGGCGCCGATCTGGGTCATGGTGGAGAGCATGTTCTTGGAACGGGTCAGACCGCCGTAGAACAGCGCGAGGCCGGGAAGGATCATCAGCAGGACGAGGACCGTGGAGGTCATCATCCAGGCGTTGTTGCCGGCGTTGGGAACGGCAGCAGCCGCTTCGGTAGCGGCTTCGGCGACCGGGGCCGGCACAGCGGCGACGGCGGCATCCGTTGCGGCCGCGGCAGCATCGGCCACCGCTTCGGTGGCTTCCTGCGCCCAGGCGGCAGTAGCGGCGAACATGGACACGCCAAGCGCGCCAGCGCCGCAAACAAGTTTGCGGATCATAGTATTACCCCTCAAGTGATGCGCCCGGATCACAGCGCGGTATCCCCGGATTCGCCGGTGCGAATGCGCGTTGCGGAAGCGAGATCCAGCACGAAGATCTTGCCGTCACCGATGCTTTCGGTGCTGGCGGTCTGCTGGATGGTTTCGACAACCTGAGCGGCAATCGCGTCGGTTGCGGCGATCTCGATCTTCACCTTGGGCAGCATATTCGTGGAATATTCCGCACCGCGATAGATCTCGGTCTGGCCCTTCTGCCGTCCGAAGCCCTTGACCTCGGAAACGGTCATACCTGCGACGCCGATGGCGCCGAGGGCTTCACGCACCTCGTCGAGCTTGAACGGTTTGATGATGGCGATGATGAATTTCATCTCAAACCCCTGTCTGCTTACCGGCGACACTCCCCGGCTGAGGAGGGGGCTGCAAGCAGCGTGCCAAATGCGGGATTCCGGGAATTAATGACTGATTTACGATTCTTTCCCGCAGCTTAAGCCGATGGGCACGCCCGAATCTTGTGCAGTTGCCTGTTTTTTAGGCAGTCATTCGCTACGCTGGCAGTCAATGATGGGGACATCTTCGTGCAAGTGCGCGGCAGGCCCGAAGGCAAGCGCCCGCATGCTGCCAATGCCTGAAAATCCTATTTCCCGGCCCCGCCCAGCCGCGCCACCGCCCAGATCGGCAGGTGGTCCGATGCCGCCGTGGCCAATGCGCTGTGGTGGACGCCGTGGTCCAGCACGTCCCAGCCTTGCGAAAAGACGATGCGGTCCAGCGGGGCGAGCGGCTGGCGGCTGGGGAAGCTGCGCCCCGGGGCGAGCGGTTGCCAGCCTTGGCCGAATTCGCGGATGCTGCCCCCGCGCAGGGACCATTCGTTGAAATCGCCCAGCATCACGGCGGGGCAATCTTCCTCGCAGGCGGCCAGATCGCCCGTTACCGCGCGAATCTGGTCACGGCGGCGAATGCCCGAAAGGTCCAGATGCATGCCCACCACGCGCAACCGGCGCCCTTCATGCGCAAGTTCCGCCCGCACCGCCCCGCGCGGCTCCAGCGTGGGCAGGTGCACCGCATGGGTGCCCAGCACTTCGAAATGGCGGCGCACCAGCACGGCATTGCCGTGCCAGCCCATGCTGTCGGGCCGCATGGCGAGATGGGCGATGGCATAGCCCTGTTCCTCCACCAGCGCGCGCGGCAGAACGGAGGCCCGGCGGCCGAAGCGGCGGTCAACTTCCTGTAGCGCGACGATGTCCGCATTCACTTCATGCAGCACGGACAGGATGCGATCCGGGTCGCGGCGCCCATCCGTGCCCACGGCCTTGTGGATGTTGTAACTGGCGAAGCGGATTTCCAAGCGGGTCAGTCCTGCGGGATGGTCGAAGGATCGCCCGCGATATAGCGGTCGGTCGTGCGCACTGGCAGGCCGTCGATACTGGTGCGGCGGGTCTTGTGCTTGCCTGCCCATTCCACCGGATCGGCCTTGGCATGGACCTTGAGCAGGGTCGGCCGTTCCCGCTCCAGGTTCATGATCGGCACGCCATAGCCGCAACTGGTCTGGACGCTTTCCACTTCGATGTCGAAAATCTGCCGTGTGCCGGGCATCAGGGTGAAATGGGCGGCGAGTTCCTCCCAGTCCCGGTCCCACGGCACCACCGGGCGACCCTGCCCATAAATGCGCAGGATCAGCGCGGGCTGCTGGAAATTGCAGAACATCAGCGTGATGCGTCCATCTTCCAGCAGATGGGCATTGGTCTCGTTCCCCGAGCCGCCAAGGTCGAGATAGGCCACGCGGCTGGGCGAAAGGATGCGGAAGGCATCGTAGCCCTTGGGGCTGAGATTGATCCGCCCGTCCTTTGCCGCCGTGGCGACGAAGAACATCGGTTGCCGCTCTATCATCGCGGCATGGGCGGGGGTGAGCGCTTCGAAGAACTCTGCCATGGGGCGAGTGGTAAGCAGTCACCCGCGGGGCGGCAAGCGGGGACCGGAGTAGTTTCCCTTGTGCCGCCCGAAGCTGGTTGAATCGCACGGCAGGCCGCTGGGCAGCCTTACCGCTCCTTGGTCGCGCCGAACTTCAGCTCGGGATTCTTTTCCTGCTGATAATTCACATCCCACACGGATTTGGCGAGGAACACCATGTCGCCATCGCGGTCGCGCGCCAGGTTGGAGCGGTTGAACTGTTCAAACCCCCTCAGTGCCTCGTCGGTGCCTTTCAGCCACCGTGCGGTGTCGAAAGGCGAGGGTTCGAGCCGTGCCTCGACCTTGTATTCCGCCTCCAGCCGGGAAACGAGCACATCGAGCTGAAGCTGGCCGACCACGCCGACAATCCACTGGCTGCCGATCTCGGGATAGAACACCTGGATCACGCCTTCTTCCGAAAGATCGTCCAGCGCCTTGCGCAGCTGCTTGGTCTTGGTCGGGTCTTTCAAGGCGATGCGGCGCAGGATTTCCGGCGCGAAGTTCGGCAGGCCGGTGAAGCGCACATCGTTCTTTTCCGACAGCGTATCGCCCACGCGCAGGGTGCCGTGATTGGGAATGCCGATGATGTCCCCCGCCTCGGCCGTGTCGGCAATCTCGCGATCCTGCGCGAAGAACAGGATGGGCGAATGGACGGCAATCGGCTTGCCAAGGCCCGACGGGGTGAGCTTCATGCCCCGCTTGAAAGTGCCGGATACCATGCGCATGAAGGCGATCCGGTCACGGTGCTGCGGGTCCATATTGGCCTGCACCTTGAAGATGAACCCGGTCACTTCGTCCTTGTCGGGCGCAATCGTGCCACCTTCCGCCGGTTGCGGGCGCGGCGGCGGAGCGAAGCGGGCAATGGCGTCGATCAGTTCGGCAACGCCGAAATTCTTCAAGGCCGATCCGAAATAGACCGGGGTAAGGTCGCCATTGCGATAGGCCTCGAGGTCGAATTCGGGATAGATTCCGCGCGCCAGTTCCATTTCCTCCGCCACGTCTTCCGGCAGGGAAGGATCGGCATCCCGCTTGCCCAGAAATTCGCGGCTGTCCCCTTCCGGGCGGCTGGCGGTGTTGGTGGCGAAATCGAAAATCCCTTCGAACAGCCCGCCCATGCCGATGGGCCATGCCTGCGGGGATACGTCCAGCGCCAGCATGTCTGCCACTTCGTCCAGCAGTTCGAAACAGGGGCGCCCTTCGCGGTCCACCTTGTTGATGAAGGTGATGATCGGCACGCTGCGCAAACGGCAGACCTCGAACAGCTTGCGCGTCTGCGGTTCGATACCCTTGGCCGCGTCGATCACCATGATAGCGGAATCGACCGCCGTCAGCGTGCGATAGGTATCTTCGGAAAAGTCCTCGTGCCCCGGCGTGTCCAGCAGGTTGAAGGTGATCCCGTCCTTCTCGAAGGTCATCACCGAGCTGGTGACCGAGATGCCGCGCTGCTGTTCGATCTTCATCCAGTCCGACCGGGCGCGCCGGGCCGCACCGCGTGCCTTGACCTCGCCCGCAAGGTGGATCGCGCCGCCCTGCAGCAGCAGCTTTTCCGTCAGCGTCGTCTTACCGGCGTCCGGGTGGGAAATGATCGCGAAAGTGCGGCGGTTGGATGGGGTCGCTTGAGCCATGGCCGCGCGGTTAGCCGCAGGGCGCGCCCGCGTCCATATTTCCCGTAAGCAGCCCGATTACGCCGGGTTAACGCACGAGCGGTAAAGCCCGGCGTGAAAAGGGGACATCATGCGCAGACTGGCATTCTCAATCGCGATGGCATCCATGCTGGCGGGCTGCGGCGGAGCGGAACCCGGCGTCTATGCAGTGCCGCTGGCCGAGGCTTTGCAGCGGCTGAAGAAGGCGGATGTGGATGGATTCCGCTCTGCCCGCCAATGCGGCATCCTGATCCACTTCGCTGCCGACAGCCCGAAGGACGATGCGATCACCTGGCGTGTTTCCAGCAGCGGGCGCGAAGTTCTGCGCTTCACCGTGCGGCTGACTGCGGAAGGCGAGGGCACCCGCGCCCAGATCGAAGTCCCGGCCGAGGCCAAGGGCGGCGAGATGTATGACGGCAGCCAGTTTTACCCCCGCCCTGCCGTGCACCAGCCGCTGCGCCCGGCAGTGCAGGAACTGATCGACGCGGCGATGGAAAAGCGCCCTTACGATGTGATGCGCATTCCAGACGGCCAGCGCAGCAGTGCCAATGACGGCCCCTGCAAGGTGCAGCGCGCCGGGCTGGAAAGCGGTAGCGCCCGCTTCGGGATCGACGACAAGCCGGGTTATGATTCGCGCCGGTCGCAGCAGTTGCGCGAGGCGGAAAATACGCGCGCCAATCAGGAAGGCTATGACCGATCCTACGGTCAGCCAATGGACGATACGCAGGGGAACTGGTGAGATGAAACGCGCGATCATCACGCTGGCAACGGCAATCCTGCTGGCGGCCTGCGGCCTGTTCCCTTCAGGCAAAAGCTATCCGCTGGCGATCCGCGATGTGCGCCAGACCTTGCTGGCCACCCAGCCGCCGATGGAATTCTTCCCTGCCGAAGCCGCCAGTGCCCTGGTGAAGCGCGAAAGCGACACAAGGATCAGCTGGTTTCTGGTCGACCGGCAGGGAAGCGGTCTGCTGACCTTCGTGGCCGAGCTTACAGAAGTGGGGCCGCAGGAAACCCGCATTGCGATCACTATCGAACCGCCCGCCGGCGGCCGCCACGATCAGGTGGCGAAGGGGCTGGAAGAAAATCCCACCGTCGTGGACTTTTACCGTTCCGCCATGGCGGAACAACTCGGCTCCAAGCTGGAGAAGCGTGATTTCGACATGGCCGCAATCCAGGGCAAGATGATGATGGCCGCCTTTGCCACCATGCCCAAGATGCAGGAGAATCTCGACAAGGCCGTGGAGCAGGAACATGCCCGCAATCGAGAAAATATAGACAAGGCCTATCGCGAAGAAGCGCAGGGCAGCCCCGCCTATCGCCGGGAAGACCCCTATTCCTCGCGCGAACCGGCCTATGGCGAACCGATGGACCCGGCGACTGGATCGGCGTGGTAGCGGCAGGCGGCGGCCTGAAAGGCCGCCGGCCCTGACATCCCCGCGGGATCAGCCCCGCAGTTCCGCCCCCATCTTCACAGCCGCAGCGACGACGCGTTCGGCAATCGCCTTCAGCTCTTCGTCGGTATAGCTCTTCTCGCCCGGCTGGAGGATGACTTCCACCGCCAGGGACTTCTTGCCTTCCGGCACGCCTGCGCCGCGGAAATCGTCGAAGATGCGGGCATCGACGATATTCGCCTTGTCCGCGCCCTTCACGGCTCGCAGCAGATCGCCGGCGGGCTTGGCCGCATCCATCAGGAAGGCGAAGTCGCGCGTCACAGCCTGCAAGGCGGGCGGCGAATAGGCCGTGCGGGCAAAGCTGGCGCCGCCCTTCTTCTCCGGAATGGCTTCGAGATAGATTTCCGCGGCCATCACCGGGCCATCCACGTCGAAAGCTGCCAGCGTCCTGGGGTGCAGCGCGCCGAAGCGGGCCAGAACCACCTTAGGGCCAAGGCGCAGGGTTGCGGACTGGCCGGGATGGAACTGGCTGCCCGCCTCGCCCATCACCTGCAGCTTGTCCACCGGCGCGCCAGCTTCCGCCAGCAGGGCCAGCACTTCGCCCTTGGCATCGAATGCATCGAACAGCTGGGCCTTGCCCGTGCTCCAGCCGCTGGGAACCTTTTCGCCCGCCAGCACCACGCCGAGCGTCAGGCGCTCGTCGCTCGTCCCGCCTTCGCCGCGCAGATAGCGGCGGCCGATCTCGAACAGGCGAACGCCCTTGGCGCCGCGATCGAGATTACGTTTGGCGGCAGACAACAGGCCGGGGATCAGCGCCGGGCGCATGGCCTTCATGTCTTCGCTGATCGGATTGTCGAGAATCCACAGGCCTCCATTCCCGTCCGCGAAATGCTCCGCATCGGGCACGGGCAGGAAGCTCCAGGTCACGGCTTCGTTCAGCCCGCGCGCGGCAGCGGCGCGGCGCAGGCGGCGCTCCAGCTTCTGGGCCGGCGTCGCGGTCGGCTGGGCGACCCCATCCACACGCGGCAGGGCGACGCTGCCAACCTTGTCGATGCCATGGATGCGGACCACTTCCTCGACGATGTCGGGCGCGCCTTCCACATCGTGGCGGCGCAGCGGGACCGTGACGTTCCAATCGGCCGAAACGCCGAAATCCAGCGCGGCGAGGATCGCCTTCTGCTCTGCTTCCGGAACGGCAACCCCGCCCAGCTGCTCGGCCAGAGCCGGATCGTAGCTGACGACCTTCTGCTGGCTCGGCGGGCTGCCCGCGCGGACCACTTCGGAGGCTTCGCCGCCGCAGATCTGCAGGATCAGCGACGTCAGCAGTTGCAGCCCGTCGTCCAAGAACGCCGGGTCCACCCCGCGTTCGAACCGGGTGCGGGCATCGGAAGCAAGGCCCAGACGGCGGCCGGTCATGCCGATCCGCTCAGGCTCGAAATAGGCGATTTCGAGCAGCACATCTTTAGTGCCTTCGGAAACGCCCGAATGTTCGCCGCCCATGATCCCGGCAATGTCGTGTACCCCGGCATCGTCGGCGATCACGGTCATATCCGCGTCGAGCGTATAGGTCTTCTCGTTCAGCGCGAGGACCTGTTCGCCCTCCTTCGCCCGCCGCGCCACGACCGCGCCGTTGAGCTTGGCCAGATCATAAGCATGGGCCGGGCGGCCAAAGCCGAGCATCAGGAAATTGGTGATGTCCACCAGCGCGCTGATCGGGCGCTGGCCCGCACTGCGCAGGGCAGCCTGCAGCCATTCGGGTGACGGGCCGTTTGTCACGCTGCGGATCACTCGGCCATAAAAGGCCGGGCAGCCTTCCGGATCGTCGGTGCGGATGTCCACCGGGCAGGGGAAGCTGCCTGCGGTCTTTTCGATGGTGAGCGGCTTCAGCGTGCCTAGGCCCGCTGCGGCAAGATCGCGCGCGACGCCGTAGACGCCCATGCAGTCCGGCCGGTTGGGCGTGATCGCCACGTCGAATACCGGGCCTTCGCCGCGATAATCGGCAAAGCTGGTGCCGATGGGCGCGCCTTCGGGCAGTTCGATGATGCCGTCATGATCGTCGCCCAGTTCCAGCTCCCGGGTGGAACACATCATGCCGTTGGATTCGACGCCGCGGATCGCGCTCTTGCGCAGCACCATGCCGTTGGCTGGTACGCTGGCGCCGGGGGTGCCGAGCACGCCGACAAGGCCCGCACGGGCATTGGGCGCGCCGCAGACAACCTGCAGCGGATCGCCCCCCTTTGCCACCTGGCCCGTATCGACGGTGAGCACCTGCAGCTTGTCCGCATCGGGGTGCGGCTTTGCCGTCAGCACCTTGGCCACAATGAAGCCCGCCAGCCTCTCGGCCGGGTCTTCGATGCCTTCAACTTCGATCCCGATGGCGTTGAGCTTGGCCGAAATGGCCGCCGCATCCGCATCGGTATCCAGATATTCCTTCAACCAGGAGAGAGAGAACTTCATGCGCGTGCTCCCACACCGGCGGAAAGGGTCGGCTGATCGAAGGCGGAGAAGCCGTAATGCTTCAGCCAGCGCACATCGCCGTCAAAGAAGGCGCGCAGATCGTCCATGCCGTATTTCAGCATGGCGAGGCGATCCACGCCCACGCCGAAGGCGAAGCCCTGCCACTGGTCGGGATCGTGCCCCGACATTTCGATCACCTTGCGATTGACCATGCCGCTGCCCAGCAGTTCCATCCAACCGTGGCCCGCCTCGTCGCCGCTGCCGCCGAGCACGCGGCGTCCGTTTTCGATAGCGAAGCCCACGTCCACTTCCACCGAAGGTTCGGTGAAGGGGAAGTAGGAGGGGCGCAGACGCAGCACGATGTCGTCACGCTCGAAGAAGGCCTTGAGGAAGGTCTCCAGCGTCCACTTGAGGTGGCCCAGGTGAATGCCCTTGTCGATCACCAGACCTTCCACCTGATGGAACATCGGCGTGTGAGTGGCGTCGGAATCCGAACGATAGACGCGGCCCGGCGCGATGATGCGCACGGGGGTGCCTTCGGCCATCATGGTGCGGACCTGAACCGGGCTGGTATGCGTGCGCAGCAGCATCCGGCCGCCCTTGGGCGCAGAATCCGGGAAGTAGAACGTATCGTGCATCGCGCGCGCCGGGTGGCTTTCCGGCATGTTGAGCGCGGTGAAATTGTACCAGTCGTCCTCGATCTCAGGCCCGGTCGCGACGGCAAAACCCATGTCGGCGAAGATTTCCGCCAGTTCGTCCATCACCTGGCTAACCGGGTGCACAGAGCCCTTGGGCGCGTCAGGCGCGGGCAGGGAAAGGTCCAGCGTTTCTGCCGCGAGCTGGGCTTCCAGCGCGGCGCCTTCCAGCGCCTCCTTGCGAGTGGCAAGGGCGGTCTGCACCTTTTCGCGCAGGGCGTGGATCTTCGGACCCTGCGTCTGGCGTTCTTCGGGCGACATGCCGCCCAGCGTCTTCAGCAGGCCCGAAATGCTGCCCTGCTTGCCCAGATATTCGACCCGCAGCGCTTCAAGCGCAGCGAGATCTTCCGCCGCGTCGATCCGCGCCAGTGCGGCGCCTTCGAGAGTATCCACTTCGCCCATTCCCGTCCGGTCCTGCGATTGCGAGACGCCTCTAGGGCGCCCGCCCGGTGCTGGCAATGGTGGAGAGGCCTTGGAAAGCCCGGTGCGGGCTGGCTGGAATGTCAGCCTTCAGCGCAACCGCTGGCAGGTGAGACCTGAACGCCCAGCGACTGGTCGGGCCGGTCGAGCGTTTGCGCCGCAGCGCCCCACACCTTCGCCCGGTGCTTCATGAAGGCCCCGAGGATGGGATGTTCCCGCGTGGCATATTCGCCGGGACTCATCCCCATGAACGAGCGGAATTCCCGCACGAACTGTGCCTGATCGTGATAATGCGCATCCATCGCCTCGCTCCAGTTCGTGGCATTTTCCAGCATGAACTGGGCAAGGCTGCGCATGAAGCGCTGGCGGCGCAGCAGCAGCTTGGGCGAGAAGCCGAAATAGCGGTGGCACAGCCGCTCCAGCGTTCGACGCCCAAGTCCGGTGTGGTCGGCAAAGTCAGCGACGGTGGCAACGGCGGAATCGACCATCGCCGCATGGGTGGCAATGATCCGCTCCTGATCGGGCACTTCGCGGTCCATGGCGCGGAAGCAGGCGATGATCTGCTCCAGCTCTTCCTGCTCTTCCGTGCCTTCCCGGCACAATTCTTCGGTCAGATCGCGGAAATTGGCGAAGGCCGGATGCTGTTCCCCGTCCACTACCCGATTTGCCAGATCGGTAGCAGGACCGTGGCAGAATTTCGCCCAGCCCAGCGGAAACAGGCCGACACCCCACATGCGGGTGGTGCCAAGCTCGAAATGGGCGGGCAGCGAACTGGGGCCGGTCGCGGTAAGCCGCGCGCCGCGGAGCATATCCCCGCCAATCATCCCGGCATCCGGCCGGTCACCCTTGAAGAAGCGCAGATTGGCCCATTCGGGCTGCAGCAGATCGTTTACCCGCTCGCCGTCGGCAACAACGAAGCTGGCGCTGTAGAAGGACGAAAAACAGCCCTGAAGGTCAGCCGGCGCCGGGTAAAAGCGCACGTCGATCTGGCACTCCATTACGACCCCCAAGTTGCGACCCGCCGGTTTGGCGCCTGTTCCCTGCCCGCTGTTTACACGAAAACGGGCGTGAAACGGAATATGACCGTTTCACGCCCGTATCTTTACTGGCCGTCTACGCTTCCAGAAGGAAGCTGGCTAACGGCTTGTTCATACCAACCGAAATCCGGCTGGCCATGCTTCAGGCCGGAAGGGCCTTCTTCGCCTGAGCGATGATCGCGGTGAAGGCAGCGCCTTCGTTCATCGCCAGATCGGCCATCACCTTGCGGTCCAGCTCGATGCCGGCCAGCTTGGCGCCGTGGATGAACTGCGAATAGGTCAGGCCTTCTGCGCGAACAGCTGCATTGATGCGCTGGATCCACAGGGCACGGAAGTTGCGCTTCTTAACCTTACGGTCGCGATAAGCGTACTGGCCGGCCTTTTCGACTGCCTGACGGGCAACGCGGATGGTGTTCTTGCGGCGGCCGCGATAGCCCTTGGCCGCGTCCAGAATCCGCTTGTGCTTTGCGCGCGTGGTAACGCCGCGTTTAATACGGGACATTGGCTAGTACTCCTCAGTTCAGCCCGTAGGGCGCCCACTTCTTGATCACCTTCGCATCTGCGTCGGAGATCACGTCGGTCCCGCGGTTCTGGCGGATATACTTGCCGTTATGGCTGATAAGGCGGTGGCGCTTGCCGGCAACGCCGTGCTTCACCTTGCCGGTTGCGGTGAGCTTGAAGCGCTTCTTCACACCGCTCTTGGTCTTCAGTTTGGGCATTTTCGTCTCCTTGTTCGAGACACATCGGTCAGCCCTGGCAGCCCTTTCAGCCAGGCGGACCCAGAATCACTTTTACGCGATCACGTGTCTTTGAAGGGCGCGCCTTTAGCGTGATGGCCCCAAAATGCAAGTTCCAGATTGGGGCAGGCCCTGCCACACCCGCCGTCATGCCCCCCGGCCATGCGGCTGCGGCGATGCCTGCCCCTGTTTCAACGCTGCCTTGTCGGCATCCGCTCAGAAGCGGACGCCGGCCGAAATGCCGGCATGACGGCGCTGGAAATTGATGCCGAAAATGTCGCCATTGTCGGCATAACCCAATTCGATGCGGCCGTAGAAATTGCGACCAAAGCCCTGTTCGTAACCGATCGCGCCTTCCACACCGTCGCCGCGTTCGGATACGGTAACGCCGACCACGGTCGCTTCGAGCCCGAGGCTGGCGTAGCCGACCTTGGCATAGATCATGCCGCTTTCACCAACATTGACGCCGGCATGCAGGCCGAATGCGTAATTGTCGGTGGCGCTCACGCAATCCGCACCGCTGCAATTCTCGACCGTGGAGACTTCGTAATTGCCGTAAGGCCCCACGACGACCGTATCGCTCACCGCGATGTCGAAACCCACTTCGCCACCATAGGCCATGGCCGTGCCCAGCTTGTAGACGTCGTTTTCCTCAGCGATGCTGCTGACGGTCGGCGTTTCAAGCGTGGCACGCGCTTCAAGGCGGAAGCCGGCCTTGTCGTTCCCATTGCCTTCTTCCTGCGCGAAGGCAGGTTGGGCCAGACCGCAGGAAAGAACTGCCGCCAGGAAAAGATACTTCATGAAAACCCCCTGTAACACGCCTCCGTCTTGCGAAGGCGTCGTCCCGATAGAGGGCTGCCTGATGGCGGCAACTGGGGATGCGTCCAATCCGGTTTGACCCGGCGAGAGGGGACTTGTCCGCCCCGCCTCCCGGCGAGTGCAGGCTAGTGAGTGCAGGCCAGCGCCTCTACCACGTCTTCCAGCCTTGCCGGATCGCCCAGAGCGAGCACGTGACCTTCCGATCCGGAGTGGAGTGGATCGCCGTTCCAGTCGCACATTGTCCCGCCCGCGCCTTCGACCACCGGGACAAGCGCGGCATAATCATGCAGTTTCAGCCCGGCTTCGCAAACGATGTCGAGATGGCCAGAGGCAAGCATCGCGTAATTGTAGCAGTCCCCGCCCATCACCATCCGGCGATGCGCGGTCTTGGCGGCCAGCGCCATGAAATGCTCGCCTTCGTGGTCGTTGAAATATTGCGGGCCGGTTGTGGCCAGCGTCGCCTGCGCCAGGTCGCGACAGGTGCGAGTATGCGCCGCTTTGCCGTTGAAGGTGGTCTGGCGCCCGGCCGCACCCAGCCAGCGTTCGCCGAGGATCGGCTGGTCGATCACGCCCAGCACCGGGAAGCCGTCCACCAGCAGGGCGATCAGCGTGCCGAAGATCGGGCGCCCGGCCAGAAAGGCCGTAGTCCCGTCAATCGGATCGAGCACCCACTGGCGGCCGGAGGTGCCCAGGCTGATGCCATATTCCTCGCCATGCACCCCGTCGGCCGGAACTTCCGCTTCGAGAATACGGCGCATGACCTGTTCCGCCTCGCGATCGGCCAGCGATACGGGCGTGGCATCTTCCTTGGCCTCGCTATGCACTTCCTCGCGGAAATGCGGGCGGATCGCGGCGCGGGCCGCATCGGCAAGGCGGAGCGCCAGGGCGATTTCAGTATCGAGCTTCATTCTGGGACTGCCTCACGCAAGGGATGGCCGTCGACCGCGACCCAGGAAGAAACCGCGCGCACGCCTTCCGGGCCGGCTTTGCCCCAATGCACTGTGCCCGGCGCGATCCGGATCGCCTGCCCGGCAGAAAGCGTCACATCCGCCTCCCCCTCGCGCGAGACGGTGGCCGAACCGCCAATGACGTAGAGAAACTCCTCGCCCAAATGGCGATGGCGCGGAATGGTGCCGCCAGCCGCCATCACCAGATCGCCCACGATCAGCGAATGGCCAGGTGCGGCCTCTATCGGCGCTTCCAGCACCTGATTGGAACCGGCTGGCGGCTGATAGACCGGAATGCCTGCATCCTCTGCCGCACAGGCAGCCGATGCGAGGGCAAGCGGCCCTGCGATTGCAGCCGTGGCCGCCACTATCCTGCACAGGCAGGCGGGCATGTCAGTCAAACAGGCTGGAAACCGAACTTTCATCGGCAATACGGCGCACAGCTTCACCGATCAGCGGAGCAATCGGCAGGATGCGGATGCTCTGCGATTCCTGCGCCGCGTCGGTCGGCAGGATGGTGTCGGTGATGACCAGTTCCTTCAGCGCGGAATTGTTCACCCGTGCCACGGCTCCACCCGAGAGCACCCCATGGGTGATATAGGCCGCCACGCTCTTCGCCCCGGCATCGAGCAGCGCCTGCGCCGCGTTGCAAAGGGTGCCGCCGGAATCGACGATGTCGTCGATCAGGATGCAGGCGCGGCCCTTCACGTCACCGATGATGTTCATCACTTCGGATTCGCCCGGCCGCTCACGGCGCTTGTCGACGATGGCCAGCGGCGCATTGTCGAGCCGTTTGGCCAGTGCGCGCGCGCGCACCACACCGCCCACGTCGGGCGAGACGACCATCAGATCCGCATCGCCGTAACGGGCCTGAATATCGGCCGCCATCACGGGCGCGGCATAGAGGTTATCGGTGGGAATATCGAAGAAGCCCTGGATCTGCCCGGCATGGAGATCCACCGAAAGGACGCGGCTCGCACCGGCCTGGGTGATGAGATTCGCCACCAGCTTGGCCGAAATCGGCGTGCGTGGGCCGGGCTTCCGATCCTGGCGGGCATAACCGAAATAGGGCACCACCGCTGTGATCCGCTTGGCCGATGCACGCTTGAGCGCATCGATGCAGATCAGCAGCTCCATCAGATTGTCGTTCGCCGGATAAGACGTCGACTGCAGGACGAACACGTCTTCGCCGCGCACATTGTCGTAAATCTCTACGAAGATTTCCTCATCCGCGAAACGACGGACCGAGGCATCGGTCAACGGCATTTCGAGATAGGCCGCGATTGAACGCGCGAGCGGCAGGTTCGAATTGCCGGCCATGATCTTCATCGCTTGGGGGCCCCTGTTCTCGCGGCGGGAATCACTGCGCCCGGCTCTAGCCAAGCGTCACACGATTGCAACCTGCAGCAGGGCTGTGCTGTTGAAAGCCTGCGCCCCGTTGCCGGAAATCCCCGCAAGGCCGTGCGCTTCCCGTCATGCGCCGCCTTGCCGATCACGCAGTACGATGCTCGCCCCGCACCCACCGGACCGTGCCGGAACTGGCGCGCATCACTACGCTTTCAGTGGTCATCTTGCCGCCCTTGAGACGTTTCACACCGCTGAGCAGCGAACCGTCGGTCACGCCGGTGGCGGCGAAGATGCAATCTCCCTTGGCCAGATCGCGCAATTTGTAGATCCGGTCGAGATCTTCGATGCCCCATTTGCGCGCGCGCGAACGTTCTGCCTCGTTGCGGAAAATCAGGCGGCCATTGAACTGTCCGCCCACGCAGCGCAGGGCGGCAGCGGCCAACACGCCTTCAGGCGCGCCGCCGGAACCCATATAGATGTCGATGGTAGTGTCAGGATCGGTCACTGCGATCACGCCCGCCACATCGCCATCGGGGATCAGCTGAATACCGCAGCCAAGCCCGCGCAATTCCTCGATCAGATCCGCATGGCGCGGCCGGTCAAGCACGCAGGCGATGATCTCGTGCGGCTTCACGCCCTTGGCGGCAGCCAGCGCCTCGATATTCTGTGTGGGTGTCTTCTCGAGGCTGACGAGGTCTTCGGGATAGCCCGGACCGATGGCCAGCTTTTCCATATAGACGTCAGGCGCGTTGAGCAGGCAGCCCTCTTCCGCCGCCGCCAGCACGGCCAGCGCATTCGGCCCGGCCTTGGCGGTGATCGTGGTGCCTTCCAGCGGATCGAGCGCGATGTCGATCCGGGGGCCCTTGCCGGGCGCTCCACCGACCTTCTCGCCAATATAGAGCATCGGCGCCTCGTCGCGCTCACCCTCGCCGATCACCACGGTGCCGTCGATATAGAGATCGTCGAACGCCTTGCGCATCGCTTCGACCGCGGCGTGATCTGCCGCTTTCTCGTCTCCCCGGCCCACGAGCTGCGAGGCGGCGATGGCAGCGGCTTCCGTGACCCGTACCATCTCGAGGACGAGCACGCGGTCGAGCACCTGGCTGGCTTTGGGCATCGAAACTCCCTTCACTTCGGAGCCCCCGATAGGCGAGCGGCCCGGGGCTTGTCGAGTGCGTGCTCTTGCCTGCCATTGCGTATCCACGGTGACAGGTGCCAGGCAATTGCCAAGTTGCCGCAGCCGCGCCATTCAGGCGGGATCAAGCTGCACCGTCCGAAGAGCCTTGCCGCAAGGCTTCCCGGGCGGAAGGGCCTGATCGGAAAATCTTGGCGGGGAAATACCGGCGATGTTGAGACAATGCGCATTGTTGTGCCTGATGGCCGCGCTGCCGCTGTCGCCGCTGGCCGCGCAGCGCAGCAATGTCTCAGCGGAAGAGGCGGTCCAGAACGCCAAGGAAATGTACGGCCCGCCGCCGCCCAGGCGCAATTGTTCCAAACCCGCCGAACAGCAAAGCGATAGCGAGATCGTAGTCTGCGCCCGCAAGGTGGACGATTCCCAGTTCCGGGTGAAATCCACCAGCGAACTGGACCCAAATTCCAAAGACGCCACGAATGACGGCCTGCCCCGCGCGCCGGACGTGGCGGGCGACGGTATCTTCAAGGGCAAGGGCATCTCGCTCGGCGGGACGCCCGATCCGGCCTATATGATCGACTTCAAGCTGCTGCCTGACGCGCCCGAAGGTTCCGATGCGGACAAGATCGCGAAGGGCGAGAAGAAAGCAGACTGATCAGTGGACGCAGTGCCGGGCGCGCTGTGCGCACGGCCACACCTGACCTGACCAATCAATTATCCAGCAATTGCAGCACTAGCGGCGGTTCGGTCAGGCTCGGCGAGCCTTCGAGCAGTTCCAGCGCCCGGTCGACATTGGCTTCCGGCCCTTCATGGGTGACGATGGAAACCATCACTTCACCGCCTTCGTCCTGACGACCCTTCTGGATCAGGCTTTCGATGGAAACGCCCGCATCGCGCATGGCGGTGGCGATTTCGGCCAGCACGCCCGGACGGTCGGCCACCATGAAGCGCAGATAGTCGCGCGCCACGCGGTGCCCGGCATCGGCACGCGGCATCGGCGCCAGCTCGCCCGAGGGAACGGAGAAAGGCGCGCCCACATCGCCGCGCGCAATGTCGATGATGTCGGCAACCACCGCACTGGCAGTCGGCCCGTCACCCGCACCGGCACCCTGGAACAGCAGGCGGCCGGCGAAATTGCCTTCCACCACTACCGCGTTGGTCGGCCCGTTCACCCGCGCGAGCGGATGATCGACCGGAACCAGATAGGGGCAAACCCGCTGGAACAAGGTTTCCTCGCCATTGGCACCGGCTTCCGTGTCGGCAATGCCGATCAGGCGGATGACGAAACCAAGCGCGGCGGCCTGTTCGATGTCGGCTGCGCGCAGGCGCGAAATGCCTTCGGTTTCCACGGAGGGAAAATCGATCTTCGCACCGAAAGCGATTGCCGCAAGGATCGACAGCTTGTGCGAAGCATCGATGCCTTCGATGTCGAAGGTCGGGTCGGCTTCCGCATAGCCCAGTTCCTGCGCTTCCTTCAGCACATCGCCAAAGTCGCGCCCGGTCGCCTCCATCGTGGAGAGGATGTAATTACAGGTGCCGTTGAGGATGCCGTAAACGCGCTCGATCGTGTTGGCCGCCGCGCCTTCGCGCAGGCCCTTGATCACCGGCACGCCGCCGGCAACCGCAGCTTCGAACTTCAGCGCCACATCCGCCTTTTCAGCCAGCTCCGCCAGCGCCAGGCCATGATGCGCGATCATCGCCTTGTTCGCGGTGACCAGCGATTTGCCCGCGCCCAGCGCATTGCGCGCCAGAGTGAGCGCCGGGCCATCGGACCCGCCAACCAGTTCCACCACCACATCCACGTCCGCGCGAGCGGCCATGGCGGTCATGTCATCTTCCCACGCGAAGCGCGACAGGTCGACGCCACGATCCTTCGTGCGATCGCGCGCGCTGACCGCCACGATTTCCACCGGACGGCCTGCACGCCGCGCGATCACATCGCCATTGGCTTCGATCAGGCGGATAACGCCAGCGCCCACCGTGCCCAGGCCGGCAAGTGCAATGCGGAGCGGATCAGCCATAATACTTCCTCGTTTGGCGCAAGTCAGGCGGCGCCGGAAAGGCACCAAGCAATATCGCCGCGCGCGTTAGTGCAGCCGGGGCGGAAAGGCCAGCCCCGGCTTGCCCCGCTGACGGATCGGGCAATCAGCGGGGGTTGGGGAATACGGGCGGGCCGCCCCTTGTTCGTGAACAACGCCCCAGTTTTTCGAGGACATAGCGATAGTCCCCCGCTGCCAGCGCCCGCGATTGCCCATCGCGCGAAAGGATCGCGTCATAGGGCAGTTCGGGCGGCAGGAAACACGCCAGGCGATACCATTCCAGCGAGCCTTCCTGCGGTGGCTGGGCCGACTGATCGACCAGCTCGGTCCACGAAACGCCCCACTCCGGTTCCATATTCGGCCGCCGCACGACATTGAGTGAAACGGGCGCGCCGTTCTTGGTCACAAGGAAAACCTGGGTTTCCGATTCGCCGGAAAGGTTCCCCTGCACGGCAAGTGCCTCGCCCACGCCCGTCACGATGGGGGGCGCATCGGACGATGCCAACTGGCCCAGCACTTCGCGAATGCGCGCTTCGAGCACCGGTTCGGTTGGGAATTGGGAATCGACGTCGATCAGTTGCAGATCACCCGGGACACCCGGCACCGGAAAAGCGAAGATCAGGAAGCTCTGCTTCTTGAGCTTGGGCGCCTTTCCTTTTGCGTCCAGCGGCACGTCGACCAGATAGCGCAGCGATTCGCCAATGGCGGAACGGCCCGAAATTAGTGCTTCTGTATCTGCCTGCACCAGCAGCCTGACAGTGCCCGGACGCAGGCCCGGAGACTGCTCCGGCCCAAGCGGCCGCTGCGTGCGAATCCGTGCCTTGACCACCATCGTGGCGCTGTCCGCAAGGTCCACGATATCCGCGTAAGTCAGCGGCGAAACCATTGGTGTCGCTGGCTGATCTGCGGCTGCAGCCGGTTGCCCTGCCAAAAGCGACAATGCAGCCGCCGCTGAGGCGATCAACTTGCCGGAAGCGCGAATTTCTCTGCTTTTCATGCGGTTCCCTTGCCGGACATTGACCCCGCTATCTGGGGAGCGCCTTTCCCATAGACAGCCCCACTCAAGCCCGGAAGTGCTGAATTGGCGGTTAACCGATAAAGCGATTGCTCCACCCTGCCATCGTCGCTAAACACCCCCCGGAAACCGGGGCGGGACAAGAAAAACAAGAGCTCCGGGGCAGGGCCCTGCCGGGTCGTTCGGAATCCCCGGTGGGCACCGGCTTGGCCGACAGGGTGGACAATTGTTGGCGTTACCTGTCAGGGTGCGATTCCCCTTGGCTGGTACAAGCCCGGCTTGCCGGGCGACGGAAATGGAGTGATGCGATTGAATGGCCTACGCTGATCAAACAATGAGCGGCAACAAGATTGTCGCTATCATCATTGTGGGGCTGGTTCACTTGCTGGTCGGGTATGCTCTTGTGACTGGTCTCGCCTATTCGGCGACCAAGAAGATCATCGAGCGCGTTACGACGGTCGATATCGACGAGCCCGAACCGGAAAAGACTGAAGAACCGCCGCCGCCCCCGCCGGATGAGGCACCGCCGCCGCCAATCGTGGCGCCGCCTCCTCCGATCAATGTCAATGTCGCTCCGCCGCCGGTTACCGTGGTGGATCGTCCTCCGCCGCCGGCACCGGTGATCCCGATTGCGCGTCCTGCGCCGCCGGCACCTCCGGCGCCTCCGCCAGCGGTGTCGAAGGCCAAGGCTGCACAAGCCAAGGGCCAGCAGCGTTGGCAGCAGCGGATCATGGACAGCTATCCCCCCCGCGCCATCCGTTCGAACACGGAAGGTACTGTGGGCGTGTCTGTGACCGTTGACGCGGAAGGCAAGGTTTCGGCCTGCCGTGTCTCGAGCTCGAGCGGCTCGGACATCCTGGACGAGGCAGCTTGCGACGGTATGCAGCGTTATGCGCGCTTCGACCCGGCGCTTGACGATGCCGGCCACCCGACGACGGGCAGCTGGTCCACGCGCATTGTCTACAAGCTGAACTGATTTGGGGGCGCAGCCGCGAGTGGCCATGGGGCCGCTCCGGCAGGGCGCCCGGTTTGATCCATCGCGATTTTTTTAGAGAGGACTACCCGCATGCTTATCGAATTTCTGGCTGCAGCCGCTGAAGCGGCTCCCAAGAACCACTTCGGCTTTTGGGAAGCGCTCCAACAGGGCGGTGTTATCGCCTACTCCATCTTCACCGTGCTCGTGATCATGTCTGTGGGCTCGTTCTACATCCTGATCACCAAGCTGCTCGAACAGCGCAAGATCTTCAGCGAACTGAAGGACGTGCGCACCAAGTTCTGGCAGGCCCCGTCGATCAAGGACGGCGCTGCCAAGCTGAACAAGAACGGCGCATGGCGCCAGCTGGTCGAAGACGGCCTCGCCGCTGAAGAACAGCACAACAAGATGACCGACTCGCTGGAAGCCCACGACTGGCTCCACGGTTCGCTCGCCCGTTCGGAAGCTGCGATCAATTCGAAGCTCGCCAGCGGCCTTCCCTTCCTCGCCACCGTCGGTGCTACCGCTCCGTTCGTCGGTCTGCTCGGTACCGTTATCGGTATTTACCGCGCGCTGATCGCCATCGGTCTCGCCGGTTCGGCCTCGATCGACAAGGTCGCCGGTCCGGTCGGTGAAGCCCTGATCATGACCGCCATCGGTCTGCTCGTGGCCGTTCCCGCCGTGCTTGCCTACAACTGGCTGCAGGCTCGCAACAAGCGCATCGGCGAACTGATGAGCGGTTTCTCGACCGACATCCTCGCCAACATCACGTCCAAGGGCGCGGTGAAGCCGTCGGTCGCTCCGGTCAAGGCTGCTCCGGCCAAGCCGGCTGCTCCTGCCGCTGCCGCTCCGAAGGCCTAAGGGCACCGGATCCGATTGAGTGGGGCGGGCTCCGGCATGCGGGCCGCCCGCCCCGCCCTTCCAAGGCGCAGATTGAGAGTAGGATAGTACCATGGCCATTTCGACAGGCGGTGGCGGCGACGAAAGGCCGATGTCGGACATCAACACCACGCCCCTTGTGGACGTGATGCTGGTGCTCCTGATCATCTTCCTCATCGCGGTCCCGGTCGCCATGCAGACGATCGAGAAGCTTCAGATTCCGGTTTTCGAATCGGTCGAATCTAAAGACAAGGTCGAGAACCTGCTGCTGACCGTGAGCACCACCGATGCTGCCGGCCGCAGCGCTGGCGATCCCGGCTTCGAAGGCGCCCAGCGCGCCGGCGAATGCCGCGTCTACTTCAACAACATCACTCCGGTCACCTCCCAGGAACTGTACGACCAGGCATTTGAACGTCTGGATTCGATCGTGCAGCGCGAAGGCGGCATCGAAGCGATCCGCAACGATCCGGAAAAGATCCCGCAGGTTCACATCCGTGGCGACATCAATGCGCCCTGGCGCTGTGTGGCCGGCGCGATCTACAACGTCCAGGCGGCCGGTTACCCGACCGTCGGCTTCATCTCCAACCCTGTCGATCCGAACGCGGGTTGAGAGAAAGCGCAGGAGTAATTTCCCATGGCAATGTCAGGCGGCAAAGATGATGGCTCGCCGATGATGGAAATGAACACGACGCCGTTGATCGACGTCATGCTCGTGCTCCTCATCATGCTCATCTTTACGATCCCTGTGGCGACTCATTCGGTCGATATCGACCTGCCGAGCCCCACTCCTCCGACGGACACGCCTCCGGTCGACCCGATCAAGAACAAGATCGTGCTGACCCCGAACAATGAAATCCTCTGGAACGGTCAGCCGATCAGCCAGGCGGGTCTCATTTCGAACCTGAAGGAATCGCTGACCTACACGGTTGAGCCTGAACTTCAGTTCGAACCGGAAGCGATGGCCAGCTACGATCTTTCGGCCAAGGTGCTGAACCTGATCAAGGCGTCGAAGGTCACGAAGTTCGGCTTCGTCGGTAACGAGAAGTATCGCGTATTCGGCAAGGCCGAAGGTGGCGCTGCCGCAGTCGCGAACTGAACCGAACAAGCGCCACGGCGCTGAAATGATAGAGGGGCGGGTCAAACCGCCCCTTTTTCTTTGCCCGGAAGACTCAGGCCGGAATGCGCTCCAGCCAGCCTGCACCCCAAACTCCGCTCGACATACCGAGGAGACATGCTCCCGCCACTTCCAGCCTCTCCGTACATCTGCGCATTGCCTATTGAATGTGATGGTATATCCTACCTTCTAGTTCATGCTGATACGGGAGAGGTACACATGGCTTTTGCAAGTCCGAGAGAAGCGGTGCTGCCTCTGGGCGAAATGAACACCACACCGCTGATTGACGTGATGCTGGTGCTGCTGGTGATGCTGATCTTCACCATCCCCGTCGCCACCAATTCACTGGATGTCGATCTGCCCGCACCCACTGACAAGCCCGTCACCCTCCAACCCAACCCCATAAAGAACAAGATCGCCCTGACTCCGGACGGATCGATTCTGTGGAACGGAACCCAGACCGACCGGGCAGGCCTGCGCGCCAGCCTCAAGGCGGCAAGGGAACTCTATCCCGAGCCGGAACTGCAATATGAACCCGATGCCCAGGCCAGTTATGACCTTGCCGCAAGGGTTCTGAGCGACATCAAGGCGTCGGGTGCGACCAAGTTCGGCTTTGTCGGCAATGACCGCTATCGCAGCTTCGAGAAGCAGAACTAGGCCCCCAGTCCCACTTCATCCGGATCGAGGGGATCGCCCGGCGCATCCCCTCGCATCGCTTCGTCGGCCAGATGTTCCGCCTCCATCAGCAGTGCATCATCGACCGAACCCTGCGGCAGGCTTTCTCGCCCGATCATCACCATCACCGGAACCGCCATGGGACTGACCCGATCAAGCTCAACATGGACAAGCTCGTGCTGCGCCCGCTCCAGCACCCCTGCCAGCCGTCCGACATCTGTCAGGCGGGACCGCGCATCGGCCCAGGCCGCTTCGATCAGCACATGGTCAGGCTCGTACTTTCGCAGCACATCGTAGATCAGGTCGGTCGAGAAGGTTACCTGCTTGCCCGTCTTCCGCTTGCCGGGGTGCTGCCGTTCCACCAGTCCGGAAATCACCGCCACTTCACGGAAGGCCCGGCGTAGCAAATAGGATTCCTGCACCCAGTCCACGAATTCATGCGCCAGAATGTCCGGCGAAAGCAGCGGCGCATGGTCCCTCACCGGTTTCAAGCCCCAGACGCCCAGTGAATAATCATTGGCCACGAAGCCGCCCGGCTGAAGCCCCCGCTCTTCCATGCGCCGGGTAATCAGCATCCCTAGCGACTGGTTCGCGTTCCACCCTTCGAACGTATAATAGACCGAGTAGTGCAGCTTCTCATGCGGGAAGCTTTCTACCAGCAACTTGCCCGGGCCGGGCATCTCGCTGCGCCAGTCCTGCATTTCCAGCCATTCACGTACATCGTCGGGGAAGCGCGCCCAACCGGTACGATCAGCCAGCATGGCCTGCACGCGATCCGCCAGATGCGTGGTGAGCGGCATGCGCTGGCCCATATAGGAAGGGATCGCCGCAGCCTTCTTCGCGGCGCGCACGATCAGTTCCATATCCTTGAGCTGTTCCACCTCCAGCGCCATGCCCGCGAAAGTGAAAGTATCCCCGGCAGACAGCGTGGACGCGAAATATTCCTCCACCCGCCCCAATGAGCGGCCATTGCGGAACCGCACGTCGAGCATTTCGGCATCGACGATGATGCCCGCATTCATCCGGTGCCGCTGGGCATGTTCAGGATGAGTCAGCCGCCACATTCCCTTCGGATCGCGCACGATCCGGCGGAACTTGTCATAGGCTTCCAGCGCATAGCCGCCCGTTGCCACGAAATGCAGCACGCGGCGCCATTCCTCCTCCCCCAGCCAGGCATAGGATGCGCTGGAGCGGACTTCCCTCAGCAGTTCCCCCTCGTCGAAAGGCCCGGCACAGGCGCAGGCCATCACATGCTGGGCCAGCACGTCCAGCCCGCCCGCCCGGAAGGCGTCGCCATCGCGCTGGCCCTGATCGACGGCATCCTTCGCCGCCATGGCCTCCAGAAATTCGAAGCGATTGCCCGGCACGAGGATCGCCCGACTGGAAAGGTCCAGCCGGTGATTGGCCCGCCCGATACGCTGCAACAGACGCGACGAGCCTTTGGGCGCGCCCATCTGGATCACACAATCCACATCGCCCCAGTCCACGCCCAGATCGAGGCTGGCGGTGCAAACCAGCGCACGCAGATCGCCCCGCGCCATTGCCCCTTCCACCTTGCGCCGGGCCTCTTTGGAGAGCGACCCGTGGTGGATGCCGATGGGCAGGTTGGCATCATTCGCCTCCCACAGCTTCTGGAAAATAAACTCGGCGAGGAAACGCGTGTTGGTGAAGACCAGCGTGGTGCGATTGCGGGCAATGATGTCGATCAGTTGCGGCACGGCCCACACAGCCGCATGGCCGCCCCAGGGCACGCGTTCTTCCTCGGGCAGCAGGATCTCCACCTCGGGCGGCGCGCCTGCTTCTCCTTGCACCAGTTCCACGCTGTCCAGATCGCCCCAGGGGGCAAGCCAGCCCTTGAAGGCATCCGGGTCCGCAAGCGTGGCGGATAGCGCCACGCGCTGCATTTCCGGGGCAATCGCCTGCAGCCGGGCGAGGCACAGCGCCAGCAAGTCGCCGCGCTTGCCGGTGGCGAAGGCATGCACTTCATCCACCACCACGCGCTTCACCGTGCGGAACAGTTCAAAGCTGTCCTCATAGCTGAGCAGCAGCGAGAGCGATTCCGGCGTGGTCAGCAGCACATGCGGCGGACGGCTGCGCTGGCGCTTCTTCCTGTCGGTCGGCGTATCGCCGCTGCGCGTCTCGATCTTGAGCGGCAGGCCCATCTCCTCCACCGGGGTGAGGAGATTGCGCTGCACGTCATGCGCCAGCGCCTTGAGCGGCGAGACGTAGAGCGTGTGCAACCCTTCCGGCACCGGGGCACCCGCCAGTGCGGAGGGCGCGAAATCGGCCAGAGTGGGCAGGAAGCCCGCCAGTGTCTTGCCCGCGCCCGTATCGGCCACCAGCAAGGCATGCTTGCCGCTGCGCGCCGCGCGGAACATGCCGAGCTGGTGATCGCGCACCCGCCAGCCGCGCCCGGCAAACCAAGATTCGATCTCCGGCGGGAGTGTGATGTCACTCATCAGGCGGGCTGTTTTCGGCCGAAGTTGACAAGGTTGACACTGTCCTGAGCAAAAATTCCGCCCCTCCCCCGAAAAGCGGATGCCACCCGCAAGGCAGGCGTGAACCGAAGGGGAAAATGGCGGCAGGGCATTGGAACATTTGGAGCACAAAAGCGGCGTGTAGGAAAGGGTGGCCAGCGTACACGGGCGATGCCCCGTGGCGAAACGCGCTTGCCGAAAGGCGCGGCCTGTCCGATGGATCGGGCAGGATGCAGAAACGCGGCGCATAATGACGGGCAGTCTCGATCTTTCCCACTTCATCGGGGTCGGCCTGGCGCTGGCGCTGGGCTTGCTGGTGGGCATCCAGCGTGGCTGGACCTTCCGCAACCTGCCCGATGGCGCGCGCTTTGCGGGCATACGCACCTATGGCCTGCTGGGCCTGGCCGGCGGCATGGCGGGTGTGCTCTACACCCATGCCGAAGGCCCTGCGCTGATCCTGCTGGCTGCTGCGGCCGTGCTGGTGGTTGTAGGCTATCGCCGATCCAGCAGCGGCACTCAGGTGAGCGGCACGGCCAGCATGGTGGGGCTGATCACCATTGCCAGCGGCTTCATGGCAGGCATGGGCGAGCGGCTCCTGGGCACCACTATCGCCGTGGCCATGGTAGCGCTGCTATCGCTGCGAGGGCGGCTGCACAGCTGGATCAACCACCTTGAAGAGCGCGAAGTCATGGCCATCGCGCGTTTCGCGGTGATCGCCATGGTGATCCTGCCGCTGCTGCCGGATCGCGGCTTCGGCCCATACGATGCGTGGAACCCCCGCCAGCTCTGGGCTGTGGTGGTGATGGTTTCCGGCTTTTCCTTCTGCGGTTATTTCGCGGCCAAATGGCTGGGCGCTTCACGCGGACATATCGCCACAGCGGCGGCGGGCGCGGTCGTGTCTTCCACAGCGGTTACGGCGGGCATGGCCAAGCGCATGCGCGAAGGGGCGGCCAGCCCGGCTGTGCTTTCCGCCGCGATCAGCGCGGCTTCCGTGGTGATGTATCTGCGCGTGGCCGTGCTGGTGGGCCTACTGGCACCCTTTGCCCTGCCCCATCTGGCCGTGCTGATTGCCCCCGGGGCGCTGGTCAGCCTGGCCGCCGCCGCATGGTCGATCCGCACCGCCACGCGGGCGCCGCAGGATGCCCCCGGCGAAGTGGGCGTGCGCAATCCCTTCGATCTAGGGCCGGCCCTGCTGCTGACCGTGCTGGTCATGGCGCTGACCGTGGTGGCCCATTGGGTGCTGGAAACCTTCGGCGATCAGGGGCTGGCGCTGGTGTTGGCCGTATCGGGCATCGTGGATGTCGATTCCGCCATCATCACCATGGGCAATTTGCCGCCCGGCACGCTGGAGCCGCTGGTGGCAGGCACCGTGCTGGCCATTCCGGTGACGCTGAACACCATCTTCAAGGGCGTGGTCGCCATCGGCATTGCCGGATGGAGCAAGGGCAAGCTGGGCGCACTGCCGCTGTTCGCCAGCGCGCTGGCCACAGGCCTGGCCTGGCTGGTGATCCGCTAAAGAACCCGCAGCAGGTCGCCGGGAACCTTGGCAGGCTGGCGCAGCACTTCGCCCATCAGCGCCAGATGGAAGGTACATTGGACATCGTACGATCCCTTGTGCTTCAGCGCGTCCTGCACTTCCTTGTCGCTCAGCCCGCTTGCGCGCTGGGCCGCGTCGATCACGGCGCCAGGCACAGAGGCAGACATTCCGGGCTGGCTCTGGAACCCGCTTTCCAGCTTGCGCGATTCAAGCAGTTTCACCGCCAGGGCGCGCTCCCTCTCGCGCAGTTCGGGCGGCGGCACGATGCTGGGGAACAGGCGCCCTTCCTGCAGCATGGCCATGCAGGCCTGGCTGCCACTTTTCTCTTTTGCCAAAGTGGCAAGCTCCAGCTTCAGCTGGTCGATCTGCACCAGTTCCTCGAAACCGGCTGCGCGCGACGCGCTGACCAGGCCTTCCCGTAAAGTGATCGCCAGCTCGTCGGCGGCGATTTCCTGATCGATCTCATCATCAACGCCGCGCACTTTCTGGGTGATGAGCTGCGCAATTGTGGGCGATCGTTCCGCCACCACTTCAAAGACAGTGTCCGGGCCGAACAGTTCATGGACAATGAAATTGCGCGCATCTTCGGCCGAAACGGTCTGGTTCATGGTCACGGGCGGAGCATCGAAAGGGGAGCTGTCCGTATCCTGCGAGATGCTCGCGAAGACCCTTGCGAGCATGAACAGGCCGATCATGATCGGCACCATCATGCCCCAGGCATCGCTGCGCGATTTACGTTCCCAGGAACGGACACGATCGGCGTCGAGGAACGCCTCGATCTCCGGAAAATGCTCGCGCACACCGGCAAGCAGCTTGGAAACATCGGCCGAACGCGCCGCTGAGCGTTCATACCATTTCTTCTCGCCCGGCCGTGAAAGCTCGGCCCAGGCCTTGTGCGCCCAATGGCCTTCTGCCTGCACCTTTTCGTGGAAGCGCATGCCCCGCAGCCGCGCGTTCAGGAAGGCCTGCGCCGGCCCTTCGCCCAGCATGCCGGCCTGCCGTTCCCACTCGAAAGCCTCGGCCGCCTCGATCACCAGCGGGGCAGAACGCGGCCAGGCGGATGCGAGCCGATCCGCCAGCCAGAAATCTATCGACCGCTGCAGGCTGACATCGCCTTCCAGCGCGGTGGCGACGATCTGCCGCAACAGGCCCTGTGCCGCTTCATATTCCTCGTATGTGAAGCCCTGGTCGCTTTGCTCACCGCCGGGAAAGAGCAAGTGCTGCAACAGCATGTCCGGACCCGGCTCTGCAGCCTGCGGAGGTTCCGGCTCCGCGGCAAAGGGGCCTGCATCGCCATGATGCCCCCACGCGCCGCTATAAGGCCCCTGAACGTCTTCCTCGGCCATGGCAAAGCCAAGGCCCCACTCGTCCTCCTCTTCCTCCTCCAGCGGCTCCAGAGGGGCAGACATGGACTTGGCCAGATACAGGGCATGGTCGCGCGCATCGCGCAATCGCTCATAGGCCGCCGCATCCTGATCCACATCCATCGCGCGCAGTTTGTCTGCATATGCGCGGCGGATTGCCTTGAGATCGTCTGTGGGATCGATCCCCAGTACCTTCCAGGGGCCGTGGCGGCTCATAAGGGGGAGTGGGCTTCCAGCCGGTCAAGATTGGCGCGCAGTTCTTCGCGGGCCATGCTGATCTCGCGCGGATCCTGCCGTTGCAGGGCCGAATCGAAATGCATGATCCAGTGCCCGATCTCCTCGCGAGCAAGGCCGGTAAATCCTTCATAGCAGCGCTGCGCCCGCGCCATCAGGGTGACGTTTTCCGCATCCTCGCGCGGGTGGAACTTCAGTTTCGCCAGCGACTGGCGCCGTTTCTCGAATTCCTTTGCGTCCTGCCGGTCTTCCTCGTCCACGATCACCAGATTGCGGGTGATCCCGGAATCGGGCACCGAAACGTCCACTTCCAGCAGGCCGCTGCTGTCATAGCTGAAGCGCACTTCCACCGCGACTTCCCCGCGCGGGCGGCGGGGCACGGGCACCTCGAGCTGGCCCAGCTTCACATTGTCCTTCACCAGCCGGGCTTCGCCCTGATAAATGCCCAGCTGCACCTTTTCCTGATTGTCGGAGACAGTGGAATAGATGTGCTGGCGGCTGACCGGCACAGGCACGTTGCGTTCGATGATCGGGGAGAACAGGCCCTGATGCATCTGGCCGAAGCGGTCCACTTCCGCCACATCGACGCCCAGCGTGAAGGGCGCCACATCGGTGATGCGGATTTCCTCCAGCCCGGCATCGCGCGCCAGCAGCCCGGCCTGAACCGCCGCGCCCAGTGCCACTGCATGGTCCGGGTGGACGGAGGAATCCGGGAAGCGCCCGAACATGCGGGTCAGCGCGCGCCGCACGGCGGGCATGCGCGTGGCCCCGCCGACCAGGACGATCTCGCTCAGTTCCGCCGCGTCGATGGCGCAATCGCGCAGGGCGCGGATCACCGGATCGCGCAGACGCTTCAGCAGCGGTTCGGCAGCTTGTTCAAACTCATCGGCCGCGATCCGCGCGCTGTAGATCACATCCCCGATCGTGACCGAGAATTCGGCTTCCTGCGCAGTTGAGAGCGCCCGGCGGGTGCGTTCCGCCGCCACGGTCAGCAAGGCCTCGCGCCTGTCTGCCGGAAGGCTTTCCAGCACCTGTTCCGCATCCAGACGCGGGCGCGCCAGCGTCACCAGCGCATGGTTGAAATCGTCCCCACCCAGCCGGTTGTCTCCAGCCGAGGCGCGCACTTCCACGATGCCCTCGAACATCTCCACGACCGAAACGTCGAAAGTGCCACCGCCAAGGTCGAACACCAGAAACGGTTCGCGGTCGCCGCGATCCTGCAGGCCGAAGGCCAGCGCGGCCGCCGTCGGCTCGTTGATCAGGCGGCGGACCTTCAGCCCCGCCAACTCGCCCGCGCGGCGGGTGGCCTTGCGCTGCTTGTCGTTGAAATAGGCCGGCACGGTAATCACTGCCTCTGTCGGCACTTCGCCAAAGGCATGGGCGACATCGTCGCGCAGAGAGGTGAGCACCAGCGAGGACAGGTCTTCCGCCCGGTAATCGTGCTTCTTGCCCAGGCGCACGGTGCGATCCGTGCCCATCATGCGCTTGAAGCTGGTGACGGTTTCCGCCGGGTGCGTGGGCAGCCGTTCCAGCGCCGCGCGGCCGACATAGGCCATGCCGTCACGGTCAATCGAGACGGCAGACGGCGTCAGGAATTCGCCCAGCGCATTGGGCACCAGTTCCGCCCCGCCTTCGCGCCAGACAGCCACCGCACTATTCGTTGTCCCGAGATCAATACCGATCAGCACGCCATGCCCCCTTCGCGCCCTGCATGACGCCATGAGTAGCGCGACATGGCTGCCACGCAAGCACGGTTTGCGGTTGTTTCGAGCTATTTAGGCCCGAATCGGGTCAGGATCAGTGTCCGGCCTGCGGCCCGCGTTCGAGGCCGGAAAGCTCCAGCTGCTCGTCGATCTGGGCGACAAGGCGCGCCAGCCCTTCCTCGCTGCCGCTTTCGGCGCGGGCCACCAGCACGTCCTGCGTGTTGGAGGCCCGCAGCAGCCACCAGCCATCGGGCGTGGAGACACGCACCCCGTCGGTTGCGTCCACATCCGCGCCGCTGGCGGCAAGCCGGTCCTTCACTTCCCCGATGGCACCGAACTTGCGGCTCTCATCCACCTGGAAGCGCAATTCGGGCGTGTTGATCATGTCGGGCATGGCCGAACGCAACTGCGTGACCGACTGCCCCAGCCGGGCGGAAGCAGCAATCAGCCGCACCCCGGCATAGAGGGCATCGTCAAACCCGTAATAGCCATGGGCGAAGAAGATGTGGCCGCTCATCTCGCCTGCCAGCGGGGCGCCCGTTTCCTTCATTTTGGATTTGATCAGGCTGTGGCCGGTCTTCCACATCAGTGGCTTGCCGCCGCATTGCGCCACTTTGTCGAACAGAGCGCGGCTGGCCTTTACGTCGGCGATGATCGTGGCGCCGGGCACGTCGCGCAGCAGATCCTCGGCATAGATCATCAGCAGCTGATCGCCCCAGATTACCCGGCTCTGCCCGTCCACCGCGCCGATCCGATCCCCATCGCCATCGAAGGCGATACCGAAATCGAGGTTCTTTTCCGCCACCAGTGCCTGAAGGTCCGCCAGATTTTCCGGCATGGTGGGATCGGGATGATGATTGGGAAACGTCCCGTCCACTTCGGTGTAGAGCAGGTGATGCTCGCCCGGCAGACGCGCGGCGAGCGCTTCCAGCGCAGGGCCCGCCGCACCGTTGCCGGCATCCCAGCCCACCCGCAGCGATGCAAGGGCTTCCGGGTCGATCCCGTCGAGGCCCTGCAGCATCCGCCCGACATAGGCATCCAGCACATCGCGGCTCTCGACCGTGCCGGCGCCGTCCATCCACACGCCTTCCGCCGCGATCTTGCCCAGCAGTTGGATATCGTGGCCGAAGAACGGACGGCCCTGAAAGACCATCTTGAAGCCGTTATAATTGGGGGGATTGTGGCTGCCGGTTATCTGGATTCCGCCATCCACATCCTCTGCCGAGGCTTCCGCGTAATAGAGCATCGGCGTAGGCCCCATGCCGATCCGCACCACGTCGCAGCCACTGGCAGTCAGGCCCTCCACCAGTGCCTCTTCCAGCATGGGCGAGCTGGTCCGCCCATCGTAGCCGACCGCGACCTTCTTCCCGCCCGCATCACGCAACAGCGTGGCGAAAGCGCGCCCGATGGCGCGCGCATCGGCCGCGCCCAGCGTCTCGCCGATAATGCCGCGAATATCGTATTCCCGCAGAACGGTGGGATGGAACCGGTGGCTCATGGAAAGTCCTCAGTTGCCGTCAGGCAGTTCGTCGAGCAGCAGGTCGCGCGCGGCATTGGCTTCATGCACCTGCTCGTTCGTGCCGCCGCGATCAGGATGGACCATCGCGATCAGGCGGCGATGGGCGTCGATGATCTCTTCACGCCGGGCATCCGCCCGCACGGCCAGCAGCTTGCGTGCGCGGAACACTGCCTGGCTGCGAGTGGAAGGCCCCTTCAGGAAATCCCACGGCCAGCGACCGGTCAGCGCCTTGCAGAGCGCGATCCCGATCACGGCGAAAAGGATCAGGCGCGACATGGGATCAGACCCTTTCCACGCCCCGCGCCTTCTTGGCGCTGAAAGGCAGGTTCAGCCCGGCGATCAATGTGCGCAGTTCCTGCCGGGCGACAAGATGGCTGGTCCCCAGCTCGCCCAGATGCCCCTTGTCGAGCAGGGTGAGGCCGGAAGGGAACAATTCGCGATAGATCACACGTTCCGAAAGGCCCTGTGCGATGCGGAAGCCGACGCGCTTGGAAAGTTCGTTCAGCGCATCGTCGATACGCTTCTGGTTGCGTGCTTCCTGCTTCTGCGTGCGGTTGCGCACCACCACCCAGTCCATCTCACGGCGCTGGTCGCGGATCGTGGCCATGGCGCGCTTCTTGCGCGTTTCCCAGATCAGCTCGGCATAGAAGCTCAGCCGCTTGACCTTGAAGTTTTCCGCATCGACCTGGCCGATCAGGTCGAAATCGACAAAGCTGTCATTCAGCGGGGTCACCAGCGTATCCGCGCCGGTGGCGACGTGGCGGGCAAACACATCGTCGCGGCCGGGCGTATCGAAGATCAGGAAATCGCAGCCCTCGCCGGTTTCTTGCGCCAGCAGATCCAGTTCTTCCACCGTTTCGCCAGTGAATACCCCAAAGCGGGCATTGGGCAGGCTGATGCCGCGGCGCTTTTCCGTATCGGCGCGATTTTCAAGATAGCGGAACAGGGTGCGCTGGCGCGGATCGAGATCCAGCGCGGCGACCTTCGCACCCTGATAGGCCAGCGCGATCGCCACATGCACGGCAGTGGTGGACTTGCCGGTGCCTCCCTTTTCGTTGGCAAAAACGATACGGTGAGGGGCGTTGGCAGGCACGGTCTGGCTGGTCTCTCGCTATTGCTGGCAATGGCCCATGGCCAGCGGCCGGGCACTCACAGGCTATTATCCAACGCAAAGTTGCGAGGCAATTGCACTATCCCCAATCTTGGCCTCTTCGTTCGCTCCGGTGCGGTTCGGATTGCACTATTGCGGGGCAAAAAGCGCGGTAAACCGCGAAAGTAACTGCCTATGTATCTTTCCGTTGCCGGTCAGGCGCGCTAAGGTGCCTGCCATTCCGGGAAAGGATGACGGGACGCCACCCAGGAACCTCGACATTGATAGTCAAGTTTTAGGGAGCGATTCCATGAGGAAGTTGATCGCCGGCGTCATGGCGTCGGCACTTGTGCTGGGTATGGCCCCGGCTCCGGCCTTCGCGAAGGAAAAGGACAAGTCCTCCGCGCGCAAGGATCAGGAAAAGGGCACCAATGAAATTCCGCGCTGCACCCGCAAGCTGGGTACGCTGGCCATCGTCGAGCCTGACGATCAGTGGTGGCGCGAATATAATCTGGGCAGCCCGGAAGCGATCATCCGCATCTTCGTGCAGCGTTCCGGCTGCTTCACGCTGGTGAACCGCGGCGGCGCGATGCAGAGCCGCAACATGGAACGGGCACTGGCCGATTCCGGCGAACTGCAGGAAGGCTCCAACCTCGGCAAGGGCCAGGTGAAAGCGGCAGATTACTTCCTCCAGCCCGACATCATCTCCACCAACAACAATTCCGGCGGCGGCAAGGTGCTGGGCGGCCTTGGCGGCCTGTTCGGCGGCACGGTCGGCGCGATTGCCGGCGGCATTTCGGTGAAGAAGGGCGAAGCAAACGTCACCCTTTCGCTGGTCGATGCCCGCACCACGGAAGAAGTGGCACTTGAAGAAGGCTATTTCCGCAAGAAGGATCTCAGCTGGGGCGCAGGCGGCGGCCTGTTCTCGGGCGGCGTGTTCGGCGGCGCCGGTGCCGGTGGCTACCAGAACACCGAGATCGGCCAGATCATCGTGCTTGCCTATCTGGATGCCTATACCAAGCTGATCGACCAGCTTGGCGGCCTGCCTGAAGATGCCTCGGCCGCCGCGCCGGAAGCCCAGTAAGCTTCAAGGCACTGGTGACATACAGGGGGCGGGCCGCAAGGTTCCGCCCCCTTTGCTTTTGGCGTCTTGCTTTCAGAGCATTTGCACCCGATGTGACCGCCCATGAAAGCCGTCTCCACGATAGGCGACCTGCGGGATGCAGTCGCACAGCTCCGCAATGCCGGCCCGGTCGCGCTGGTGCCCACCATGGGTGCACTGCATGATGGGCACCTCACTCTGGTGCGCCGCGCGCGGGAGCTGGCGCCGTCGGTCGTGGTGTCGATCTTCGTCAATCCCACCCAGTTCGGCCCGAACGAGGATTTGGGCGCCTATCCCCGCCAGCTGGAGGAAGATGCCCGCCTGCTTGAAGCGGAAGGCGTGGCACTACTCTGGGCACCCTCCGTGGACGAAATGTATCCTTCCGGTTTTGCTACGACCATTTCGGTCAGCGGAGTGAGCGAGGGCCTGTGCGGCGCCGCGCGGCCCGGCCATTTCGATGGGGTCGCAACCGTGGTGGCAAAACTGTTCAACCAGGTGCAGCCCGACATTGCCCTGTTTGGCGAGAAGGACTGGCAACAGCTGGCCGTAATCCGGCGCATGGCGAGCGATCTCGATCTTACGCTGCCTCAGCTTGGCAATATCGTGGGGGTTCCCACCGTGCGCGAGGCCGACGGGCTCGCCCTGAGCAGCCGCAACCGATACCTCTCGGGCGAGGAACGCGCCGCCGCCGCCGCGCTGCCCCGCGCGATGAAGGCCGCGATCACCCGGATCGAACAGGGCGCGGATGTACCCGCCACACTTGCCGCGCTGGAGACGGAACTGGTCGAAGCCGGTTTCACCTCCGTCGACTATGCCACCCTTGCCGATGCAGCGAGGCTTGAGCCGCTGGCCGCCTTGGGCAATGCTGCGGCACGGCTTCTGGTCGCCGCGCGGATTGGTGGCACGCGGCTGATCGACAATATGCCGGTGGGGGAGGCAGTGTGACCGAAGAGGATTTCCGCAGCTATGTCGCCGCGTTCAACGCGAGTGATTTCGACGGGTTCGGCCATTTCTATGCCGACGACGTAATCTTCGAACTGGGCGGCATGAAGCGGATCGACGGGCGCGAGGCCATTCTGGACTTCTACCGCGAGGTGAAGGCCCGCATCACCGAGATCGTCACGCCGCTGGACGTGATCGTCACCCCCACGCGCATCGCCATGCATTGCCGCACCACCTTCGAGACGTTCAGGGACTGGCCGGATTGCGAAATCTGGCCGACCCGCGCCGGGGACAAGCGCGTGGTGGAAACCATCGCCATGTATGAAGTGGACGGCGATCATTTCACCCATATTCGCGGTGCGCGTTTCAAGCCTTAAGGAAAGGCCATTCCCTTGCTTCGATTGTTCCGCATGGTCGCGCTGGCCGAAGGCGTCAGCACGCTGCTGCTGTTCCTGGTGGCGATGCCGCTGAAATATATGTTCGACCAGCCCGGCCTGATCCGCCCGGTCGGCTGGGCGCATGGCGTATTGTTCCTGTCCTATATCGTGGCGATGGTGCCGGGCCTGTGGGGCAGGAAGGCG
Organism: Erythrobacter sp. SG61-1L; assembly: GCF_001305965.1. Lineage (NCBI taxonomy): Bacteria > Pseudomonadati > Pseudomonadota > Alphaproteobacteria > Sphingomonadales > Erythrobacteraceae > Erythrobacter > Erythrobacter sp. SG61-1L. Next base: position 2,709,025 of record NZ_JXQC01000003.1, read on the forward strand.
GGGCTGCTCGGCTGGCTGCGCACTTTCATCGCGGCGCTGTTTCCCTTCGGCACCTTTCTCAATGACGGGTTCCTGAAGCGCCTTGAACGTTAGGGGCGATCTTGCCGGTCGCGCGGCGGCCTTGCCAGCATGGCCACGGCCAGCGCGGCAAGGCAGGCCAGCGACAGGGACCGCAGCGGATAATCGACGAGCGAATGCGCCGCGATCACCGCGAGCACGGCCATGCCGAAAGCGATCTGGACCCGGTCCTGCCGTTCCCTGCGCCAGGCGCGAACGGCCATGAACAGCACCAGCAGAGCCGTCAGGGCCAAGGCGGCGATCCCGAAAACGCCCGCTTCGAGCGCCAACTCGAGATAATCATTATGGGCCCGGTTGGGCATGCCCGCATCGACAGCCTCAAGCGGTTCCAGCGCGACAAATGTGGGAACGAAAGTGCCCATGCCCGATCCGAAGGGCCAATATTGACAGACGGCGTAGAGCGTATCGCGCCATAGCCCTTCGCGCCCATCGCCTGCGATCCGGTCGAACCGCCCTGCCACCTGCTGCAACGCCAGATTATGCCGCAGCAGGAATAAGCCCCCAAGGATGACTGCAAGGGCACCCCCGGCGATTACCGGCAAGCGCCGGTTCCACGCCTTGCGCGGATCGAGCGCAAGGATAGCCCATGCCGCGATCCCGACCGGCAGGATCAGCGCAATGCCCGTGCGCGACGCTGTGAAAATGCTGGCAAGCACGAGCAGCAGGGCAGCGCCTGCGAGCCACCAGACCCGCTGTCCGGCAGCCTCCCGCTTCGGCTGGCCTTTTTCCGACTGGTGCCCTGCCGCATATGCGGCAAGCGCCAGCATCCCGATCAGCAGTATGTCGGCAGTCGCGTTGCGGTTGGCCTGAAAGCCGACCAGAGTGGCGTGGCTGGCGCTGTAGAACCGAAAGGCCCGCCCGCCTGCACTGATCTGGAATGCGCCGATCAACGCGGATGCGAGCGCCATCAGCAGGATAGCGGCCAGCAATATGCGGCGTTGCCGGCGCTGGAGCGCGCCAGCCATCAGCATCAGCGTAAGGGGCGGGACCAGGGATAGCAGGCTGGCCAGCGTGCGCGGCGGCGACATGGAAAGCGGGCGCCAGCTGTCCTCCTCTCCAACCAGAGCAAGCGCGGCAGCCTGCGCCTCTCGGCCCGGCAGTGCCTGCCAAATATCCGGCGGAAGCGGCACGAGCTGCAAGGCAGGAACAGCGATGGCGAGCGCCGCGATGGTCCATAGAGCAGGGTCAGTTGGCAGGCGGACCGGGCCAGGCAACCATATCCATGCCAGCATGGTCAGGCCCGCAAGCAGTTCGAGGGAGAGTTCCGGCAGCGGGCTGGGCGTGCCGCCACCGCCCAGCAGGAACGCCATGATCAGCAGAATCACGGCGGGCGTCAAATGGTGCCGGGACGGATCGAGAGCCTGAAAGAGCCGCGTCAAAACCTCGCACCCCATGATTGCTCGGAAACGTCAGCCATCAACGCATAGTCCGCCCTAACAGAGCGTCAACGCATGACGATGGTTTTCGCGGTGAAGCGATTCACTGCTTCGATCAGGGGCGGAAATTCTGGAAAAGGCTGGAGCGGGTAGCGGGAATCGAACCCGCCTAACTAGCTTGGAAGGCTAGGGCTTTACCACTAAGCTATACCCGCCCGTTCCAGTGGCGCTGCACTGCCATTGCGGGGTATGTTCAGTCAATAGCGGCGTTTGCAGGGCGACCATTCCTGCAGGTCCGCAATCAGTGCAGGTCAGTGACCTTCGAATTCCATCAGCGCTTCGACTTCGATGCCGTTGTCGCGCAGCAATTGCGCCCCGCCCAGTTCGGGCAGATCGATCACAAACAGGGCACGGTCCACCACGGCACCGGCCTGGCGCAGCAGCCTGGCGGCGGCCAGCGCGGTGCCGCCGGTTGCGATCAGATCATCCACGATGATTACCGGTTCACCCGGCTGGATCAGCGTTGGATCGATCTCGAGCCGAGCCTCGCCATATTCCAGCGCATAGTCGATGCCGATGGTCGGCACCGGCAGTTTGCCGGCCTTGCGCACGGGCACGAAGCCCAGCATCAGTAAGGAAGCCACGGCGGCGCCAAAGATGAAACCACGCGCCTCAAGCCCTGCAATGGCGCCTGCTCCAACCGCATTGGCGCGCTTGGCGATATGCTCCACCGAGGCTGTCAGGCCCTTGCCGTCCGCCAGTAGGGTGGTGATGTCCCGGAACAGGATTCCTTCCTTGGGGAAGTCCGGCACGGTGCGGATCAGGGACTTGAGTTCATCGGTCGTCATGCAAATCCCCTTCGGGCGCTGGCGGGCCAAATAAAACGCCCCTCGCATCAGGGGATGGAGGGGCGTTCGGATATTCAGTTCTGTCTTACCGGACTCAGTGCTTGGCTTTCTTCTCAGCCCAGATGTTCCGGTAGGCAAGATAGGCAAGCACGGTGGCGAAGAGCAGGAAGCCCAGCACCGGCCAGCCGGTCTGCTTGCGCTTGTCGAGAGTTGGTTCGGCCGTCCAGGTAAGGAAAGCAGAGACGTCCTTGGCCATGGCATCGACCGTGTCGGGCGAGCCGTCAGCAAAGGTGACCTGACCATCCGTCAGCGGCGGAGCCATCGCGAGGTTGAGGTTCGCGAAATACGGATTGTAGTGCAGGCCGTTCGGCGTCTTGGAATCCGGGAACTTCTTGATCAGTTCCGCAGGCTGGTTCTGGAAGCCGGTCAGCAGCGAATAGACATAGGCAGCACCGTCATGACGGGCCTTGGTCATCAGCGAGAGATCCGGCGGAACCGCATTGTTATTGGCAGCGCGCGCGGCGATGTCGTTCGGATAGGGCGACGGGAAGAAGTCCGTCGGCAGACCCGGACGAGTGGTCGCCTCGCCGGTGTTCGGGTCAACGCCCGGCACCTGCTTGCTGGCGGCAATCGCCTTCACTTCGGCTTCGGTATAGCCCAGCTGCTCAAGATCGCGGAACGCGACATACTTGAGCGAGTGGCAGGCCGAGCAGACTTCGCTGTAGACCTGGAAGCCGCGCTGGAGCTGCTGCTTGTCGAAACGGCCGAAGGGGCCATCGCTGGCAAGGTGCAGTTCCTTGGGCGTCTTGTGGAACTCGTGTTCGGCGGTCGGCGCGGCCGGCTCGGTGATCGCGGTGTAAGCGCCGCTGACGAATGCAGCGAGCACGGACAGCACGAAGAACAGGCCGACGGCGACGGATGCGATGAGGCGGTTCATGTGTCGTTTTCCCTCGGGACTGTTCGCTTAGCTCTTCGCAGCCAGCTTCGCATCGTCATCCGATCCGAGCACCGCCTCGGTGATCGAGAAGGGCAGCGGCTTGGGCTTTTCCATCAAAGCGACAAGCGGAAGAACGATGAGGAAGTGGAGGAAGTAGTAGGCCGTGGCGATCTGGCTCATCATCACATAGGGCTCTGCAGCCGGCGCGCCGCCGCAATAGAACAGCACGGCCATGTCGATGACGAGGATCCAGAAGAACTTCTTGAACACCGGGCGGTAGTGGCCCGAGCGCACCGGCGAGTTGTCCAGCCAGGGCAGGAAGAACCACACCAGGATCGCCGCGAACATCGCCAGCACGCCCATCAGCTTTGCGGGAATGAAGAAGATGTCGAAGGTGAAGGCGCGCAGGATCGCGTAGAACGGCCAGAAGTACCATTCGGGCACGATGTGCGCCGGCGTGGAGAGCGGGTTCGCCGGGATATAATTATCCGGGTGGCCCAGCTGGTTCGGCATGAAGAACAGGAAGGCGCAATAGATCAGCAGGAACACGCCCAGCCCGAAACCGTCCTTCGCCGTGTAATACGGGTGGAAGGGCACGGTGTCGCTTTCGCTCTTCACTTCTACGCCCGTGGGGTTCGACGAACCCGGGATGTGGAGCGCCCAGATGTGCAGGATCACGACGCCCGCGATCACGAAGGGCAGCAGGAAGTGCAGCGAGAAGAAGCGGTTCAGCGCGGCATTGTCAGGGGCGAAGCCGCCCAGCAGCCAGGTCTGCAGCGGTTCGCCGACGACCGGAATCGCGCCGAACAGGCCGGTGATCACCTTGGCGCCCCAGAAGCTCATCTGGCCCCAGGGAAGCACGTAGCCCATGAAGGCCGTGGCCATCATCAGCAGGAAGATCACGACGCCCAGCAGCCAGATCATTTCGCGCGGCGCCTTGTAGGAGCCGAAATAGAAACCGCGGAAGATGTGGAGATAGACGACCACGAAGAAGGCCGAGGCCCCGTTCGCGTGCGCATAACGCAGCATCCAGCCCCAGTTGACGTCGCGCATGATGTGCTCGGTCGAGGCGAAGGCAACGCCCGCATTGGCTGCATAATGCATCGCCAGGATCACGCCCGTGACGATCTGCAGCATGAGGCAGAAGCCGGCGAGAACGCCGAAGTTCCACATGTAGTTGAGGTTGCGCGGAACCGGATAGCCGGCACCGACTGCATTATAGACGAGACGCGGCAAAGGCAGCTTCTCGTCCATCCACTTCATCACGGGATGCGACGGGGTGTAATGGTTTGCCCAGGGAAAGCTCATGATCTCTCTCTTTCGCCTCAGCCGATCTTCACGACAGTGTCGGAGGTGAATTCATATTCCGGCACTTCCAGATTCTTGGGAGCCGGACCTTTGCGGATGCGAGCCGCGGTATCGTAGTGCGAACCGTGACAGGGGCAGAAATAGCCGCCAAACTCGCCCTTCACTTCGCCTTCAGCGGCGCCCAGCGGCACACAGCCGAGGTGGGTGCAGACACCCATGGTGATGAGCCAGTTTTCCTTGCCCGGCTTGGTACGCTCGTCAAGCGTCTGGGGATCGCGCAGGCTTGCGGTGTCGACCGCATTTGCCTCGGCGATTTCCTTCGCCGTGAGGTTACGGATGAAAAGCGGCTGCTTGCGGAAAATCGCCTTGATCGCCTGACCCGGCTGGATCGCGCTGACGTCGACCTCGGTCGAGCTTTCTGCCAGCACGTCCTTCGACGGAGCCATCTGGCTGATCAGGGGAACGAGCGTTGCGATGCCGCCCACGCCAGCGGCACCGACTGCCGCGATATTGATGAAGTCCCGGCGCCGGATGCCTTCACCTTCCGTCCCGGCGATCGTTGCCGGGTCTGCGGTGCCAGTCGTATCTGCCATCAACCTTGCCTTGCCTGTCGGCCGTACCGGCGGAGCTTACCGCCGGCAAAGCCGGGAAAATCAACAAAAGTCGCGCGTTCAGGAAGCCCCCGCCGCAAGCGTTGGGCACAGGTCTAGCGCCTGCTGCCAATGCCGACTTGGGCGGGCTGATAGACGAGAGGCGCCCCTATGCCAACAGGCATTTTGGCGGTTTTGCGACCCTCTTGCAGCTAGATCGAAAAAGGTAGGCCGATCAGCGAGAATTGGCGCCCGTAATTGGGCTCTGCGCGATGGGTGGAGCGGCGGAAGGAGAAGAAGCGCTCTTCCAGCGCATAAGTATCGAGGCCCAGCCCCTCCACCTGCCCGATACCGGCAGCCTCAAGCCTGGCCGCAACATAGGATTCCAGGGCGAACTGGAAGTGGCCTAGCATACCGGAAACGAAGAAGCGCGAATCCTGCGGAGTGAAGTTGGCTCGGAAATCCTCGCCCACTTCGTAGCTTGCCTGCGCGATGCAAGGGCCGATGGCTGCCGCGATGCGATCCCGCCGGGCGCCCAGCGCCTCCATTGCCTCGATCGTCGCTTCGGCCACCCCACCATGCGCGCCGCGCCATCCGGCATGGGCCGCGCCGATCACCCCCACTTCGCGATCCGCGAAGAGAATCGGGGCACAATCCGCCGTGACGATGCCGATCAGCGTACCGGGACGGGCCGTGACTAGCGCATCGGCAGTGGGCCGCCGGGTATCGTCCCACGGTTCCTCGACCGTCACGCAGATGGCCGAATGGACCTGGTGGACGGCCACCAGCGGCGCACCGGGCAAGACGGCTTCGCCCGCGCGGTGCCGATTCTGTGCCACAGCCTCCGGATCGTCCCCCGCGCCGAAGCCCACGTTCAGCCCGGCGACCAGCCCGGTGGAGACCCCGCCCCGACGCCCCAGAAAGCCGTGTGGAAGGCCCTCCAGCACTCCGGCGCGGTTCACCTCCACGGCTTCGGGCGCGGAATCAGCCAAGGCTTTTCGTCACCTGCTCGTAAGTATCGGCCGAAAGATTCGGCGAGGCCGCGATCCGTTCCAGTTCGCCGCGCATCATCTCCGCCCGCTTCGGTTCGATCCGGCGCCAGCGGCCCAGCGGCGGAACGAAACGCGCCGCCGTCTGTGCATTGAGCGGGTCGAGTGCGAGAATCAGGTCCGCGATCATGCGATAGCCCTCGCCATCCGCCGCGTGGAACGCATGCGGATTCACTGCGAAGGCCATATAGAGCGAGCGCACACGGTTCGGATTCTTGAGCGTGAAGTCCTGGTGCTGTGCCAGCGCCTTCACATGTTCGAGCGCCTGCGGGTGGAGCGACTGCGCCTGCAGCGAGAACCACTTGTCGATCACCAGCGCATTGCCGGCGTAACGCGCGTGGAAATCGGCCAGCAATTCTGACCGCACATTTGCACTTTGGGGCGTTTCCAGCCCGGCCAGCACCATCAGCGCACCCTGCCGGTCGGTCATATTGTCCGCCGCGCGATATTGTGCCGCCGCCAGTTCGGCTGCCTTTTCGGGCGCGGCGGCCGCAAGATAGACCAGCGCCTGCGTCTTCACCTTGCGCGCACCGCGTGCCTCGGCCTCGAGGCTGTAGGGCACGGCAGAGGCGCGGGCGTGGAGCGCAGTGAGTTCCGCCTCCAGCTGAGCGCCGAGCCAGGCCTTCAGCCCTTCCCGCTCGCCATGGACGGCAGCCGGATCGGAAACCAGCATCTGTTCGGAAAGATAGGTCTGGCTGGGCAGCAGCATCAATTCGCCGCGCATCAGATCGTCCAGCGCCGAATCGGTGAGGACGGCTTTCAGCGCAGTGGCAATCGCTTCGCGCCCGGCCGCGCGCGCCGCATCGTCCAGCGTACCGCCCAGAACCGCGGTGAGGTGGCCCACGGTAAGTTCCTGCATCGCCTCATAGCGAGCGAAGGGATCGTCATCCTGCGCGGCAAGGAAGACGAGATCGTCATGGCTCATTTCGCGCTCGATCGAAACCGGGGCGGAAAAGCCGCGATTGATCGACAGCACCGGCGCTTCGCTGAAACCGCTGAAAGTGAAGCTGGCCTGCGCATCTTTCAGCACCACCAGTTCCTCGCCCCGATGAGCGCCGCTTGCCCGGTCGAACAGAGCCAGGCGCAGCGGGATAACCATCGGCTGCTTCACCTTCTGGCCGGGCGTGGCGGGCACGATCTGGCTGAGGTGCAGCGTGGAAGTATCGCCCGCATGGTCCAGCCGCACCGTCACCTTGGGCGTGCCGGCCTGCGAATACCAGAGGCGGAACTGCGCGAGGTCCAGCCCGGCGCCTTCCTCGATCGCCTTGACGAAATCCTCGCAGGTCGCGGCTTCGCCATCGTGGCGGTCGAAATAGAGGTCGCTGCCCTGCCGGAACCGTTCCGGCCCCGCCATGGTGCGCATCATGCGGATGACTTCCGCGCCCTTGTTATAGACGGTGGCGGTGTAGAAATTAGAGATTTCCTGATAGGAATCCGGTCGGATCGGGTGCGCCAGCGGGCCGGAATCCTCCGGGAACTGGGCCGCGCGCAGCACGCGCACATCCTCGATCCGCTTCACCGCCTCGGAACCCATGTCCTGGCTGAAAAGCTGGTCGCGCAGCACGGTGAAGCCCTCTTTCAGCGAGAGCTGGAACCAGTCGCGGCAGGTCACGCGATTGCCCGACCAATTATGGAAATATTCGTGGGCGATCACGCTTTCGATGCCGTCATAATCGGCGTCGGTCGCGGTTTCGGGGTCTGCCAGCACATAGCGCGTGTTGAAGACGTTGAGGCCCTTGTTCTCCATCGCGCCCATGTTGAAATCGCTGACGGCGACGATGTTGAACAGGTCTAGATCATATTCGCGGCCGAAGACCTGCTCGTCCCACTTCATGCTCTTGATGAGGGAGCGCATGGCATGATCCGTCCGGTCGAGATCACCGGGGCGAACCCAGATATTCAGTTCGACTTCGCGCCCGCTCATGGTGGTGAAGCTGCTGCGATTGGAAACCAGATCGCCCGCCACCAACGCGAAGAGATAGCAGGGCTTGGGCCAGGGATCGTGCCATTCGGCCCAATGGGTGCCATCCGCATTCTCGCCTGCGGCTTCGCGGTTGCCGTTGGAAAGCAGCACGGGAAAAGCGGCCTTTTCCCCCGCCATGCGCACGCGATAGGTGCTGAGCACGTCCGGACGGTCGGGGAAAAAGGTGATGCGGCGGAAGCCTTCCGCCTCGCACTGGGTGCACAGCATGCCGTTTGAAGCATAGAGGCCCATCAGCTGAGTGTTCTGTGCGGGATCGATCTCGGTGACGATTTCCAGCGAGTGCGCGTCGCCCGGCAGGGCGATCAGCAGGTCGCCGCGTTCCAGCCGCCAGCTGTTCACTGCCTCGCCATCCACCCGGACTTCCAGAGGAGCAAGCCCGTCGCCATTCAGGCGGATCGTCCCATCATTTGCCGCCGCGGGATTGGCCGCCACTTTCAGCGTAGCCTGCACCCGGGTCTTTTCCAGGCCCAGCGCGAAATCCAGCGCCACTTCCGGCACCAGCCATGCGGGCGGAACATATTCCTCGCGCAGGACGACAATGGGGGCATGGGGCGTTTCGGCCGCGTCGGCCATCTCGGGATTGGTCACGATATCCATGGCTTTGCACTTAAGTACTTTGCAGGCCGCATCCAATGGGTAGATTGGCGCCATGGCCCATTTCCTGATCTTCGGCCTTGGGTACACGGCCGGCTATATCGCCAGCGACCTGCGAGCGCAGGGCTGGCAGGTCGATGCGACAGGCAGCAGGGGCAATATCGCCTTCGATGACGAGCAGGCCGTGCACGATGCGCTGGACCTTGCCAGCCACGTGATCTCTTCCGTTCCGCCCGATCCCGCCACCGGCCTCGATCCGGTGCTGGAACGCTATGGCGCGGCGCTGGCAGGCCGCTGGCTGGGCTATCTGTCCTCCACCGGCGTCTATGGCGATACGGGCGGGGCGTGGATCGACGAGGACGCACCCACGGGCGGCGGCAGGCGCACGGCGCGGGCCGCAATCGACGCGCGCTGGCTGGAACTGGGCGCCCATGTCTTCCGCCTGCCCGGTATCTACGGGCCGGGCCGCAGCGCGCTGGACCGGGTGCGCGAAGGCAAGGCGCGGCGGATCGACGTGCCGGGGCAAGTGTTCAGCCGGGTACATGTGGCGGACATCGCCAGCGGTGTCGTGAAGGCAGTGAATGCGCCCGCCGGGGCCTATAATCTGGCTGACGATTATCCCTGTTCGCAGAACGAAGTGATCGAGGAAGCCTGCCGCCTGCTGGGTTCCCCCCTACCGCCGCTGGTTGCGCTGGAGGATGCCGGCCTTAGTGATCAAGCCCTTGCTTTCTATACGGAAAACCGCCGGATTTCGAATGGCAAGGCCAAGCGGATACTTGGTTGGAAGCCCACCTATCCCACTTATCGCGAGGGGCTGCGCGCCCTTAATGCCAGCACCATGCCCAGCAATGCCAGCACCGCTCCGGCCACCGAAAGCAGTGACCAGCGATAGCCTTCCGCCAGGGTGGAAATCAGCATGGCGACGATGGGCACCACCACGCCATTATAGGCTGCGCGACCCGGCCCAAGCGCGCGTATCAGGCTGAAATACAAGGGAAACGTGACGACAGAACCCATGATTCCGAGATACAGCACACTGGCGACATAACGGGCACTCAAGGGGAGCACAGGGGGGCCTGAAAGCACCCAGGCGACGCAGAAATCGCCCAGTGCGCCCCATAGCAGCGCCCAGAACAACATGGCGAGAATCGGTTGCCGCCGCGCCACCTGTCCGGCCTGCATCACATTGGCCGCCGATGCCGCGAGGATGGAAGCGCAGGCAAGCGCAATGCCGGTGACGACCGCACCGCCCGCAAGCCCGCCAGCCAGAGAGGCCACGCGCGCTTCATGCAGCAGCAGCAGGCCGATGCCCGCCAGCGCCACGGCGGTTCCCGCAACGAAACGCCCCGAAACCCTGATGCCCAGGAAGACGCGCCCCAGCAGCGCATTGGGCAGCATCAGCATGGCGAACATTACCGCGACGATGCCCGATGTGAGATAGGCCTCTGCCCGGTAGAGCAGATTGAAGTTGAGGCAGAACTGGGTCAGCCCGAACAGCGCCGCCACCACATGGCCTTCGCGGCTCATGCGGAAGCTCTGCCGCCGCGCCAGCACCAGCACGCCCATGCCGATGGCCGCCACGATGAACCGCCAGGTGACGGACCAGCTTGGCGGCGCGGCGTGGAGCTGATCCTTGATCGCGAACCATGTCGCGCCCCAGATCAGGGCCGTGAGGGTGAAGGGAATGACGATGGCGGGCCGCAGCAGGGTTTGCGCAGTGCCCTCGGCAGGTGCCTCGCTCACAGGGCGCTCATAGGGCGGCAATCGCCTTTGCCAGCGCGGCGGCATGTTCCGCAGGCGTATCCCACGCCGTGACCATGCGCACCGATGCATCGTCCCAGTCGTAAAAGGCAAAGCCCTGCGCGCGCAGGGCCGCGCGTTCGGCTCCATCCATGCGCAGGAACACTTCGTTGGCCTCTACCGGGTGAAGCAGGCGGCCTGTCGCCCCGCTTGCCACTTCAACCGCCGCGGCATTGGCCGCCCGGGCATTTTCCAGCCACAGGCCATCTTCGATCAGTGCCAGCAACTGTGCAGCCAGATAGCGGCCCTTGGACTGCAAGTGCCCGGCCCGCTTGCGCCGCCAACGGGCCAGATCGGCCTGTTCCGGATCGAAGAACACCACGGCTTCCGCATCCATGCCGCCATTTTTCACGCAGCCGAAGCTCAGCACATCGACCGGCCCGGCCGATTCGGCGGGCGTGCAGCCGAGAAAGGCCGTGGCATTGGCAAAGCGTGCGCCGTCCATATGCAGGCCAAGGCCATGCGCCTTTGCCAGCGCGCCGATCGCCGCCAGTTCGTCGGGACAATAGGCACGGCCATATTCGCTGGCCTGCGTGATGGAGATCGCCTGCGCGGGCACCTGATGCACGCCGCGCGTGATGCCCGCCAGCACCGCTGAGATGCTTTCCGCCGTCAGCTTCGCGCCATCGCCTTCGGCCAGCAACAGCTTGGCACCGTGCAGGAAGAAGCCCGGCGCGCCGCATTCGTCCATTTCGATATGCGCCTCGCGGTGGCAGATCACGCCGCCATGCGGCTGCACCATGGTAGTGAGCGCAAGGCAGTTTGCCGCCGTGCCGGTGGCGACCCAGATCGCCGCCACATCCCGCCCGAACAGCGCCGAAAACGCCTCATCCATCCGCTGCGAAAGCGAATCGCCATCATAGGGGCGGTCCGCCGAATCGGCCGCCTGCATCGCCGCCCACACTGCCGGGTGCACGCGCGCCGCATTGTCGGAAAGGAATTGCATGGCAGCGCCATGGACCCGGGCCGGGGCTTGTGCAAGATTCCCGCTGAGGCAAGAGGAGTCCCCATGGAAGGCTTGGCAATCACCCGCATCGATCACGGCGACCATGGCGAATATCGCGCCCATCCGGCAGACAGCCATTTCATCGGGCGGCTGACCTGGGTGCAGAAAGACGGTGTCCGTGCGGCTGAACACACGATCGTGCCCAAAGAGATCGGCGGGCGCGGGATCGCGGGCGAGTTGGTGAAGGCCCTGATTGCCGATGCGCGTGAACAGGGCTTCCGCATCGCGCCGCAATGTTCCTATGTCGCCGCCCAGTTCGATCGGCACCCGGAATGGGCGGATTTGCGCGCCTGATTGGCATATCCAGCCGGGCCGGTCCCCCACTGCGATGAGCGGCGGAACACCGCCCCTGCCCCTCCGTTGATCGGATACAGGCGACGGACGGATCGCTGACGCGCCGGTCGAATCGGCGCGTATCGCGGGCCACCCCATGGCTGCCCCCGCATCCGCCCGCGCTTCCGCGAACAACGGAGGAGATGCGACATGAACCAGATGACCAGCGAAACCCTGATGCCTGACAAGGCCGCAGGCCCTGGCAATTCCGTGAGCACCGAAGAGACGCACGATCTGATCTCGTCCGACAAGGTGGACGGCACCGCCGTCTATTCCACCGATGGCGAGAAGCTGGGCCATGTCGATCATCTGATGATCGGCAAGCGCAGCGGACAGGTGAAATATGCCGTGATGAGCTTCGGCGGCTTCCTGGGTCTGGGTGAAAGCTATCACCCGATTCCCTGGGATGCGCTGGATTACGATACGCAGCGCGACGGCTATGTCGTCGCCATCGACAAGGCCAAGCTGCATGACGCGCCTTACTACACAGGCGATTCCCCGCCCGTGTTCGACGCCAATTTCGGCGCGGGCCTCTATCGCTATTACGGCGTGTTCTACTGAAGCAGGCTGCGCATACGGGCCGGGCGGCCCGACGCATCCGCACCGGCCCCTGGGCCTCGGCGCAAGCCGGGGCCCTTCGCTTGAGGGCCAGGTTCCAGCCTGATTTTCAGGAAAGAAGGGAAATGGTGCTGCTGGGGAGGATTGAACTCCCGACCTCAGCCTTACCAAGGATGCGCTCTACCACTGAGCTACAGCAGCCAACCATTTCAGATGCGGGGCGAGGCGCAAAAGCCCTGCCCGGCAGGGGCGCGCTATTGGCGGGGCTGGCAGGGCTTGTCAAGCACTGCCCGGCTGCGGCAATGCCTTTCGTGATGAAGGACGAACCCGCCACCCTATCCCGCGAAGAACGGCTTGCCGCAAAGCTCCGCGAAAACCTGCGCCGCCGCAAGGCACAGTCCCGCGAGATGGAGGCGCGCGAAACGCTGGATGGCACGGCGGATCAGGCGGAAAACGCCACCCTTCCCAAAGAGGCTTCGAAAAGCTAGGGCGACGTGCTCCCGACCGAGAGCAGGAGCAGATTGCCCGTGTCCACCCCCCGCGCCAGCCTTATCCTTGTCCGCCATGGCCAGAGCCAGTGGAACCTGGAGAACCGTTTCACCGGCTGGTGGGACGTGGATCTGACCGATCAGGGAATCGCCGAAGCGCGCGCCGCCGGCGAATTGCTGGGCGCCAAGGGCCTGCTGCCGACCTGCGCCTTCACTTCGCTGCAGACCCGCGCGATCCGCACTTTGCACATCGTGCTGCGCCATTGCGGCCGCCTGTGGGTGCCCGAAACCAAGGACTGGCGCCTGAACGAACGCCATTATGGCGGGCTGACCGGGCTGGACAAGGCCGAGACCGCCGCCAAGCATGGCGACGATCAGGTGAAGATCTGGCGCCGCAGCTTTGACGTGCCGCCGCCGCCGATGGATGCGGGCGGGCCGTTCGATCTCTCGTCCGATCCGCGCTATGCCGGGATCGACGTGCCGGCGACCGAAAGCCTGAAGGACACGATCGCCCGCGTGCTGCCCTATTATGAAAGCGCCATCCTGCCCGAGCTTTCCGCCGGCAAGACGGTGATCGTTGCCGCGCATGGCAATTCGCTGCGCGCGCTGGTGAAGCACCTGTCGGGCATTTCCGACGATGACATCACCGGGCTGGAAATTCCGACCGGCCAGCCCATCGTCTATGATTTCGACGATGCCATGGCGCCGGGCGAACGGCATTATCTGAAGGACAGGTAAGATGGGGGCAGGAACCGCGCCGAACGGGGCGCCGAAAGTTGCGATCATCATGGGCAGCCAGTCTGACTGGCCGACCATGCAATGCGCCGCCAAGGTGCTCGACGATCTGGGCGTCGCTTACGATGCGCGAATCGTTTCCGCCCACCGCACGCCGGAACGGATGTTCGATTTCGCCCGCACGGCCGAAGCACAGGGCTTCCACGTGATTATCGCGGGTGCAGGCGGCGCGGCACATCTGCCGGGCATGGTCGCCTCGCTCACCCATCTGCCCGTGCTGGGCGTTCCGGTGAAGTCCAAGGCGCTGTCCGGGCAGGACAGCCTGCTGTCCATCGTGCAGATGCCGGCGGGCATTCCCGTGGGCACTCTGGCCATCGGCGAAGCCGGTGCGACCAATGCCGGGCTTCATGCCGCCGCGATTCTCGCCCTGTCCGATGCCGCCCTTTCCGAACGGCTGAAGGCATGGCGCGCCACCAATACGGCATCGGTGGCGGAAAAGCCTTCCGACGACTAGAGCGAGGCCCATGCTTCTTCCCGGCGCCACGATCGGCATTCTCGGCGGCGGCCAGCTTGGCCGCATGATGGCCGTTGCGGCCGCCCAGCTCGGCTATCGCTGCCATATCTACGCGCCGGAAACGGAAAGCGTGGCGGGCGAAGTTTCCGCCCAGCTGACCCGCGCGGACTGGCACGATACGCAGGCGCTGGCCGATTTCGCCGCGCAATGCGACGTGATTACCTATGAGTTCGAGAATGTGGCTGCCGGCCCGCTGGCGATGATCGCGGACATCGCGCCGCTGCGTCCCGGCCCCAAGGTGCTGGAAATCGCCCAGTCGCGCAGCAACGAGAAGAATTTCGCGCGCGATTGCGGCGGGGTGACTGCGCCTTTCGCCCTGGTCGATTCGGCGGAAGAACTGGCTGCGGCCATTGCCGAAATCGGCGCGCCTGCGATCCTGAAGACCAACCGCCTCGGCTATGACGGCAAGGGCCAGATGCGCCTTTCCGGCGGGGAAGACCCGGCGCAGGTCTGGCAGGAAATCGGCGCCCATACTTGCGTGCTGGAAGGTTTCGTCACCTTCGAGGCGGAATTCTCGGTGATTCTGGTGCGCGGGCTGGATGGCGAAATCCGCTTCTGGGACAGTGCGGAAAACGTCCATGTCGGCGGCATTCTGGCCACTTCCACCGTTCCCGCATCGCCTGTGGCGCAGGCGCAGGTGGCCGAAGCACGCCACTTTGCGGCGCGCATGGCGGAAGAGCTTGGCTATGTCGGCGTCCTGTCCTGCGAATTCTTCGCCACGGCAGAAGGCCCGGTGTTCAACGAAATGGCGCCGCGCGTGCACAATTCCGGCCACTGGACCATCGAAGGCGCGGTGACGAGCCAGTTCGAAAACCACATTCGCGCGATTTGCGGCCTGCCGCTGGGCGATACCTCGCTCACCGGGTCGCAGGTGGTGATGGACAATCTGATCGGCGACGACGGGCTGGACGTTCTGCCGATCCTGCAGGACGGGGCGAACCGCCTGCATCTCTATGGCAAGAGCGAGGCGCGCCCTGGCCGCAAGATGGGCCATGTGACGAAGGTGACACGCTGATGGCGCGCGACATCCTGTTCATCGTTGCCCGGGCGAGCGACGGGACCATCGCCATCGACGGCAAGGTTCCCTGGCAGATTTCCGCCGATCTCAAGCGATTCAAGCGGATCACCATGGGCACGCCGATGGTGATGGGCCGCAAGACTTTCGAGAGCCTGCCCGGCCTGCTGCCCGGCCGCCGCCACATCGTGCTGACTCGCGATGCAAGTTGGCAGGCAGAGGGCGCGGAAGTGGCCCATTCGGTGGAGCAGGCGCTGGAAATGGCCGGGGACGGCGATGTTTCCGTGATCGGCGGGGCGGAAATCTTCGCCCTGTTCGCCCCGCTGGCCACCCGCTTCGAACTGACCGAGGTGCATGAGGATACGCAGGGCGATGTGTTCATGCCCTATCCCGGCCCCGAATGGCGCGAGACTGCGCGCGAAGAACATCCCGCCGCCGATGGCTGGCCCCCCTACGCCTTCGTTACACTGGAGAAACGCCCCTGATGCGCCTCGACCACCGCCAGCCGATCCCCGAAAACCTGCGCGGCGCGATCGTGGCGCTGGGCAATTTCGACGGCTTCCATCTGGGCCATCAGGCCGTGGTGAAGGAAACGGTGGAATGGGCGCGCAGCGAAGGCCGCCCGGCGATCATCGCCACCTTCGACCCGCACCCCATCCGCCATTTCGCGCCGCATGTGCCGCCCTTCCGCCTGACCACGCTGGACCAGCGCGAGGAGATGTTCGCGGCCGCCGGGGCGGATGCCATGCTGGTGTTCCATTTCGACGATGAACTGGCCACCACCCATGCCGACGATTTCATCTGCACCCTGCTGGCCAAGCGCGTCGGCGCGGCGGGCGTGGTGACGGGTGAGGATTTCACCTTCGGCAAGGGCCGTGACGGCAATCGCGACACGCTGATCGCACTGGGCAAGGCCCATGGCATCGCCGCGCGCGCCGTGCCCGAAGTGATGGAAAGCGGCATGGTCGTTTCGTCCAGCCGCATCCGCGATTCGCTCAAGGCCGGGGAATGCGACGTGGCCACCCGCCTGCTGACCCGCCCCTTCGCCGTGCGCAGCACCGTGCAACATGGCGACAAGCGCGGCCGGGAAATCGGCTTTCCCACTGCCAACATGGCACTGGGCGCCTATCTGCGCCCGCGCTTCGGCGTCTATGCCATCACCGGCACCGTGCTGGACACCGGCGAACAGTTGAAGGGCGCCGCCAATATCGGCATCCGCCCGCAATTCGAGCCGCCGATCGAATTGCTGGAACCGCATTTCTTCGATTTTTCCGCCGACCTCTATGGCCGCGAGATCGAAGTGCAGTTCCGCCACTTCCTGCGGCCCGAAGCGAAGTTCGATTCGCTCGACGCGCTGATTGCCCAGATGAACCGCGACTGCGACCGCGCGCGCGAATTGCTGGCCTGAACCCGCAATCATGTCGGGCATCCCGGTTCTGGAGACGGAGCGCCTGATTCTGCGCGGCTTCCAGCCGTCAGACCGCGAGCCATTCATGGAAGCCCTGGCGAAGGACGAATTCGCCCGCACCATTTCGCGCGAGGGGCGGGGCCTGACGCGGGAAGAGGCATGGCGCTCCATGGCCATGATCAACGGCAGCTGGTCGCTGGAAGGCTTCGGCAATTGGGTGGCGACGCTGAAGGAAACGGGCGAACCCATCGGCCGCCTTGGCCCCTTCGCCCCGCCGGGCTGGCCCGGTTTCGAAGTCGGCTGGGCAATCTTCCCCGAACATCAGCGCCGCGGCTATGCCGTGGAAGGCGCCGCCGCCGCGCTTGTCTGGTGCAAGGAAGCACTGGGGCACGATCTGGTCATGCACTGCATCCTGAAAGGCAATGCAGGCAGCGAAAAGACGGCCGCCGCGCTCGGTTCCCGGCCCGAACGGGACTGGAGCCCGCCGTGGGGCGGCGATGTTACCATTTGGTACACGCATTGGGATGAATTCACCCGCAGCATGCCCTATCGGCGGCTGATGGCGTGGCGCAGCGGCGCCTGATCGCGATTCGGGGGGAATCATGGGGGGTAATCGCAAGGCCTGGCTCACGGGCGCCGGCATGGTGCTGGCGCTCGGCTTCGTGGGGCTGACTTTCACCAATGCCAGCTGGCTGGCCGATGCGCCGCGCGGCACGCCGTGGAAAGTGGCCCATCGCGGAATCGGGCAATATGCCACCGGCCCCGGCCCGAACGGTTGCAGCGCCGCCGCGATAGAGCAACCGGTGCATCAGTTCATCGAGAACACCCTGCCCTCGCTCGCACAGACCCGGCGGCTTGGCGCAGGCATGCTGGCGGTGGACCTCGTCCCCACGGCAGACGGCAAATTCGCCGTGTTCCGCGACGCCACGCTCGATTGCCGGACAGAGGGCAAGGGCAAGGTTCGCAGCCAGACGATGGATCAGCTCAAGCAGCTCGATGTCGGCTATGGCTATACGGCGGATGGCGGCAAGAGCTTCCCCCTGCGCGGCAAGGGCATTGGCGCCATGCCATCGCTGGACGAATTGCTGGCCGCGGTTCCCGATACGCCGATCCTGTTCAACCTGAACGGCTTCACCCCCGCCGATGTGGACCAGTTGGCCCGCACCCTGCGCGGATCGCTGCGCGACGTGGACAATTCGCGCGACGGTTTTTCCGGCGACACCCCTGCCATCCGCCGCATTGCCGAACATTTCCCCAAGGCGTGGAGCTTCAGCGTGGAAGGCGCGAAGGCCTGCCAGAGCGACTATATGCTCAGTGGCTGGACCGGCGCCCTGCCCGACAGCTGCCGGGGCGGCACCATGCTGGTGACGATGGAAAACAGCTTCTTCCTGTGGGGCTGGCCCAATCGCCTGATCCAGCGGATGGAAGCACAGGGCGGCCATGTGATCATCGCCCCGCCCGCGCCCGACACATCCCCGCTGGGCGGCCTTTCCCTGCCTGAAGAGATCGGCGAGATTCCCTCCACCTTCAACGGCCATATCCTGATCGACGATATGTGGACCGTAGGCCCCGCCCTGCACCCATCGCTCGACAAGCGCCGCGATGAAGAGATTGCAAAGGCCGAAGCCGGGCTGGAGAAGCGCCGGGCCACGAAGTGATCCCACGCGTGATCCGGGCGGGCACTTCGCCCGAAAAACCGGCTCCGCGTTCTTCCCGGCGTGTGGATAGTCTTTATCACGCCGGTTCTTTGCTCTAACGGCGCAGCCATGTCAGAACAGCGCGATTATCGTCCCACGGTTTTCCTCCCGAAGACCGATTTCCCGATGAAGGCCGGCCTCCCCCAGAAGGAGCCGGGCATTCTTGCGCGCTGGCAGGCTGACGGGCTGTATGAAAAGCTGCGCGCCGCCCGTGCGGGCGAGGAAAAGTTCATCCTGCACGATGGCCCGCCCTATGCGAATGGCGACATGCATATCGGCCATGCGCTGAACCACATCCTGAAGGACATGGTGGTGCGCACGCAAAGCTTGCTGGGCAAGGACGCGCCCTATGTTCCCGGCTGGGACTGCCACGGCCTGCCCATCGAATGGAAGGTCGAGGAAGAATACCGCAAGAAGAAGAAGAACAAGGACGAGGTTCCCGCCAAGGAATTCCGCGCCGAATGCCGCGCCTACGCCCAGAACTGGGTGAATGTGCAGCGCGAACAGCTCAAGCGCCTGGGCGTGAATGGCGATTGGGACCATCCCTATCTGACCATGGATTTCCAGGCCGAAGCCACCATCGTGGGCGAGCTGCTGAAATTCGCGGAAGCCGGCCAGCTCTATCGCGGTGCCAAGCCGGTGATGTGGTCGCCCGTAGAAAAGACGGCGCTGGCGGAAGCCGAGGTTGAGTACGAGGACATTACCTCGACCCAGATCGACGTGGCCTTCGAGATCACCGAGAGCCCGATCAAGGAACTGATCGGCGCCTATGCGGTGATCTGGACGACGACCCCCTGGACGATCCCGGTGAACCAGGCTTTGGCCTACGGGCCGGAGGTTGAGTATGTTTTGTCTGCAGTTATCGTCGCTGCGCATGCTGCTTGGAAAGATGATGCAGAACTTCAACCTGCTTTCGTCGCAAACACTGTTGGCAAGCAGTTCCTTATTGCCCGCTCACTTCTACCGCAGTTCCAAGAACGAATTGTCGGGAAAGGTGGCTCACTAGAAATCGAAGAAATCTGGTCCGGCAAAGGCTCCGACCTCGCCGGGACCGTCGCCCGTCACCCGATGCACCAGCTCGGCGGCTTCTTTGCCGAGCCGCGCCCCTTCCTGTCCGGCGACTTCGTCACCACCGAAAGCGGCACCGGCCTGGTCCACATGGCGCCCGACCATGGCGAGGACGATTTCGACCTGTGCAAGGCCCATGGGATCGAGCCGAAATTCGTGGTGGAGGCCGATGGCCGCTATCGCGAAGACTGGGCATGGCTGGGCGGTCAGGGATCGGTCATCAATCCCAAGTTCAACGCGCCCGACGGGCCGATCTGCACCGACCTGCGCGAAGCAGGCGGGCTGCTGGCCGCATCGGCGGATTACAAACATTCCTATCCGCATAGCTGGCGCAGCAAGGCCAAGGTGATCTTCCGCTGCACGCCGCAATGGTTCGTGCCGATGGACAAGCCGCTGACCACGCTGGAATTCCCGGTCGCCCCGCTGGACGGCGTGGGCGCTGCCGTGGCCGCCGTGGTTTCCGCCAACAGCGCAACCCTGCGCGAAGTGGCGCTGCAGGCCATCGCCGAAACACGCTTCGTGCCGGACAAGGGCCGCAACCGCATCGGCAGCATGGTGGAAGGCCGCCCGGACTGGGTGCTTTCGCGCCAGCGCGCCTGGGGCGTGCCGATCACCCTGTTCGTCGATCGCAAGACCGGCCAGTATCTCAACGATCCCGCAGTCAATGCCCGCATCGTCGCCGCCGTGCGCGAACAGGGCGTGGATGCCTGGGATGACGAGAATGCCGCCGCACTGCTCGGCCCCGATTACGATCTGGCCGATTACGAACGCATCACCGACATTCTGGACGTGTGGTTCGATTCGGGCAGCACCCATGCCTTCGTGCTGGAAAGCGGCCGCTGGCCCGAATTGCTGCGCCCGGAAGGCTATGAAGGCCCGCCGGCGGACCTCTATCTGGAAGGCAGCGACCAGCATCGCGGCTGGTTCCAGTCTTCCCTGCTGGAAAGCTGCGCCACGCGCGGCCATGCGCCCTACAAAGCGGTTCTGACCCACGGCTTCACCATGGATCAGAAGGGCATGAAAATGTCCAAGTCGCTCGGCAACACCGTCAGCCCGCTGAAGGTGATGGAGCAATATGGCGCGGACATCATCCGCCTGTGGGCGCTCTCGGTAGATTACACCGAAGATCACCGCATCGGGGACGAGATCCTCAAGGGCGTGGCCGACCAGTATCGCAAGCTGCGCAATACCTTCCGCTACCTGCTGGGTGCGCTGGACGGCTTCACCGAGGAAGAACGCCTGCCGGTGGAGGAAATGCCGCAGCTTGAGCATTACATGCTCGCCTTGCTGCGCGATCTGGATACGGAACTGCGTCGGGCGACCGATGCGTTCGATTTCAACGCCTATGTCCGCGCGCTGACCGATTTCTGCAATGAAGACCTCTCGGCCTTCTTCTTCGATATCCGCAAGGACTGCCTCTATTGCGATGCGCCGTCGGACCCGCGCCGCCGCGCCTATCGCACGGTGCTGGACACTCTGTTCCACGCCCTGATCCGCTATGCGGCGCCGGTGCTGGTCTTCACTGCGGAAGAAGTGTGGCAGAGCCGCTATCCCGACAGCGAAAGCGTGCACCTGCTGGTGTGGCCGGAACTGCCCGTGGCCCATGCCGCCATGGCCGACTGGAACGGCCTGCGCGAATTGCGCCAGAAAGTGACCGAGGCCATCGAGCCGCTGCGCCGCGACAAGACGCTGGGTTCCAGCCTGCAGGCCGAAGTAATCCTGCCGGAAGGCCCGATGGTGTTCGACGATGCACAATTGGCAGAGCTGTTCATCACCGCGTCAGTCACGCACGCTAAGGGCGATGAAGTGACTGTCACCGCAACCTCTCGCCACAAATGCGGCCGCTGCTGGCGCCATCTGCCCGAAGTGGCGGAAGACGGCGCCCTGTGCGACCGCTGCGAAAGCGTGGTTGCCGAAATGGATGCCGCCTGATGGCCCGTGCAACCCGCAACCGGCTTTACGGCCTCGGCCTTGCCGCAGTGGTTCTGGCGCTTGACCTGTGGGTGAAGGCGCTGGTGCTCGGCCCCATCGCCCTGCGCAACCAGCCGGGCGGCCAGATCGAGATCCTGCCCTTCTTCAACCTCACCTGGACGCAGAATTTCGGCGTCTCGCTGGGGATGCTGCAGGCCACCTCCGCCGAAATGCGCTGGGGCCTCGTGGCGATGACCGGGCTGATCGCACTGGTGGTGCTGGTGTGGATGCTGCGCGAGCGGCGGCTGTGGGACATCCTGCCGCTGGCCTTCGTGCTGGGCGGCGCGCTGGGCAATATCCGCGATCGCACCGTCTATGGCTATGTGATCGACTATGCCGATCTCCATTTCGGAGAATGGCGCCCCTTCATGATCTTCAACATTGCCGATGCCGCGATCAGCATCGGTGTCGTGATTATCCTTGCCCGCGCGATCTTCCTGCGCGAAAAGCCTGCTCAAACGAGCGCCGCATAGGCCCCGGAGAAGAATTGATGCGCAAGACCACCACGATCCTCCTGCTGCTGGCCGGTTCGGCCATGCTCGCTTCCTGCGGCAGCGGCGGCGGCATCTTCAACCGCGCGCGGCCCGATGAATTCGCGGTGCAGCGCCAGGCCCCGCTGGTGGTTCCGCCCGATTTCAACCTCGTGCCCCCGGCCCCCGGCGCCCCGCGCCCGGCAGAAGGCACCGCCAGCCAGCAGGCGCTCGATGCGCTGTTCGGCGGCACCGCCCCGCGTTCCAGCGTGGAAACCAGCGCGCTTGACCGTGCAGGCTCGGCCGATGCGGGCATCCGCTCCGCCGTGGGCGATACGCAGACCAATACGGTGGACAAGGGCACTGTCACCCGCGCCATCGTTTCCGCGCCGCAGGGCGACGGGCGCGAAGCACAGGCCGTGATCCCCAATCAAGGCTGACCTGGCCTGACCGGACATGAAAAAGGCCCGCTTCGGCGGGCCTTTTCTTTTGGCGAGGGCAGGCGCGTCAATCGCCCGTATCGGGTTCAGGTGCCTCGTCGTTAAGCTGGCTGACCAACAGCTGGTCGATGCGGAGGCCGTCCATATCGACCACCTCGAAGCGCCAGCCCTGCGTTTCGAACACTTCGCCCACCGTCGGCAGCTTCTTCAGCACGGCAAGGACGAAACCCGCCGCCGTGGCGAATTCACGATCTTCGGGCAGTTCGATTCCCAGCCGGTCAGCCATCAGATCCGCCGGCATATAGCCAGCAACCAGCAGCGATCCGTCCGCCCGCTCCACCAACTGCGGCGCATCGCCTTCATCCTGATGGCTGACGAAAGTGCCCACCAGCGCCATCAGCAAGTCAGCCGGAGTGACGACGCCTTCCAGGTGGCCATATTCATCATGCACCATGGCCATGCCAGTGCCCGATTGCTGCAACATGCGCAGCGCATCCATGGCATCCAGCTGGTCGGGAATGACCTCAGGCTTGCGCAGCACGCTGTCGAGATCGATGGTCTTCTTCTCCAGCAGCAGGGCCAGCACTTCGCGCACCTTCACCACGCCCACGACCTTGTCGGTCGAGCCATCGGCGACTGGCAGCAGCGAATGGGGCGATGCGGCGATGGTCGCGCGAATTTCCGCCTCGCTCGCCGAACAGTCGATCCAGTCCAGCTCGGTGCGGGGGGTCATCAGTTCGCGCACCGGACGATTCGCCAGCTTCATGATCCCGGCCATGATCGCACGCTCGTCTTCCTCGATCGCGCCGGACCGGGTCGCCTCGGCGAAGATGATCTGCAGTTCCTCGGCCGTCAGCCCGTGTTCGCCGCGATGGCTGATCCGCAGCAGGCGCATGAGCGTGGCGGAAGACTTGTCGAGCAACCAGACGAAGGGCGCCGCCACCTTGGACAGCAGCATCATGGGCCGTGCCATCAACAGCGCGATCGGCTCTGCCGCGCGCAGGGCGAATTGCTTGGGCACCAGTTCGCCCACGACGAGGCTGAAATAGGTGGTCAGCACGATCACCAGCGCAAAGCCGACTTCGTCCGCCATCCTGTCGGGCACGCCCAGCAGGCCCAGCCGCTCGCCCACGGGCCCGCCAAGGCTCGCCCCGGAATAGGCACCCGCGATAATGCCCACCAGCGTGATGCCGATCTGAACCGTGGAGAGAAACTTGCCCGGGTCCGCTTCCAGATCGATCGCGGCCTTGGCGGCTTTGCTGCCCTTTTCGGCTGCCACTTGCAGGCGGGCCGGCCGTGCGGAAACGATGGCCAGTTCGGACATGGCGAACAGGCCATTGAGCAAAATCAGTCCTGCGATGATCAGGACGTCGATCCAGGGGAAAGGTGTCACGAGGCATCGCTAGCAGATTCTTGCCGCCCCGCAAATCGCTCAACCCATCCCTGTGCCGGAAGGAGTTCCAATCCGTTCATCTAAGAGTAAAGACCGGAAAGGCAGCAGGAATTGACGCGGGCAATCTCCCCCCTTTGGCCCGCGCAAGAACAGAAAGGAGCCTTCACCATGAGGAAATCGCGCCTTTTCATCTCGAGTTTCGCAGCAGCAGCGCTGCTCTCCACCACGGCATGCGTGACCGATCCGAACACGGGCGAGAAGAAAGTCTCGCGCACGGCGATCGGCGGCGTGGGCGGCGCACTGGGCGGTTACCTTCTGGGCGGCCTGATCGGCGGCAAGACCGGCCGCATCATCGGTGCGGGCATCGGCGGCGTGGCCGGTGCGGCAGTCGGCTACACGATGGACAAGCAGATCAAGGAACTGAAGGAACAGACTGCCGGCAGCGGCGTGGATGTTACCGAAACGCCTGACGGCCAGGCCATTCTGGTCAATCTGCCCAATGGCGTCACCTTCGATGTGGACAGCAGCACGGTGAAGCCGGAATTCCAGCGCACGCTGGATACTATCGCCAACAGCCTGGTGACTTATCCCAACAGCCTGATCGACGTGATGGGCCACACCGATTCCACCGGTAGCGACGAGTATAACCTCGCTCTGTCGCAGCGCCGCGCCAATGCGGTGGCCGATTATCTGGTGATGCGGGGCGTATCGCGCGCCCGCGTGGCGACCATCGGCTATGGCGAACGCTATCCGGTGGCCGATAACAACACCGAATATGGCCGCGCGCAGAACCGCCGCGTGGAACTGAAGATCACCCCGATCAGCCAGGAAGACGTGAGCGCCGCCCGTCAGGGCAACTAAGCGCCCATAGCCAATGGCTGAAAGAAGGGCCGGCCGCTGCCAAGGGGCAGTGCGCCGGCCTTTTCATTCCGGCGGCAGGGAAAGCACCGCCGCGCGATCCGCCAGCCGCTCCACCGCGGCAGCATGAATCGCCGGGGCACACACCAGCACACCGAAGGCGCGCGGATCGCGCTTGTTATAGGCCAGCGGCTCGCCAAAAGCGTCGCTGACGGCGGCGCCCGCCTCCCGCGCGATCAGGGTCGCGGCGGCGATATCCCATTCATAGCCCCAGCGCAGGGTGGCCAGCAGATCGGCCCGGTCATCCGCCACCATGGCGATGCGCAGGGCGATGGAATTGGGCTTTTCGACCATGGTCAGGTCGCGATCTTCCTTCGGCAGGGAATCGGCCGGCACACGCGATCCGGGAAAGTCCTGCCGGGTGCTGGCCTTGAGGCGCCTGCCATTGAGCCATGCGCCCTGCCCGGCCATGCCATACCATTCCTCGCCGCCAGGTTCGGTCCCGCGTGCCGGCGCCACCAGCATCCCGATCAGGGGGCGCCCGGCACTGACCAGCGCGACCGAGACGGACCAGCCGGGGCGCCCGCGCATGAAATCGCGCGTGCCGTCGATCGGATCGACCAACCAGCACAGGCCCCTGCCCAACCGCTCGGGATGATCGGCGGTTTCTTCCGAAAGCCATCCGGCCGAGGGAAGCAGGGCGAGCAATTCGCGGCGCAGGAAATCGTCCACTTCCATATCCGCATCGGTGACTGGGGAGCCGGGCGTCTTCTCCCAGCTCTTCACCGTGTGGCCAGCACCGGGCCACTGGCGCATGGCGATCTGCCCGGCTTCGCGGACGATCTTTTCGAGGCGTTGCCGGTCGATCATTTCCCAATGCCAGTTGAAGCGGTGCGCGGCACTTTTCAAGCCATGGCGATTGTGCTTATGCGAAAGCACTCCCTTCACATCCTTGAAAGAGCCGAGTCCCCCATGAACATTCACGAATATCAGGCCAAGGAACTGCTCGCGAAATTCGGTATCGGCATTCCGGCCGGCTATCCCGCACTCACCGTTGAAGAAGCGGTTGCAGGTGCGAAACAGCTCCCCGGGCCGCTTTATGTCGTGAAGGCCCAGATTCATGCGGGCGGGCGCGGCAAGGGCAAGTTCAAGGAACTGGCCGCCGATGCCAAGGGCGGCGTGCGCCTGGCCAAGAGCATCGAGGAAGTAGAAGCCAACGCCAAAGAAATGCTCGGCAATACGCTGGTGACGGTGCAGACCGGTGAAGCGGGCAAGCAGGTGAACCGCCTCTACATCACCGATGGCGTGGACATCGCGAAGGAATACTACCTTTCCATGCTGGTGGACCGTGCAAGCGGCCGCGTGGCGATGATCGTTTCCACCGAAGGCGGCATGGACATCGAAACCGTGGCGCATGAAACGCCCGAAAAGATCACCACCATCACCATCGATCCGGCCCAGGGCTTCATGCCTCACCACGGTCGCGCGGTGGCCTTCGCGCTGAAGCTGCAGGGCGATCTCAACAAGCAGGCCCAGAAGCTGGCGAAGCAGCTTTACGAAGCCTTCATGACGCTCGACTGCGCGATGCTGGAAATCAACCCGCTGGTTGAAACCGTGGACGGCAAGCTGCTGGTGCTCGACACCAAGATGAGCTTCGATTCCAACGCGCTCTACCGCCACCCCGATGTGGAAGCGATGCGCGACGAGACCGAGGAAGATCCGATGGAAGTGGAAGCTTCCAAATACGATCTGGCCTACATCAAGCTGGATGGCGACATCGGCTGCATGGTGAACGGCGCGGGCCTTGCCATGGCCACCATGGACATCATCAAGCTGAACGGCGCCTTCCCGGCCAACTTCCTCGACGTGGGCGGCGGCGCCAACAAGGAAAAGGTGACTGCGGCCTTCAAGATCATCCTGTCCGATCCGGCCGTGAAGGGCATTCTGGTCAATATCTTCGGCGGCATCATGCGCTGCGACACCATCGCGGAAGGCATTGTGGCGGCCGCCAAGGAAGTCGATCTGTCCGTGCCGCTGGTGGTGCGCCTTGAAGGCACCAATGTGCAGCAGGGCAAGGACATCCTGAACAATTCGGGCCTGCCGATCGTTTCGGCCAACGATCTGGGCGATGCCGCCAAGAAGATCGTTGCCGAAGTCAAGCAGGCAGCCTGACGCTACGGCGCACTCGCGCCATTACAGCTTTAGGCGGGCTCGGGCGCATGCGTCCGGGCCCGCTGCGTTTCAAACTGCCCTTCCTGCCCCCTTGACCTAGGGCTTGGGGGGCGCGATGGCAGCAGCCAACAGCGTGTAACCGACCGGTTAAACGCGATTTCGGGAACCTTAAGGGAAGGATGCACTCCCCATGAAGATCCTCGTGCCCGTGAAGCGGGTGATCGACTATAATGTGAAGCCCCGCGTGAAGGCGGACGGCACCGGCGTCGATCTGGCCAATGTGAAGATGAGCATGAACCCGTTCGACGAGATCGCCGTGGAAGAGGCGATCCGGCTGAAGGAAAAGGGCGCCGCGACGGAAATCGTGGTCGTCTCCATCGGCCCGGCGAAGGCTCAGGAAACGCTGCGCACCGCACTTGCCATGGGCGGGGATCGCGCGATCCTG
The DNA here is from genome assembly GCF_001305965.1 of Erythrobacter sp. SG61-1L. Taxonomy (NCBI): domain Bacteria; kingdom Pseudomonadati; phylum Pseudomonadota; class Alphaproteobacteria; order Sphingomonadales; family Erythrobacteraceae; genus Erythrobacter; species Erythrobacter sp. SG61-1L. Next base: position 2,736,220 of record NZ_JXQC01000003.1, read on the forward strand.
GTGCAGACCGATGACGAGGTGGCACCGCTGGCCGTCGCCAAGATCCTCAAGGCAATTGCCGACGAGGAACAGCCCGGCCTGGTGGTAATGGGCAAGCAGGCGATCGACGACGATTCCAACCAGACGGGCCAGATGCTGGCCGCGCTGATGGGCCGCCCGCAGGGTACTTTCGCCAGCAAGGTGGAAGTCGCCGGCGACACGGTGAACGTGACGCGCGAAGTCGATGGTGGGCTTGAGACGGTGAGCCTCACGCTCCCGGCCATCGTCACCACCGATCTGCGCCTGAACGAGCCGCGCTATGCCTCGCTGCCCAATATCATGAAGGCCAAGTCCAAGCCTCTGGCAACCAAGTCCCCGGCCGATCTGGGTGTGGACACCGCGCCGCGCCTCAAGACGCTGAAGGTCAGCGAACCGCCCGTGCGCAAGGCTGGCATCAAGGTCGGCTCGGTTGACGAGCTGGTGGCCAAGATCAAGGAACTGGGAGTCGCCTGATGAACACGCTGGTCTGGGCAGAACATGACAATGCGTCGCTGAAGGACGCAACCCTCTCCGCCGTCACCGCCGCAGGCAAGCTGGGCGAAGTGACCGTGCTGGTCGCAGGCAAGGATTGCGGCGCCGTGGCCGATGCTGCGGCGCAAATTGCCGGTGTCGCCAAGGTGCTGAAGGCCGACGATGCGGCCTACGAACATGCGCTGGCCGAAAACGTCGCCCCGCTGGTTGCCGGGCTGATGGACGGGTTCGATGCTTTCGTGGCGCCCGCCACCACCACGGGCAAGAACATCGCCCCGCGCGTCGCCGCGCTGCTGGACGTGATGCAGGTATCGGACATCCTTTCGGTTGAAGGCCCCAAGACCTTCACCCGCCCGATCTATGCCGGCAATGCGATTGCCACCGTGGAATCGAGCGATGCCAAGCTGGTCGTCACTGTGCGCGGCACTGCGTTCGAGCGTGCGGCCTCCACGGGCGGTTCGGCTGCGGTGGAAGCCGTTTCCGGCTCGGGCGATGCGGGTCTTTCCAGCTTCGTCGGTGCGGAAGTCGCCAAGTCCGACCGTCCCGAACTCACCAGCGCCAAGGTGATCGTCTCGGGCGGGCGCGCGCTGAAGGACGGGGAAACCTTCCAGTCGGTGCTCACTCCGCTGGCCGACAAGCTGGGTGCCGCCATCGGCGCCAGCCGCGCCGCGGTGGACGCAGGCTATGTGCCCAACGACTATCAGGTCGGCCAGACAGGCAAGATCGTGGCGCCCGAGCTTTACATCGCAATCGGCATTTCCGGTGCGATCCAGCATCTGGCGGGGATGAAGGATTCCAAGACCATCATCGCCATAAACAAGGACGAAGACGCGCCGATCTTCTCGGTGGCGGATTATGGCCTTGTTGCCGATCTTTTCCAGGCTGTGCCGGAACTCACCGAGAAATTGTGAGGCCCGGCACACGGGAATAATCCCGTGTTGATTATCTCCCCGTTCCGTTGATAAAGTCCGGAAAAAAGGGATTGGGAGATAATGCCATGAGGAAGATTCTCGCTTCGGCGAGCGTGTTTGCCTTGCTTTCGGCAACGGCACACGCCGCCGATGGTGACGCATCGCGCGTTTACAAGCCGTCCAGCGCCTGGCAGGCCGATTTCGGGGACGATTATTGTCGTCTCGCCCGCAGCTTCAGCGACGGGAAAGACACGCTTTCTGTCGCGCTGGAGCGCATCCAGCCGACCAATTCCGTGCGCCTTATCCTGGTCGGCAACGGGATCAGGATGTTCCGCGGGTCCGACCAGCTAGGTTTCACGCTTTCCCCCTCGGGCGGGGAGCGGAAGGGCCCGTTCTGGCGTTCGGAAACGACCGACGGCCGGCAATATCTCAATCTGGGCGAAGTCTTCATGGCACCGCCGATGGCATTTGGGGCACCTCCCGGCGCACCAAGGGTCGAGGCAAGGAAAGAGTTTGACCGTGTACCGGACAAGCCTGCAGCCGGAGCGCCTCCTGCCCCGCCCCAACCGGGCCAGCCGCTTGCGATCCCGCCCTATAATCGCACGGCCGAACAGGAATTTGCCAAGGGCGTTACCGCCATCGACATTACCAGTGGCGTGATGGAACCCGCACGGATCGAGACCGGCAATCTCAAGGCTCCCATCGGTGTGCTGCAGCAATGCGCGGACGACCTGCTTGCCGTCTGGGGTCTCGACCCTGAAAAGCACAAGGCGATGACCCGCCGGGCCGCCCCGGCGACCGAAGCGAACAAATGGCTGCCCACCGGAACCATCGGCTTTGGCGATTTCCCCAAGCTGGGCGGTTCGGCCAATCAGTTCCGCATCATGGTGAGCGCCGAAGGCAAGCCCACCAGTTGCACCGTGCATTGGCCGACACTGGAGCAGAAGACGAACGACGCTGTTTGCAAGGCCATCATGAACAAGGGCGAATTCTCGCCCGCGCTTGATGCCGCCGGCCAGCCCATGTCCAGTTACTGGACGGTTGCCCCCTTCTTCCTGATGCCACCTTTCGGCGGGACGTGAGCCCCGTCGGGCAGCCTGTAGGGGGTGGCTGGGGGGCTATTGCGACCCCTTACAGGCTGTCGATAAAGTGGATTGTCACCCCGACCAGCCCACCCACCATCGTGCCGTTGATGCGGATGAACTGAAGATCCCGGCCCACGGCGCCTTCAATCCGGTCCGTCACCGTGCGGGCATCCCAGCGGCGCACGGTTTCGGAAACGAGCCGAACGATCTGCGAACCATAACGGGTTGCGATACCCACAACGATGCGGCGGGCAAAGCGGTTCACCTGAACCTGCAGTACCAGATCGTTGCGCAGAGCAGCGCCCAGTTCCGACAGGGCGCCGCCCAACTGGCCCGAAAGTGCCGCATCGGGATTGCGCGCCGCGGAAATCAACCCCTGCCTCAGGCGTTCCCATACGCCGTCCCACCAGACGGCCACGGCGGGATTATCCAGCAGGTCACGCTTGATGCGTTCAACCTTGGCTCGCATTTCAGGATCATGCGTCAGATCCCGCGCAAGCTGTTCCAGCCCTTCCTCCACCTTGCGGCGCAGGGGATGGTCCGGATCGACAATACATTCTGCAAGCAGCTTGTAGAGGCCATCCAGCACTGAATTGGCCAGCTTCTCGTCCAGCCCGGTCAGGCGCAACAGGGCATTGGCGCGCTGGTGGATCATGCCGCGCACGAGCTCCTCATTCGCTTCCAGCGTCATTCCCGCCCAGCGCAGCAGGCTTTCCAGCACGGGCAGATGGCGCTTGTCGGCAATCGCCGCCTCCATCATCTGGCCAAGCAGGGGCGCGATTTCCAACCGGTCCAGCTGGCCCTTCAGCCCTGCCTTCATCTGTCCGCCCAGCCGGTCCGGATCGAGCGATTCCAGCACTTCGGCAAACAGTTCCGCCGCGCCCGCCCTGATGCGCGAGGGGCGGCCGCCGGTCGGTTCAGCGAGGAAATTGCCGGTCGCCAGCGCAAGGTTCATCGCCTGCATCCGCCGCGCTACCACGGCAGGCGTCAGGAAGTTCGCCTGCAGGAACGCCGCCATCGTATCGGCAATACGATCCTTGTTTTCAGGAATGATCGCCGTGTGGGGAATTGGTAGGCCCAACGGCCTGCGGAACAGGGCCGTAACCGCGAACCAATCAGCCAGACCGCCCACCATCGCCGCTTCGGCAAAGGCCCGGACATAACCCCATGCAGGGTGCATTCCGGTGAAATGGCGCGCAGTCATATAAAGCCCGGCCATGGCGATAAGCAGGGCCGTAGCGAAAATCCGCATTGAGCGCGCCCGGTCGACCGGAGGAAACACGCGCAGGGCAGGCTTGAAACGCGGGCGACCGCCCGGCCGGGAGGCAGACCGGTTGTCCGGCCCGCTCATGGCAACAACCCCGTCACTCCGCGGGCAAGGCCTCCGGCCCTCGGCCCCGGCGCCGTTCGTCACCGGGGTTGTAGGTCAGCAGATTGCGCCGCAGCCAAGGGCCGACACGCTTTTCGAAGCCATCCGCCAGGCTGAAGCCGGCAGGCACGATCAGCAGGGTCAGCAGGGTAGACAGGATCAGGCCGCCGATCACCGTCGTGCCCATCGGCGCACGCCATGCAGCATCGCCCGAAAGCGAAAGCGCGGTGGGAATCATGCCCGCGGTCATGGCCATGGTCGTCATCACGATAGGCTGGGCGCGCTTGTGCCCTGCTTCGAGGATTGCGGCCTGTTTGGCTTCGCCGCGTTCCATCTCTTCCAATGCGAAGTCGATCAGCAGGATCGAGTTCTTGGCCACGATGCCCAGCAGCATGAGAATACCGATGAACACGGAGATCGAGATGGGCTGCCCCAGCAGGGTAAGCGCGATCAGGCCGCCCAGCGGTGCAAGCAACAGCGACGTCATGTTCACCAGCGGCGACACAAAGCGGCGATAGAGCAGCACAAGGACGCCGAACACCAGCAGAACGCCGCTGACCACTGCAATCACGAAGTTATAGATCAGTTCCGCCTGCCACTTTTCATCGCCCACAGCGTTGTTGGAAACACCAGCAGGCAGGTTCTTCATGATCGGTAGGGCGTTGATCTTGTCCATCACCGGACCCTTCAGAACGCCTTCGCCAAGGTCCGCGCCCACAAAGATGCGGCGTGACTGGTTATAGCGCTGAATTTGAGTCGGCCCCGCACCGAAGCGGATTTCCGCCACCCGCTTGAGCGGCACGGAACCGCCGCTGGCCGTGGTGACGGGCAGGTTTTCGATCGTGGCGATGTCTCGGCGCGAATCCTTGGGCAGGATCACGCGGATCGGCACCTGCCGGTCGGAAAGGGAGAACTTGGCCGCATTCTGGTCAATTTCGCCCATGGTGGCGATGCGGATCGTCTGGCTGAGGGCCGAAGTGGTCACACCAAGCTGCGCAGCCAGATCGAGCCGCGGCACGATCACCAGTTCCGGCCGCTGGAGGTCCGCCGCGATACGCGGTGCGACGACACCCTTGATGCCCTTCATCTGGTCAACCAGCGTCTGTGCCGTCTGCTGCAGCAGTTCGGGATTCGAACCGGCGAGCATGACCGAAATCTCGCGCCCGGTGCCGCCCCCGCCGCCCTGCGACGAGAAGGTGACTCGGGCATCGGCGATATTCTGGAATTCCTTGTTCAGGCGCCGCTCGAAGTCGATGCTGGTATTTTCGCGATCGGGCTTGAGCATGATGAACAGTGTCGCGCTGCCTTCGCTCACGCGTTCCATCACCAGCCGCACTTCCTGCTGTTCGCTCAGGATACCTGCGACGCGGTCCGCCACTTCCTCGGTCTGCTCGATCGTGGTGCCGGGCACCATTTCGATATTGGCGCGACTGGAATCGGAATCCGTCAGCGGCTGGAACTGCATTGGCAGCAGGTAGAACATGGCCAGCGTGAGACCGAGCGCACCCACGCCGATACCGAAGCACCACAGGCGATGATCCCGCAGGCGGGCATGAATCCGGCCGCGGAAGAATTCGTGATATTCGGCAACCTTCGCACCGTGGATCTGCGAGATGAGGATGTTCACCACCAGTGCGGCGATCCAGCTGGCAGCGAAGGCCCCGATCAGGATTGCCGGAACTTCCGCCAGCTTGGGCAGTTCGAGAATGCCGGCCAGCTTGAACGCGCCATATCCGCCGCCGACAAACCCGAACACGATGGCGAGGATATAGACCGTTTCGGCCTGGAACGTGGCCCAGTTGGGGGTAACCGGCGTCAGACGTTCGCGCATGGCGTGAGCCAGACGCGTATCGAGCGACCAGGCCAGCACCTTCATGTAAAGGTCCATCAGCCAGCCGCCGCCATGTTCCTGATGGCCCTTGGCCTTGAGGAAATAGGCCGCGATCATGGGCGTGATCATTCGCGCCACGGCAAGGCTCATCAGAACCGCCGCAACCACGGTGAGGCCGAAATTCTTGAAGAACTGGCCGGAAATGCCGGGCATCAGGCCCACGGGCAGGAACACCGCCACAATCGAGAATGTGGTGGCCATCACCGCCAGGCCGATTTCGTCGGCAGCGTCGATGGCGGCCTGATAGGCGCTTTTGCCCATGCGCATATGGCGCACGATATTCTCGATCTCCACGATCGCATCGTCCACCAGCACGCCGGCCACGAGGCTGAGCGCAAGCAGCGACAGCTCGTTCAGAGTGAAGCCCAGCAGGTCCATGAACCAGAAGGTGGGGATTGCCGAAAGCGGGATTGCGATGGCGCTGATGATCGTTGCGCGCCAGTCCCGCAGGAACAGGAACACCACCACGATGGCCAGAACCGCGCCTTCGATCATCGCCTCCATCGAGGTCGAATACTGATCCTTGGTATATTCCACCGAAGTGTAGAGTTCGGTGATGTGAATGCCGCGGTTTTCCTTCTGCAGGTCCGCGATGATCTTCTGCGCCTCGTCATAGACGGTGACGTCCGAAGCGCCCTTGGCGCGTTCGAGGCTGAAGGTGACGACCTGCTTGCCCTTGATCTTGGCGATCGAGGTCTGTTCCGAATAGCCGTCATACACGGTGGCGACATCGCGCAGGCGGATTACGCGGCCATTGGAATTGATCCGCGTTTCGCCCAGCTGATAGGCATCGTCCGCATTGCCCAGCACGCGCACGGACTGGCGCGCACCGGCGATTTCCGCCCGGCCGCCCGCCGCATCGGTATTCACCTGACGCAGCACCTGGTTGATCTGGCTGGCGGTAACGCCCAGCGACTGCATCCGCGCCGGATCGAGCACCACGCGGATTTCGCGGTCCACACCGCCCGCACGGCTGACTGCGGCCATGCCTTCGATCGACATCAGCTTGCGCGAAACCGTATCGTCGACGAACCAGCTGAGCTGTTCCATCGTCATGTCATCGGCACTGACGGCATAATAGCCGATGGGGCCATTGCCGCCGACTTCGATCTTGGAAACGCGCGGTTCCAGAATGCCGTCGGGCAAGTCGCTGCGGATCTGGTCGACCGCGTTCTTCACTTCGTTCACGGCATCATTGGCATCGGTGCCGATGACGAACTGCACGAAAGTGGAACTGCTGCCTTCCGAAGCGGTCGACTGGATTTCATCCACGCCGTTGATCGAACGGACGGCCGCTTCCACCTTCTGGGTGATCTGGGTTTCGATTTCGGTCGGCGCGGCGCCCGGCTGGGAAATGAAGACGTTGACGCCCGGAAAATCGATATCCGGGCTGCCGTTCACATCCATGCGGTTGAACGCCACCACACCCGCCAGCAGCAGGCCAATGAACAGCACGATCGGGACGATGGGGTTCCTGATCGACCAGGCGGAAAGGTTGCGAAGATTCACGGTGCCGCGCCCTATTTCGTCACGACGCGCGGCCTGACTTCATCGCCCGGAGCGAGGAAGCCGCCAGCGCGCAGCACGACCTTTTCGGAGCCGGTCAGCCCTTCGGTAACGGCAATGCCGTTTTCGGTGACCAGCCCGGTCTTCACCGCGCGCCGTTCCACCTTGTTGCCCTTGCCCACGATGTAGACGAAGCTGCCTTCAGCATCGCTGAGGATGGCGCTTTCCGGCAGCATCGGTGCAACCACTGTGCCGCTGCTGATCGTGGCCGTGGCAAATCCGCCGGGGCGCAGTTCAGGCGCATAATTGAGCGCGATGCGCGCGGTGCCCTGGCGGTTCTGCTGATCGATCACCGGAGCGACCTGCCAGACCTGACCGGTGAAGGTCTTGTCCGTGCCGACCGGAGTGACCTGTGCCGTCACGCCGGTGGAGATCTTTGCCAGTTCGGATTCGCCGACCAGCGCCAGAAGCTCGAACTGGCCGTCCTTGGCGATGCTGAACAGAGTGCCCGAACCGGGGCTAACAACCTGACCCGGCTCGACATCCCGCGTGAGCAGCAGGCCAGAGGCAGGTGCCACGATATTGAGCTGGGCATTACGCGCATTGCGTTCACCATATTGCGCTTCAGCCACGCGCACCCGCGCAACTGCGGCATCGCGTGTGGCGGTGAGGCGATCCACGTCCGCCTTGGATATGAAACCGCGATCCACCAGCTGCAGTGCACGGTCGAGATTGGCCTGGGCAAGGCGCGCATCGGCCTTCGCCACTTCGATATTGGCGGCGGTGCTGGCGGTCTGCTGCGTCTGAACCGAACGGTCGATCACGGCGAGAACCTGCCCGGCGCGGACCCACTGGCCGGCATCGACGGGAACGGACACGACCCGTCCGCCTTCGCCCACCACGCCAATCGGCATTTCGCGGCGTGCAGCCAGCGTGCCGGTGGCCTGGATCATTCCCTGTACGGTGGCCTGTCCCGGCGCGATCACGGTTACGGCGGGAGTCTGGGTTGCCTGCTGGCCAGTCGTTTCGCCTCCGCTGCGGGTCATCAGCAGAACGGCAATCGCGACGACCACGATCGCCACGACAGCGAAGATGATCAGCCTCCTGCGGCGTGCATCTTCGTCATGAGAATCCTGCCCCGACAGGATTTCCCGACTGCTGGCATCGACAGTGGTTTCGTAATTCATCTTTTCCGCCAAGTGCCCGAGATCCCTGCCCCCAAAATCCGCCACGGAAAGCCCGCGAACCGGCAAGGTGTGTTATACCCCTAAGCCACCCCGCGCAAGCCGGGCAGCATTCCCATCTGCCCATAGACCCGCGCCGATGCGGTGACAATCGGCCCTCTGCCGACTGTCATTCATGCCCGACGAAAGGCTTTTGCTGCAGTCGGCATCAAATCCCCAAGGGGCCGGGTTCGTTCCCGCCCCTTGGGGCAATTTGATTTACTCAAGGGATTCAGGCGCTTGCCCGCAGCGCAGGTTAACGCACGCGGCCGCGCTGCACGAGATTGACGATTGCCAGCAGAATTACGGCGCCGAGAACGGCGATCAGCAGCCCCGTGAGCGAAAACGCCTTGACCGTGCCCTGCATGCCCAAGAGCGGCCCGGCCACGGCATTGCCGACTACCGATCCGACGCAACCGACCACAATGTTCCAGACGATTCCCATCGAGGCGTCGCGCTTCATGAGCAAGCTGGCCAGCCAGCCTGCGATACCGCCGACGATGAGTGCAATGATCAAGCCCATGGAACTTCTCCTGCATTGTTGTTTTCCGGCCGCCCAAATCCGACGGCTCGTTCCGCCAAGGCTACAGCAATGCGGGCGAGTTGGGCAGGCTACCGCTTCCGGCCGCCGTGCGTGCAGGGCGGACGAACGAAAAAGGGCCGGAAAATCCGGCCCTTTCCCAATCATTCACGCGCTGCAAGAATTCAGTATTTGAGCTGTCGCTCGTAAAGGTCGCGATAGTGCTGGATGCGGGTGACGCGCAGGCCCTGCATGCCCGAACGGTCTACCGCGCGCTGCCAGGAAGCGAATTCCTCCAGCGTCAGCCCGTATCGCTCAAGCACTTCGTCAATCGTCAGCAGGCCGCCATTGACGGCAGCCACGACTTCCGCCTTGCGGCGCACGACCCAGCGCTTGGTATCGGGCGGCGGCAGGTCGGCCAGCGACAGCGGCTCGCCAAGCGGGCCGATTACCTGCGCAGGACGGATTTTCTGGTTCTCGATCATTACCTTCCTCGATCGCCGTGCGTCTCTTCGCTCGTAGCGGCGAAGTCGATGCCATCGGCGCATTTGCCATTGGCTAAAACAATAGGGTTAACAGCCGGTTTGCCTTCGCCCAGCGCCGCCAGATGGCGGGCGGACGACAGATCGAAACTGCCGCCCGCCAAGGGATTATGCGCGGCCGACAACCGGCGGAAATCGCGCGCCGCAGCCAGCCGGGCCGCAATATCGCCCCAGCTCAGCTCGCGCAGTTGCGTGCCGCCCACCGCCACTTCGGACGGGGTTGGTTCTTCACCGGAATGGATGATCCTGGCTTCGTACATGCCCGCCTTTTAGCCTGCAGCCCGTCAAGATCGGGTAAAGCCCGGGTTTACCGGGCGTTAGGGTTGATTAACCGGTCGCTTAAACGCCACGCTTTGCCTTGCGGCCGCACGCGTGTATGGGCCACGCCATGCCCGCAAGCTCCGCCCTGACGCTCGGTTTCGACCCGGCCAGCCTGTTCGATCTGCCGCGCCCGGCGCGGGAGAGCCGGATCGTCGTGGCCATGTCGGGCGGCGTGGATTCTTCCGTTGTGGCCGCCCTTGCCGCCGCAAGCGGGGCTGAAGTGATCGGCATTACGCTGCAGCTTTACGATTACGGCGCCGCGACTGGCCGCAAGGGCGCATGCTGCGCCGGTGACGACATTCGCGACGCGCGGCAGGTGGCGGACCGGCTGGGCCTCGCCCATTACGTGTTCGATCATGAAAGCGCCTTCCGCGAGGAAGTGGTCGAGCGCTTTGCCGACGATTACCTCTCCGGCCGCACGCCGGTGCCCTGCATCCGCTGCAATATGGGGCCAAAATTCACCGACCTGCTGCGCATGGCGCGCGAACTGGGCGCCGATTGCCTCGCCACGGGCCATTACGTGCGCCGGGTGGAAGGCGCGGCCGGGCCGGAACTGCACCGCGCGCTCGATCCGGCGCGGGACCAGTCCTATTTCCTATACGGAACCACGGAAGAACAGCTGGCCTTCCTGCGTTATCCCTTGGGCGGCCTGCCCAAGCAGGATGTGCGCTCCATCGCCGCGCAGGCCGGGCTGCTGGTGGCCGACAAGCCCGACAGCCAGGATATCTGCTTCGTGCCCGATGGCGATTATGCGAAGATCGTTCGCTCGCTGCGCCCCGAAGGCGTGCGGCCGGGCGCGATTGTCCATGCCGAAACCGGCGAGGAACTGGGCAGCCATGCAGGCGTGATCCACTTCACCGTGGGCCAGCGCCGGGGGCTGGAGATCGGCGGCCAGCCCGAACCGCTCTATGTCGTGGCGCTCGATGCGGAAAATGCCCGCGTGCTGGTTGGCCCCAAGCGGCTGCTGGCCACCGGGGCCGCGCAAATCGTGGAAACCAACCGCATCGGCCCCATCCCCGATGCGCCGCTGACGGCCAAGGTCCGATCGCTGGCAAAGCCGGTGCCGGTGACACTGGAAGGATCGCTGGGCGATGGCGAGCCGGTGGTGTTGCGCTTTGCCCAGCCGGAATATGGCGTCGCCCCCGGACAGGCTGCCGTGATCTATGCGGGGGACCGTGTGGTGGGCGGCGGCTGGATCGACGGCACCGAGCCTGCGTAACCGGCGGATGCACAGCCGGCCGGCCCGTCAATCGTCCCACTTCTCCAGCACGCAGCCATAACCTTCGCGGAATGTGGCCGTCTGGCTGGAAAGCAGGGGCACGCTGGCCGTAACGCTCTTCGCCGCTTCATCCTCGCTCAGGGAAACGAGGCCCATTCCGGGTTCGAAGTCCTTTTCGCAATCCGCCAGATCGCGCCCGCCGATGAAGCGGCAGGAACAGGCCACGCGCGCGCCATAGGCCGTGCCGGCCGTGGCCTGTGCCATCACCGTATCGCGATAGAACCACGCCGTAACCGCAGCAATCAATCCAAGGCCGAGCACGATTCGCGGCCAGCTCAGCCGCCTGCGCTGGCGCGTATTTCTGCTGGCGGGTTTTGCGGTTGCCATTGATCCCCAACTGACCGAGAGATGCGAACGCCATGAAGCGGCCCCTCCTCTCTATCGCCTCGCTCGCCCTGCTGCCAGCCCCGCTGCTGGCACTGGCCGCATGTGGCGGTGGATCGGAGGAACCCGCTGCCACTGCCCCACTGAGCGAGGCAGCACTGGATGCCGTGGTTGCCGATCCCGGCGCACCGCGCGAGCAGCTGGCCCGGCGAATCGATCACCTGTTCACCGGGGAAGGCATGGGCGAGACCCGCGCAGTGATCGTGATGCAGGGCGGGCGAATCGTGGCCGAACGCTATGGCGAAGGCTATGGCGAGGAAACCCGCTTCATCAGCTGGTCCATGGCCAAGACCGTTACAGGCGTGATGATCGGCATGCTGGTGGCTGACGGCAAGCTGCAGCTGGACGAAACGCCACCTATCCCCAATTGGCGCCGCACTGGCGATCCGCGCGGCGCGATCACCCTGCGCCAGTTGCTGCAGATGCGCAGCGGCCTGCGCCACACGGAAAGCGGCGATCCCGCTTACGAGGCGGACACGGTGAAGATGCTGTTCCTGCAGGGGCGCGACGATATGGCCGCCTGGGCCGAAGCCCAGCCGCTGGAAGCCAAGCCGGGCACGCATTTCGAATATTCCACCAACACCACCGTCATCCTGGCCGACATCGCCGCCCGTGTGCTGACCGACAGCACCGATCCGGAAACGCGGCGCAAGGCCGTGGACGATTACCTGAAGGCGCGGATCTTCGTGCCGCTGGGCATGTATTCCATGGTGCCGGAATATGACCGGGCAGGCACGCTGATCGGCGGCAGCCTGATCCACGGCACCGCGCGCGACTGGGCGCGTTTCGGCGAATTCCTGCGCCATCAGGGCGCGGTCAAGGGCGCCCAGCTGGTGCCCAAGGGCTGGATCACTTTCATGACCACGCCCAGCCCTCGTTCGCCCGATTACGGTGCGCAAATCTGGCTCAACCGCCCTTCGGAAACGGACCGCAACGTGCTGTTCGCCGCGCGCGGCCCGTCAGACCTTTATTCAATGGTCGGCCATCTGGGCCAATATGTGATGGTCTCGCCCCGGCAGGGCCTCACCGTGGTGCGTCTGGGCAAGACGGACGATGCGATTCGCGATCCGCTGGTTGCCGCTCTGGGCGATGTGGTCGCCTTGTTCCCGGTCCGCAAATAGGCAGCCGGTCAGCCGTCCTTGCGTTCACCCAGATCGGGCAGCAATTCCTCCGCCGCCGTGCCGTCTTCATTGATCAGCCCTTCCGGGTCCGGGTGGATCAGTACTTCCACGCCGGGAAAGGCTCGCTCCAGCTCTTCCTCGATCTCGTCCATCACCCGGTGTGCCTCGGCCACGGTCATGTGCGGATCGACCGAGGCGTGGAACTGCGCGAAGTCATGCGCGCCGCTGGTGCGGGTGCGCAGATCGTGCACGCCGCGCAGGGCGGGATGACGTGCAATGACGTTCAGGAACTCCTGCCGCCGCCATTCAGGCCATTCGCGGTCCATGATCTGGTCGATCGCCTCGGTGGAGGCGCGCCACGCGCCCCATGCCAGCCACAGGGCAATCCCGATACCGAACAGCGCATCCGCTCCCTTGATCAGGGCAAAGTGATCCAGCGCCAAGGCCGCGATCACGGCCAGATTGAGCACGAGGTCCGACTTGTAATGCAGATGGTCGGTAGAGATCGCGATACTGCCGGTCTTGCGAATCACATGGCGCTGCCATGCCAGCAGCGCGAAAGTGGCCACCATGGCGACGAGTGAGACGGCTATCCCTTCTTCCGCCGCTTCGGTGCGCGCGCCCGCCAGATATTGCCCCACTGCGCGGAACAGGATGCCGGCCGCCGAAAGCGCGATCAGCACCACCTGCAGCATCGCCGCCAGTGCTTCCGCCTTGCCATGGCCGAAGCGGTGATCTTCATCCGCCGGCATGGCCGCGATCCACACGCCCGCCAGAGTGGCAATGCTGGCGATCAGATCCAGCGTGGTATCCGCAAGGCTGCCCAGCATCGCGGCAGAGCCGGTCAGCGCCGTGGCCCACACCTTGATTACCACCAGCAGCAGGGCCACCGCGATGGAGGCATAGGCCGCGCTGCGCGTCAGCCGGGAATGTTCCTGGCTATATCCGGTCACGGATAGAGCAGGCTGCTGGTCCAGCCGCCATCTTCAGTGCGCACGAAACGGCGGCGTTCATGCAGCCGGTTGGGCCGGTCGATCCAGAATTCCACCGCGCGCGGCTTCAACAGGAAGCCGGTCCAGTGCGGCGGGCGCGGAATTTCCGTTCCTTCGGGATAGAGGGCGGAGATTTCCTCCACCCGGTCCAGATAGGTTTCGCGCCGGTCCAGCGGGCGCGACTGGTCGGACGCGGCCGAACCGATCTGCGAAACGCGCGGGCGCGAATGGAAATAATCGTCCGCCATCTGGCCGCTCACTTCGGTAAGCGGGCCTTCGATGCGAATCTGGCGGCGCAGGCTCTTCCAGTGGAACAGCAGGGCGGCCACCGGATTGGCGAGTATCTCGCCACCCTTGCGGCTCTGCGTGTTGGTGTAGAACACGAAACCGCCCAGATCTGCGCCCCAACCCTTCAACAGCACCATGCGCACCGAAGGAATGGCACCCGGCGTGGCGGTTGCCAGCGCCATGGCGTTCGAATCGTTCGGCTCGCTGGCCCGCGCTTCGGCATACCAGGCGTCAAACAGGGTGAAGGGATCGGTTTCGGGGATCGCGTCCTGTTCAGCTTTCACGTTCTATTCCTGTCGAAGTTGACAATGTTGACACAGTCCAGGGTTGAAAATCCGGCACCCCGGCGCGCGGCAGGCACGGGCAGGACCGGATCGGCACAAAGACTGTTCCATGGCCCTGCCCTAAGCCCGTAATGCAATGTAGGAAAGAGCGGCGCTTGCGCCTTCACGTTGCATTACCTAGCTAACACACCATGGCAGACCCTTATACGACACTGGGCGTGGCACGCAGCGCGAGCGAGAAGGACATCAAGTCCGCTTATCGCAAGCTCGCCAAGGAACTCCACCCCGACCGGAACAAGGACAATCCCAACGCGGCGGAGCGCTTTTCCGAAGTGACCCGCGCTTACGATCTGCTGTCCGACAAGGATAAGCGCGCCCAGTTCGACCGCGGCGAAATCGACGCCGACGGCAATCCCGCCATGCCCTTCGGCATGGGAGGCGGAATGGGCGGGGGCGGCTTCCGCCCCGGTGGCGGCGGTCGTGGCTATTCGGCGCAGGATTTCCAGGGCTTCGGCGATGAAGGCATGGATCTGGGCGATATTTTCGAAGGGCTGTTCGGCGGCCGTGCCGGGGGCGGATCGCCCTTTGGCGCACGCGGCGGCCAGTCCGGCTTCGGCGGCGGCGCGCGCCGCCCGCCCCAGACGGGCGCCAATGTGCAATATCGCCTGAAAGTGCCCTTCGTGGATGCCGCGACCGGCAAGGATCAGCGCATCACCCTGTCCGACGGCAAGACGATTGATCTCAAGCTGCCTGCCGGAGTGGAGGAAGGCACGCAGATGCGGCTCAAGGGCCGGGGCGAGCAGGGTCCGGGCGGCCCGGGCGACGCGCTGGTCACGATCAGCATCGAACCGCATCCCTTCTTCCGCCGCGATGGCAACGATGTGCGCATCGATCTGCCCATCACGCTGGACGAAGCCGTCAACGGCGCCAAGGTGAAGGTGCCCACGGTGGACGGGGCTGTGATGCTCACCGTCGCGCCGGGCAGCGGATCGGGCAAGGTGCTGCGCCTGAAGGGCAAGGGCTTCCAGCTGAAGGGCGGCGGCCGCGGCGATCAGCTCGTCACGCTGGAAGTGGACCTGCCCGACCATGACGAGGATCTGGTCCGCCGGCTGGAAGGCTGGCGCGACGCGCGCGACGTGCGGGCAAGGCTCAAATCCTGATGACAGATGGCGGGAAGCGGAAGCGGCCGGCTGAACCCGGCCAGCCGGTTCCCGACCTGACGCCAGAGGCACGCCGCGCCGCGCACAAGCCGCTGCTGCAGGGCGAAAGGGGCCATTCGCGCCTCTATGTCATTGCCCGCCGCGTGGCGCTGGGCACATGGAATGACGGCTTCATCCATGCCGGGAACCTCGCCTACCTTACGGTGTTGGCAATCTTCCCCTTCTTCATCCTCGGCGCAGCCGTATTCACTGCCGTGGGCGAAACGGACGATCAGCTGGCCGCCGTGCGCGCGCTGCAATCGGCCCTGCCGCCCAGCGTTGCCAATGTGATCGGTCCGGCCGCCAGCGATGCCATCGCCTCGCGCAGCGGCTGGCTGCTCTGGGCGGGCGGGCTGTTCGCCCTGTGGACCGTGGGCAGCCTGATCGAGACAATTCGTGATATTCTGCGCCGCTCCTACGGCACGCAACACACAAAGGGCTTCTGGCAACACCGGCTGATCTCCACCGGCATCATCATCGGCGCGGTGATCCTGCTGCTGGTCGCGCTGGTAGTGCAGGTAGCCATCGGCACGGTGGAAGAAGCCATCGACGCATGGGCGCCGCAACTGGCCAGTGCGCTGGACGGGCTGGTCTATTCGCGCGCGGCGACCGGGCTGGCGGTCTATTTCTCGATCTTCATGCTGTTCATCACGCTGACCCCCGCTGCCTATCGCGGCAAGCGTTACCCCAAATGGCCGGGCGCATTGCTGGTCACGGTGTGGTGGGTCGGCGTCACTCTGGCGTTCCCGCCCCTCCTCCGGTCGCTTTTTTCCTATTCGCTCACCTATGGCGGGCTGGCTGGCATCATGATCGCGCTTTTCTTTTTCTGGCTGGTCGGCTTAGGAGTGGTCGCAGGTGCCGAACTCAACGCTGCGCTCGCGCGTACGCCGGAAGAGGAAGGCACATAAGGATTTACGGTGGCCGGCCCCTTTGGGTCGAGAAGGAAGGACAGGGCCCGATGAGCGGTCTGATGGCAGGAAAACGTGGTCTCATCATGGGGCTCGCCAATGACAAGTCCCTGGCTTGGGGCATTGCGCAGAAGCTGCATGAACAAGGCGCCGAAATGGCGTTTTCCTATCAGGGCGAAGCCCTTGAAAAGCGCGTGCGCCCACTGGCCGAGAGCCTGGGTTCGGATTTCCTGTTCGATTGTGACGTTTCCAGCATGGAAGCGCTCGATGCGGCATTCGAAAAGCTGCAGAGCCGGTGGGAAACGATCGATTTCGTCGTCCACGCCATCGGCTTTTCCGACAAGAACGAACTGCGCGGGAAATTCGTCGACACCAGCCTCGACAATTTCCTGATGACGATGAACATCTCGGCCTACAGCCTCGTCGCCGTGTCGCAGCGCGCCGCGCGGATGATGCCGAATGGCGGTTCGATCCTCACCCTCACCTATTACGGCGCCGAAAAGGTCGTGCCGCATTACAATGTGATGGGCGTGGCCAAGTCCGCGCTGGAAACCAGCGTGAAATATCTCGCCAACGATCTGGGGCCGGACAATATCCGGGTGAACGCCATTTCGGCCGGCCCGATCAAGACGCTGGCCGCCAGCGGCATTGGCGATTTCCGCTACATCCTGAAGTGGAACGAATATAATTCGCCGCTGCGCCGCAACGTCACCATCGAAGATGTGGGCGGTGCGGGCCTCTACATGCTGTCTGACCTGTCCTCGGGCGTGACCGGAGAAATCCACCATGTCGATTCGGGCTATAATGTCGTCGGCATGAAGCAAGTGGACGCGCCGGACATCTCGCTCGTCTGATCCGGCTGGCACTGCCCGCTCGGGCGCGATGGACTCAGCTTGTGTTCGTGATATGTTCCATATCGCGAATCGAGGGAGACAAGTCATGCGTCAGGGCGGGTGCCAGTGCGGCACAGTGAGATACGCAATCGAAGGCGATCCGGTGCATCACGCATTGTGTCATTGCGCGGATTGCCGCGCTTCGGCGGGTGCGCCGATGGTGGCATGGCTCGCCGTGAAGGAAAGCCAGTTGCACCTGCTTTCGGGCGAGCTTTCGACTTATGAAGGCAAGAACGGCGCCCTGCGCCAGTTCTGCCCCCTTTGCGGCACTGGCCTGTTCTATCGCAACGAAGCCGTGATGCCGGGGCTGGTGGATATCCAGTCCGCCACGCTGGACGATACGGCCAGGCTGGTTCCGGGCGCCCATATCCAATGCGCCGAGCGGCTGCCCTGGATGACGATGCTGGGCGAATTGCCGGAATTCGAACGCTTCCCGGGCGGTTAGCGCTTGCTCGCCACTGTTTGGCGTGGCTCGTCATTGCGAGCATAGCGAAGCAATCATGGCCTGACGTGTTACGCCCCGGATTGCTGCGGGGCGTTGCCCCTCGCAATGACGAAGGGGATCAACCCGCCAGCCGCTCGGGCTGTTCTTCCGCTGCCGCGAACGGATCCGGCTGATCGGGCCAGATGCCGCGCGTATCGTAAACCCGCTTGCCGATGCGCTTTTCCAGCGGGACATTCTTGAACGCATCGTGGTCCACCAGCACGATCAGCACGCCGCATGTGGCGAGCGCGGTTTCCAGATCGACCTTGGTGGCGCCGGTGCCCTGATATTCGATCGGCAGTTCCGGCGTATGCGGTTCCACCACATGGATGCGCGAGCCATATTTGCGCGCCAGCGTAGCCGAGACGAGCCGGGCCGGGCTTTCGCGGAAATCGTCGATATTCGCCTTGAAGGCGAGGCCGAGGCAGGCGACCTTTTCGCCCGGCGCGGCATCCACCAAAGCCGAAGCGCGTGCGATCACGTGGCGGATCTTGCCGTCATTCACCCCGCGCGCCGTCTGGATCAGGGGTGTCTGTTCACGCGCGCCATGGACGATGAACCACGGGTCCACCGCGATGCAATGCCCGCCCACGCCCGGGCCGGGCTGCAGGATGTTCACGCGCGGATGGCGATTGGCCAGCCGGATCACTTCCCACACATCCAGCCCCATTGCGTCGGCGACGATGGAAAGTTCATTGGCGAAGGCGATGTTGATGTCGCGATAGGCGTTTTCGACCAGCTTGGTCATTTCCGCGCTGCGCGCATCGGTGGTGATGCATTCGCCGCGCACGAAGCGCTGGTAGAATGCCGCCGCCTTCTCCGCGCATTCGGGCGTCAGGCCGCCGATGGACCGGTCATTATGAATCAGTTCGACCAGGATCTTCCCCGGCAGCACACGTTCCGGGCAATAGGCCATGGCGATATCCGCCTTGCCCTGCACAAGGCCCGGCAGCTTCAGGTCAGGCCGTTCCGCGGCGATCACGTCGCGCATCTGCTCGGTCGTGCCGACGGGCGAGGTCGATTCGAGAATCACTGTGTCG
Organism: Erythrobacter sp. SG61-1L; assembly: GCF_001305965.1. Classification (NCBI taxonomy): domain Bacteria; kingdom Pseudomonadati; phylum Pseudomonadota; class Alphaproteobacteria; order Sphingomonadales; family Erythrobacteraceae; genus Erythrobacter; species Erythrobacter sp. SG61-1L. The sequence continues at coordinate 2,754,970 of NZ_JXQC01000003.1, forward strand.
CCCGGCTTCAGCACTTTCGCGACCTGCCGCGTGGCGGCCAGCACATAGGAAATATCCGGCGTGTGGCGCCCGTCCTTCTCGAAGGGTGTCGGCACGGCGATCACGAAAACATCCGCAGGTTCGACAGCAGTGGACGCCCGCAGCATCCCGTTGCGCACCACGGCCTGCACCAGCGCATCCAGATCGACTTCCTCGATATGGATTTCGCCGCGGTTGATCGTTTCGACGACCTTTTCGGAAATATCGACGCCCAGCACTTTCATGCCGGATCGCGCGATCACTGCGGCTGTGGGCAGGCCGATATATCCCAGGCCAACCATGCAGACTGCAGGAGCTTCACTCGAACGCATGCGGATTCCCTCACTAGACGGGGAAATCCTTTGCGCCGGAAGGGTAAAGATAGAGGTAACGATGCCCTTGCGCACCGTTCCCACTACCCCTCAGCCGCGCGCGGCCAGCAGGTCCACGATGCGCTGCGCGCTCTTGCCGTCACCGAAGGGATTATGCGCCCGCGCCATGGCGCCATAGGCAATCGGATCGTCCAGCAGGCGGAAGGTTTCGGCCACGATCCTGTTCGTATCGGTGCCCACCAGCTTGGCGGTGCCGGCCTCTACCCCTTCGGGCCGTTCGGTCGTCTCGCGCATGACCAGCACGGGCTTGCCCAGGGCCGGCGCTTCTTCCTGCACGCCGCCGCTATCGGTCAGCATCAGATAGGAAAGGCCGATCAGCCGGGCGAAATGCGGATAATCCAGCGGTTCGATCAGCGCGACATTGTCCAGCCCGGCCAGTTCGCCCTGCATCACCGTGCGGACATTGGGGTTGAGATGGACGGGATAGATCACCGCCACATCATCGCGCGCGGCGATCCGGCGGATCGCTTCGGCGATGTTCATCATGCCCGCGCCGAAATTCTCGCGCCGGTGGCTGGTGACGCCGATGATCTTCTTGCCGGCAAAGCGCTGTTCCAGTTCGGCAAGGCCACTCGCCAGCTCCGGCTCTGCCTCGATCCGGCGGGTGATCCAGTACAGTGCATCGATCACCGTATTGCCGGTGACATGCACTGTTGCCGGATCGACATTTTCCGCCAGCAGTGCCTTCGCGGATGTCTCGGTGGGGGCGCAGTGCAGCGCCGCGATCGTGCCGATGATCTTGCGATTGACCTCTTCCGGCCAGGGATGATGGATATTGCCGCTGCGCAGCCCGGCTTCCACGTGGCAGACGGGAATCTTGCGGTAATAGGCGGCCAGCGCGCCCGCCATGGCCGTGGCCGTATCGCCCTGCACCACCACCCAGCGCGGCTTTTCCGCATCGAGCACCTTGCCGATTTCGGTGAGCAGCGCTGCGGTGAGCGAATCCAGCGTCTGGTCCGGCTGCATCAGGTCCAGATCGTATTCGGGCGAGAGCCGCGCGATTTCCAGCACCTGATCCAGCATCCCGCGGTGCTGCCCCGTGACGCAGACGCGCGAGACGAAGCGGCTGTCCGCCGCCAGCGCGTGGATCAGGGGGAAGAGCTTGATCGCCTCTGGCCGGGTGCCGAAGACAGTGAGGATGCGTTGCGTGCCAGACATGGCCCGCCCCTTAGCGCTTCAATGGTTAAGGCCCGCTTTTTCGAGAGGCCTGGGCTCGCGCCTTACTGGCCGCCCTGCGGCGTAGCGGCGGCAGGTTCCTCGCCGGGCAGCGGAGCGTCGCGCTCAGCCTTCAGGCGCGCCTCATATTCCTTTTCGATCTGTTCGACCCGCGCCTGTTCTGCGGCGGCATCTGCATCGATCGTTTCAAGCCGCTTGGCGCGTTCTTCCTCGATCAGCTGGCTGAAGCGAATGTCGGAACTGCCATGCTTTTCCTTGTAGGCCGCATCGATCAGCTGCGAGGTACAGCCGGTCCAGCCGCCATAGCCAGAGGGGGAGCAAGACATGGTGCCGAAGGCGCCCACGGTCTCATAGGCTTCCACCCGATTGGCCCATGCTTCGTTGGCGGGCGATTCGCTCTGCCGCAGGGCTTCGGGAATGCGATAGCGTTCGCTTTCCGCCTTGCGGGCGCAAACCACGATTTCATTGCCGCTGGAGGCCGGGCAGGGATCATCCCCATAGACGATCAGCTGATTTACGGTTTCGCCCGCTACCTCGATCGGACCGACCTGCGCGAAGGCGGGGGCAGAACCGGCGAACAGCACGGACGGAACTGCGAGGACGGCAAGGCTAAGGCGTTTCATCGTGTCTCTCCGATGCGGCACGGCCGCAGGCAAATCTCGTTCGCCCTTACAGGGCATGATCCGCAGTGAACATGATCTGAAGCAATAACGGCTGCAAGCCCCGCAGCCTTTGCTTCAGATCCGTTCCGACAGGCGAATGGCCAGCTTGCAGCCCAGCCGGATCGCGCCGGACAGCAGCGGATAGGCGGGCGCACGCTCAGCCCCGGCGGCGAGGGCGGCATCGCGATGTTCGCGCTCGTCCTCGCGGAAATCCTCGATCACCGCGGCCAGTTCCGGGTCTTCGCCGTCCCGCGCCAGTTCTTCCAACTGGCTGGTGTAATGACGGTCAATCTCTTCTTCCACCGCGGCGGTGCAGGCCATCGCCGCTTCCGGCCCGATCAGTGCGGTTGCCGCGCCCAGCGCGAAACCGGCAACCGACCAGAAGGGCTGCAGCGCAGTAGGGCGCACGCCCCTTTCGGCCAGCATGGCATTGAACCGGGCAAGGTGATCGTCCTCCTGCGCGGCCATGGCGCGGATTTCGGTGGCGTGCGGCCCGCGCTCGCCCAAAACGGCAAGCTGCCCGGCATAGATGCGCGTGGCGCCATATTCGCCGGCCTGATCGACCCGGATCATGCGTTTGGTGTCGGCCATCACGCCTTCCTGCGCAGCAGCGCCAGAGCAAGCAGGGCCCCGGCCGTGGAGATCAGGAAGTTGTAACCTGCCAGCGAGATGCCGAACAGTTCCCATTGCGCCACATCGCAGCGGATGATCGGCGCGGACATGATCGCATCCAGCGGATCGGCCCCGCCCGACGAGATCGAGGAACAGGTGGTGAAGCCTTCCCACCAGCCATATTCCACACCCGCGTGATAGGCGCCGATCAGGCCGGAAACGAGCACGGCCAGCGCGGTCAGCCCGACCCAGAGCCGCTTGGGCGGCAGGACGAAGGCCAGCAGCCCCAGCACCACCGCCGCGAAATGGGCGTAACGCTGCCACCAGCACATTTCGCAAGGGTAGAGGCCGAAGCCATATTCGGAGATATAGGCCCCGGCCAGCAGGGCCACGGGCACGCCCAGCGCAAGCGCATGTGCCTGGGTGAGAGATTTGCCGGTCGCCATCGCAATCGCCCCCTTCTTCGCGTTACGGCCGCAGCGCCATGGCGCTGCCCGTAGTGCGGCGCAGGGTGGAGAGCGCGTAATAGAGCTGGAAGTCCTTGATGCCCTTTTCTTCCAGTTCTTCCGGCGTCATCTTGAAACGCGGATCGACTTCCTTGTCCTTTTCGAGCTGCTTGTCGTCCAGATCCACCTCGTTGATCAGGTGCTTGCGCAGATCGGATTCGCGCAGGGCGAATTTGGCGCGCTTGGCGGCATCGGGATCGGAAAGCTGCGGCACACGGATGTCCGGCTCGATCCCGCCTTCCTGCACCGAACGGCCCGACGGCGTGTAATACCGCGCGGTGGTCAGCTTGATCGCACTGTCGGACGTCAGCTTCAGCAGCGTCTGAACGCTGCCCTTGCCGAAGCTGGTTTCACCCATGATCAGCGCGCGGTGCTGATCCTGCAGCGCGCCGGCAACGATTTCGGACGCCGAGGCCGAACCGACATCGATCAGCACGATCATCGGCAGCTTGGGCGCAATATCGCCGGGGAACACGGTTTCCGCATCGAAGGAGATGTCCTCTTTCTTGTTGCGTCCGCGCTGGGATACGATCTGGCCCTTGGTCAGGAACAGGTCCGACAGGGCGACAGCCTCGTCCAGCGAGCCGCCGGGGTTGGACCGCAGATCCAGCACCAGCCCGCTGATCCGGCCGCCGGCTTCCTCGCGCAGGGCAGCAATCGCCGCGCGCACATCATTGCCGACATCCTTCGAAAATTCGTTCACCGAAATCACGCCGATGGCGCCATCTTCCAGCTTGTAGGTCACCGGCTCCAGCTCGATGACGCCGCGCGTCACGGTCACGTCGAACGGTTCCTCGCGGCCAGCGCGGAAGATGGTCAGCCGCACGCTGGTATCTGCAGGGCCGCGCATCTGGGCCACGGCCTCGTCCAGCGTCTGGCCGTAGATCAGCTTGCCGTCGATATGAGTGATGAAATCGCCCGCCTTGAGGCCGGCCTTTTCCGCCGGGCTGCCCTTCATCGGCGAGATGATCTTCACCGCGCCATCGTCCATCCCGACCGAAATGCCGAGGCCCTGATAATTGCCGTCGATCAGCGTATCGAGGCGATTCAGGGCTTCCCCTTCGAGATAGGCAGAATGCGGGTCGAGCGCGCTCAGCATCCCGTCAAGCGCGCCCTTGATCAGCACATCGTCATCCACCGGATCGACATAGAATGCCTTGATCCGCTGATAGACTGCAAAGAGCTTTCCGAATTCAGGTGCCGCACGGCCTTCCACCTGCGCAAGCCCGGCCGTGGTTGCCGGAATCAGTGCCACCGCCGTAACCAGCGCGGCGGATCGGAAAAGCTGGACGAATTTCATCTCAATGGCACCTTGAACACTTGTGCGACCGGCACATTTCGGCGCGCTTGTATCGCGCGCGGCAGCTTAACGCCAGATGAGGGCGCGGGAAGCGAAATTCCGTGCAGGGCAGGCCTAACCAAGGAATTCCAGCGGATTGACCGGCGTGCCTTCACGCCGCAATTCCAGCGTGATGAGCGGGCGGGTCGGCCCGGCAATGCCCAGCGGCGCGCCGCCCACCAATTGCTGGCCCACGGCAACGTCCACCCGCGCCATGCCTGTTACCAGCGTGGTCCAGCCGCCTTCATGTTCGATAATCGCGATCCGGCCATATCCGCGATAGGGCCCGGCAAAGACCACGCGGCCCGCCGCCGGGGCCACTACCTGTGCACCCGCGCGCGGGGCCAGCGTAAGGCCCTGCGTCAGCGCGCCGCCCGATGTGGGCGCGCCGAACCCCGTGACAGTGCGGCCTGCCACCGGAAGCTGATAGCCCACGGGCGCACGCACGGCCGTGGCGGCCTGCGTTTCCTGCGAGACGACGCGTGATTCTTCCGGGCGCGGCGGACGGATGATCGGGCCGGACAATGCGGCAAGCTGCTCGCGCAGATTCCCCGCCGCATCCAGCGTTGCCACCAGCGTATCGAGATCGCGTGCTTCCTCTGCCAGCGCAAGCGCCCGCTCCGCCTCTCGCGCGGCATCCCCGCTCGCCCGGCGCGCATCGAGCCGCTGGCGGGTTTCAAGCGCGGCCAGTTCCTTGCGCCGCGATTCGAGCAGGCCTTCATTCTGGCGCAGATCGGCCAATGCCCGTTCCGCCTGCCGTTGCAGGGCTTTGCCGCGCGCCAGCTCGCCCCGAAGGGCCGCAGTACGGTGCTGCACTTCGGGCACGGTGGAGCCAAGCATGGCGCGCAGATAGACCATTTCCTTCACCGAGCCGGGACGCATGACCGACAGGGCAAGCGGACGGCGGGAAAAGCGCTGCAGCGCAGCGGTTAGCCGCACCACCGGCTTCTGGCGCTGAGCCAGCCGCGCAGCCAGCGCCCGGCGCTGCCCGTCAATCAGGGAGAGCCTCGCCTCTGCCGCTGCGATGGTAGCTTCCGATTCCTGGATACGGGCGGCAAGGGCTGCTGCCTGACGGGTGGTCTTCTCCACTGCCTCTCCCGCGCGGGCAGCCTCGCCTTCCAGCACTTTCGCCCGCGCCTCTGCCGATTGACGGTCCTTCAGCGCGCGACTGATTGCCTGCCGGGTCTCGTCCACGCTGGCAAAGCCTGCATCGCGCTGGGCCGAAGCCCCCGCCGAAAGCAGGGCCGCCAGCAGCAGCGGGACAAGGACAAGGCGTGCGCGCATTCGCATGACGCTAGCCTGCCCGATGATAGGGATGGCCTGCAAGGATGGAGGTCGCGCGGAAGAGCTGTTCCATCAGCATCGCCCGCGCCAGCAGATGAGGCCAGGTGGCCTTGCCGAAAGCGAACAGCAGGTCCGCCCCTTCGCGCGCGGCTTCGCCATGCCCGTCCGCCGCGCCCAGCACGAAGCGCGTTTCACGCACGCCATCGTCGCGCCAGCGGCCCAACAGGGCGGCGAATTCTTCCGACGAAAGCTGCTTGCCGCGCTCATCCAGCAGCACGGTACGGCACGGGGTGAGCGGTTCGGGAATGTTCCCGCCGGTCTCCGGAAGCTCGGTCAGCTTCAGGGGCCACTGGATGCGCTTTTCATAGCGCGCGACAAGGTCTGCCTCGGGCGAACGCCCGATCTTCCCTCTGGCAATAACGTGCAGGCGCATGGAACCCTCCCGCGCCCGCCTTACAGGTCAGGCTTGCCCGGCTGCAACCGGCGGCGCGTCTCCGAACGCCCACATGCGCTCGAGATTGTAGAAGCTGCGCACTTCGGGGCGGAACAGATGCACCACCACGTCGCCCGCGTCGATCAGCACCCAGTCGGCGGCCGGAAGACCTTCGATCCGGGAGGAGCCGAAGCCCGCTTCCTTGACGCGTTCGGCCAGCTTCTGGGCCATGGCGGCCACCTGGCGGGTCGAACGGCCCGATGCGATCACCATGTGATCGGCAATGCTCGATTTCCCTTCGAGGGGAATCGAGATCACGTCCTGCGCCTGATCATCGTCCAGCGACTGGAGGATGAGGGCATGAAGCCTTTCGGCCTCGCTAGCCACCTTGCCGCCTGTGGCGGGAAGGGGACTGGCCTTGGAAATGCCGGTACTGGCCGGCGAAGTCTGCGCCTGGTTCATCGCAGCGTATAGTGCTCCATCTGGGGGAAAAGAACGCAAAGGGAGGCGTGCGCCTCATGCGCGCTCCTCCCCTGAACGGTCTTGAATGAGACAATGCGTCACCTGATCCCGTGGGGGCGCGCCCGTAAAGCGGCGGGCCCAGTCAGGATCTGCGCGGCGTATCTGTGTCGCCGAACGCGGATCAGGATCGAAACGCAATTCTATCAGCGCCGGTGCGCTCCATTCACCCCGGTTTCTCAAACTGGCGGCAGGTACCCGGAAGCGCCTGAGCCAGGCCATCGCGGGGCTCGCGAAGGCGGCAGCATCATAGCCGGGGCGGGCGATTACCGCAATCGGCATTTCCCGGGCAATGCCGCGCCAGTCTTTCCAGCGGTGAAACTGGGCCAGATTATCCGCCCCCATCAGCCACAGGAATCGGCGGCGGGGATAGCGGCGCTTCAATGCTTTCAGCGTGTCCACGGTGAATCGCGTGCCCAGTTCCCGCTCGATCGCTGTCACCCGGATCGGCGCGCCGCGCGCGGCCTTTTGCGCCGATTTCACCCGCTTGGAGAGCGGCGCCATGCCCGCATCGGGCTTGAGCGGATTGCCCGGCGAGACGAGCCACCACAGATCGTCCAGCCCCAGCGCCTCCAGCGCGAACAGGCTTACGCGGCGGTGTCCGCGATGGGCAGGATTGAAGCTGCCTCCCAATAGCCCGGTAAGCGGATAGGCACGCGTCATCGCGGCTCCCGCCGGGGAGAGATTCGCTGGGAATTGGTGCCGGTCTGCATCCCGATGGCCCAGCCGGGATATTCCAGCTCCAGCGCGCCGAGTTCGCCAAGAATAGCCAGTTCCCCAGCGGTAAGCTCCACCTCGCTGGCGGCGATATTCTCGGCCAGCTGGTCCGCCCTTTTTGCGCCGACGATCACGCTGCTGACGACGGGCTGGTGCAACAGCCAGGCCAGCGCGATGGCCGGCACGGTCAGCCCGCGCGCATCGGCCATGGGGCGCATCGCCTCCACCAGCGCTGCGGCGCGGGCCTTGTCCACCCGCGGGAAATCCAGCTTGGCCCTGCGGCCCTCGCCCTGTGTCGTGCCATCCTCGGCAAAGGCATATTTCCCGCTCAGCAGCCCCCCTGCCAGCGGGCTCCACACCAGCAGGCCCAGGCTTTCGCTGGCCAGCATGGGGCCGAGTTCGCGTTCCAGATCGCGCGAGGCAACTGTGTAATGCGCCTGAAGCGAGACGAATTTGTCCCACCCGCGCCGTTCGGCAATGCCCAGCGCCTTCACGATCTGCCACGCCGCCCAGTTCGAAACGCCGACATAACGCGCCCTGCCGGAACGCACGATGTCCTCAAGGGCACGCAAAGCCTCTTCCATCGGGGTCAACGGATCCCAGCCGTGGATCTGGTAGAGATCGACATGATCGAGGCCCAGCCGGGCGAGGCTTTCATCCACGTGGTGCAGCAAATGCTTCGCGCTCATGCCCGCGTCGTTCGGCCCTTGCCCCATCGGGCCCATGCCCTTGGTGGCAATCACGATTTCCTGCCGCGCAATGCCCAGCGCCTTCAGCGCCCCGCCGACGAATTCTTCCGACTGGCCTTGCGTGTAGACATTGGCCGTATCGATGAAGTTGATCCCCGATTCCACGGCCTGCTTCACCAGCGCGGTTGCGCCGTGCTGATCCAGCTCATGGGCAAAAAATCGGCTCGGCCGATTGCCGAAAGTCATCGCGCCGAGGCACAGCTCCGACACGACGAGACCCGAATTGCCGAGGCGATTGTAACGCATGGCTGGCTCCTCCCAACTGGTGGGAGGTGATGCGGGGCAGGCCCGGTGCCGTCAAGCGGCACCGAAGCCTTCCGCATCGGATCAGGGCCTTGTCTGGCCCTTGCCGCGTGCCACCCACTTGTACGTGGTCAACCCTTCGAGGGCGACCGGACCGCGTGCATGCAGGCGGCCGGTAGCGATGCCGATTTCCGCACCCAGCCCGAATTCGCCGCCATCGGCAAACTGGGTGGAGGCATTGACCATCACGATGGCACTGTCGACTTCGTTGAGGAAGCGTTCCGCCACTGCCTCATCCGACGCGAGGATCGCATCGGTATGGCCGGAGGAATGGCGCGCAATGTGATCCAGCGCAGCGTCCAGACCGTCCACCACGGCGACCGACAGGATCGCGTCGAGATATTCGGTGTCCCAATCATTGGCGCTGGCAATGCCGATACGCGGATCGAGTGCACGGGCGCGCCCGTCACCACGCAATTCGCAGCCAGCATCGATCAGCGCGCCGACCACATCGGACCCGGCAGGGAAATTCGCGTCGATCAGAAGGGTCTCCATCGACCCGCAAATGCCGGTGCGGCGCATCTTGGCGTTGAGCGCCACGGTGCGGGCCATTTCCGGATCGGCGGAAGAATGGATGTAGGTGTGGCAGATGCCATCCAGATGGGCGAGCACAGGGACGCGTGCTTCGTCCTGCACGCGGGCGACAAGGCTCTTGCCACCACGCGGCACGATCATGTCGATCAGGCCTGCCGCACGCAGCATGGCGCCCACGGCGGCACGGTCCTGCGTGGGCATAAGCTGCATCACTTCCGCAGGAATTCCACCTTCTTCCAGGCCTTTGGCCAGCGCGGCGTGAATGGCGCGGTTGGAATTGACCGCTTCGCTGCCGCCGCGCAGCAGCACGGCATTGCCCGCGCGCACGCACAGGGCGGCCGCGTCTGCCGTCACATTGGGGCGGCTTTCATAGATGATGCCGATCAGGCCGATAGGAATGCGCACTCGCGACAGTTCAAGGCCGTTGGCGGGCACGGAACGGTCGATCACCTGGCCGACAGGGTCGGGCAGGTCCGCCACGGCTTCCACGGCCGCGGCGATACCTTCAAGCCGCGCCGGATCGAGCTTCAGCCGGTCGAGCATGGCGCCGGTCAGGCCCCGGGCCTCGCCTGCGGCAAAGTCGCGCGCATTGGCCTCCAGCACTTCTGGCCCGGCCGCGCGCAGGGCAGCGGCGGCGAGCTTGAGCGCGGCGGATTTCTCCGCGTCACTCTTCCTCGCCAGCACGCGCTGCGCCGCGCGGCCAGAGCGGGCAAGCCGCTCAACCAGGTCGGTGCATTGGGCGTCGGTATCGTGCTGAGTAGCCATGGGCGCGCGCCCTAGCACCGGCGGAACGGATTGTCACCGAATCTCGATTCGACAGGATTTTTGCCGAAAGCAAAACCAGCGACTCGGATGGGCGATTCGCAGGAGTCAAAAGGGTGGTTAACCGGCGGTTTTCCGATTCTCCGGTGGAATCGCTATACGACAAAACGATTCATCGCACGACTCCACCGGCCTGCCCCTCACCCCCCCTCCCGCGATAGACGCTTACCGGCAGCGCTGTAAGCAGCCTGCCCATACCGAAACAGTCCGGTTCTGGACCGTGTATTGGGGTCGTCAACTTGATCAGGGCGGATGCCGCAAAACTGCGGGAAAGGCTGAAGGCCTGGTTCCCGGACCGCGAATTTTTCATGCGGTCCCAGGGCCAGGTTCGCTTCATCAAGCTCTCCTCGCGCGTCCAGATGGCCGCAGCGGGGGCAGTTGCTTTCGCCCTGCTGTTCTGGGCCGTGACAATGGTGAGCGTGGCCGTAAGCCAGTTCATTTCGCAGCGAGACCGGCTGGCCATGCTGGAACGCGAGGCGAAGGTCGAATCTGCCGAAAGCCGCGTGGCGGCCTATCGCGAGAACCTCAACGAAACCGCCGACGAACTGAAGCGGCGGCAGGAATTCATCGAACAGACGCTGGACGGCGTGCTGGACGACATCAAGGTGACCGACAAGGACACGGTAAGCGATTCCTCCAAGGAAGCCGCTGAAACCGTGAAGAAAGTCAGCGTCGCGATTCCCGAGGCGGCAGGCCTTGCCAAGATCGAGGCACGCCAGATCGCCTTTGCCGAGAAACTGACTCTCTACGCCGATCAGCGTTCCGCCCGCGCGGCAGCCGCGATGCGCAAGCTGGGCCTCAATCCCGAAGCCATGCTGCGCTCTGCCCAGCGGGCACAGGGCGGCCCGCTGGAACTGCTTTCCACCCGGCGTGGCGGCGGGATGGACCCCCGCTTCGAGCGCATGGGCCTGAGCCTTGCCCGTATGGAAGCGCTGGAGGACAGCCTGCAGGGGATTCCCCAATATCTGCCGGCTGCCGAATGGTCGATTTCGTCCGGTTTCGGCTATCGCCGCGATCCCTTTACGGGCCATGGCGCCATGCATGCCGGGCTGGATTTCCGCGCCGGTTACGGTTCCCCTATCCACGCCGCCGCCAAGGGCCGCGTCAGCTTTGTCGGCCAGAAGGCCGGTTACGGCAGGGTAGTGGAAATCAGCCATGGCAATGGTCTGATGACTCGCTATGCTCACATGTCTGCTTTCCGCACCCGCGTGGGGCAGCAGGTTGCGGCAGGCGATGTGATCGGCGCCATCGGCAGTTCCGGGCGTTCGACCGGCCCGCACCTCCATTTCGAGGTGCGTATCAATGATCGCGCGGTGAACCCGCGCCCCTTCCTGGAGGCTGCGCCCCATGTTCTCGAAGAAGCCCGCGGAACAGCCGCGGCCCGCAGCGGCCAAGCCGCAAGGTAGGACGACCATGACCGGCAGTGCGACCTTTTCCGTGATCGGCGGCGACGTCAGCATCAAGGGCGACATCAGCGCCAGCGCCGACCTGCATGTGGACGGGCGAGTGGAAGGCGATATTGCCTGCGCATCGCTGGTGCAGGGCGAATCGAGCGTGATCGAAGGGTCGATCGAAGCCGAAACCGCGCGTCTTGCCGGCCGCGTGACCGGATCGATCCATGCCCGCGAGCTGGTGGTGCTGCGCACTGCCCGTATCGAAGGTGACGTGCATTACGATGCGCTGACCATCGAACAGGGCGCGCAAGTGGATGGCCGCTTCTCGCACCGCATTCCGGGCCAGGCCAAGGGCGCCACGCCCGCTGGCGAAGGGCCGGACGATGAAGGTGGCCCCAAGCTGCACCTCGCAGGCTAAGCCGGCGCGGATTTCAGGCTGGGCACAGCCCCGGCCTTACCCTTCTCCCAGAACCTCGCGTCGCAGGGCTTTGCGGTCCAGCTTGCCGATTGGCGTCTTGGGCAGGGCGTCGCGGATTTCCACGCGCTGCAGCCGCTCATGCTTGCCGAGGTGGGAATTGGCCCAGTTGCACAGGCTTTCGCCATCGGTGGGCGGCGAGCATTCTGCCAGTGTGACGAAAGCCGCCGGGCGCTCGCCCAGATAGGCGTCGGGCACTGCGATCACCAGCACCTCCTTCACGCAGGAATGGCGCAGCAGCACTTCTTCCACCTGGCTGGGGAAGACCTTGAAGCCACCCACCGTGATCATGTCCTTCGACCGATCAACGATGCGGATGTAGAAATCCGGATCGAGCATGGCGATGTCGCCCGTGCGTAGCCAGCGCTCGCCATCGCGCATGGCAAAGGCAGCATCGAAGGATTCCGGACGGTTCCAGTATCCCTGCATCACCTGTGGTCCGCAAATGGCCAGTTCGCCCGGTTCGCCCGGCGGCGCATCGCGGCTGGAATCTTCCTTGTCGAGCAGGCGAATCCGGGTTTCCGGCAAGGGCTGGCCGATCGTGCCGTGGCGGTTTTCGCCCTGATAGGGATTGGTGGAGACCACGCCCGAACTTTCGGTGAGGCCATATCCTTCTACCAGCCGCGCACCGGTCGCCTCCTCGAAACGCTGGTGGAGCGGTTCGGGCAGTGGCGCCCCGCCCGAAATACACACCAGCAGGCTGGAGAAGTCGGTCTGCTTCAGGCGCGGATTGTCCAGCAGGGCCTGATACATGGTCGGCACGCCGGGAAAGGCAGTGGCCCCCACGCGCTCCATCGTCTTGAGTGCCTGGCCCGCGTCAAAGCGCGGCAGCATGGACAGGCAACCGCCCTTCACCACCGTGCGGTTAAGCACGCAGGTATTGGCAAAGACATGGAACAGCGGCAGCACGCCCATGATGATGTCCGGCCCGCTGCGGAACGGGTCAATCGCGTCCACTTGCCGTGCATTGGCGGTAAGATTCTGGTGGCTGAGCATCGCGCCCTTGGGCACGCCCGTGGTGCCGCCCGAATATTGCAGCAGGGCAATGTCCTGCTGGGCATCCAGCGCGACCGGCCTAGGCTGGCCATGGCCGATCATGTCCTTCCATGCCAGCACATCGGCGCGACGGGGCAAGGGGCTAATGCTTTTGCGGCCGAAGGCCCTGAGCGCCAGCCCCTTGTACCAGGGCAGCATGTCCGCCAGCCGGCCGACCACCAGAGTCTGAAGCGAGGATTGTTCCAGCACCTTGCAGGCAGTGGGCAGCAGCGCCGGCACGTCGAGCGTGACCAGCAGGCGCGTGCCCGAATCCTCCACCTGCGCGTCGAGTTCATCCACGGTGTAAAGCGGGGAGAAGTTCACGGCGATGGCACCGGCCATCATCGCCCCGAAATAGGCCGCGACATAGATCGGCACATTGGGCAGGAACATTCCCACCCGGTCGCCCTTGGCGATGCCCAGCTGCTGCAGGCCCGCGGCAAAGGCCCGCGCCTGTTGCAGTATCTCGGCATAGGAATAGTCGCGCCCCATGAACTCAACCAGAGTCGCCGCCGGATGGGCCGAAGCGGAACGCTGCAGCATTTCCGGCATGGTCATGGGCGGGAGGTCTAGTTCCCACGGGCTGGGATGCTGGTAGCAATCGGGCGCCGGGCGAAACGCTTCGTCCGGGGCGGGTTCTGACGGCCCTGCCTTACTGACATCCATGTTAGTCAGTGTGGCTTAAGCAGGTAGTTAAGGCAAGAGGGTTGCGGGGCGAATCAGGCCTTCGCAAAGCACCGGCCACCAAAGCAAAACGCCCCCGGAACCGGTCCGGAGGCGCTTTGGGATTCGCAGGCGGCAATGCCGTAGCGTCAGACCAGAATCAGCCCTGCCCTTCGGCTGCCTCCGCCGCGCGCTTGGCTTCGAGCCATGCTTCCACTTCGGCTTCCTGTGCAGCTTCGACAGCAGCCTTTGCAGCGGCTTCACGCTCTGCGCGCAGTTCTTCGATCAGCGCCTGACGATCGTCGGACGTGCCGGTTTCCACCGGAGCGTTGGGATCGATTCCCGCCTTCTTGGCCGCCTTGGACACAACCGCATCCAGTTCGCGCTGCGAACACAGGCCCAGCGTCACCGGGTCTTTCGCCTGGATGTTCTGGATGTTCCAGTGCGACCGGTCGCGAATCGCGGCGATCGTGTTGCGGGTGGTGCCGATCAGCTTGGAAACCTGCGCATCGGAGATTTCCGGGTGATTGCGCAGAATCCATGCGATGCCATCGGGCTTGTCCTGGCGCTTGGACACCGGAGTGTAGCGCGGGCCCTTGGTGCGGCTGACCTGTACCGGCGCCTTCTGCATCTTCAGCACATAGTTCGGATCGGCCTGACCGCGCTCGATTTCCTCGTGCGTCAATTCGCCCGAATGGATCGGATCGCGGCCGGTATATTTGGCGCTGGTCAGATCGTCGGCCATGGCCTGCACTTCCAGAATGTGCAGCCCGCAGAAGTCGGCGATCTGCTCGAAACTGAGAGCGGTATTGTCTACGAGCCACGACGCCGTGGCATGCGGCATGAGCGGTTTGGACTGGGACATGGTCTTCTCTCCGCCCGCCTCTTCGCGGGCCCAAAATAGAAGGGCCGCCCCTTTCGGAGCGGCCGTTTGCCTGCCCCAGATAGGGCATTGGCCCGGTTTGGGCAAGCCGAAGCGCGATCAGGCCGCGCGACGGATCGCCGGGGGAAGCACGGGCGCGGCAGGTTCGGCCGCCGGTTCGGCAGGGCAGACCAATGCATCGAGGAACTGGCGGGCGCTCGCGTCCCAGGTGAAGCTGCGGCCATGGGCAAGGCAGCCCTCTCGGTCCAGGGTCAGCGCCTGTGTGATCGCGGCGGAGAGATTCTCGTCCATCGCGCCGCTTTCCGGCGTCAGGATATCGACCGGGCCGGTAACCGGATAGGCCGCCACCGGCGTGCCGCAGGCCAGCGCCTCGATCATCACCAGCCCGAAAGTGTCCGTCCTGCTGGGGAACACAAACACATCCGCCCCGGCGTAACAGGCGGCCAGTTCAGCCCCCATCTGGCGGCCAAGGAAATGTGCTTCCGGGAATTCCTGCCGCAGGCGCGCAAGCGCCGGGCCATCGCCCACCACCACTTTCGATCCGGGCACGTCGGACTTCAGGAAGGCCTCGATGTTCTTTTCCACCGCCACCCGGCCGACATAGAGCTGAATCGGGCGCGGCAGATCCCAATAGAGGTCCGGCGGCGCAACTTGCGGGCCGAAAGCTTCCAGATCTACGCCGCGGCTCCATTCGCGCAGGTTGGGCAAGCCATGAGCGCGCAGATCGCGCCGCACGCTCTCGGTCGCCACCATGATCCCGGCCGAGGGGCCGTGGAACCAGCGGATGTAAGACCAGAACCACGATGCCGGCAGGCCGGTGCGCTTGGCCACATAATCCGGGAAATGGGTGTGATAGGCGGTGGTGAACGGCACCCCGCGCGCCACGCAGTGATTGCGCGCCGCAAGGCCCAGCGGCCCTTCCGTGGCGACATGCACGGCATCGGGCGCGAAACATTCGATCCGCTTGCCCACCGAACGGCCGCTGGCCAGCGCAAGGCGGATTTCCGGATAGGACGGGCAAGGCACCGAACGATACTGATCGGGCGAGATCACCAGCACTTCATGGCCCCAGCGGGCGAGAAGTTCAGTGATCGCCTGCAAGGTACGCACCACGCCGTTGACCTGCGGCGCCCAGGCGTCGGTGATGAGGGCGATTCTCATGGATGAAGGCCCTTTCCCGCCGCTTCCGTCAGGCCGCCTGCGCCAGGCTGGCATCGGCCGGGGCGGCATCCGCCTGCGTGGCATTGCGCTTGGCAATCTCGTCGGGCCAGTGGAGGATTTCCATGCGCCCGTCGAAATGTTCGACCAGCGCGTTGCAGCCTTCCACCCAATCGCCGTCGTTCCAGTATTCGATCCCGTCGAACATGCGGAATTCGGCCGTGTGGATGTGTCCGCACACCACCCCGTCAACCCCCCGTTGGGCGGCGGCGCGCGCGACGATTTCTTCATAGCGGGAGATGAACTCGACCGCGTTCTTCACCTTGTGCTTCGCCATCTTGGACAGCGACCAGTAAGGCAGGCCCAGCCGGGCGCGCACCGCATTGACGCGGCGGTTCAGCGTCATCAGCATGGTGTAGGCCGCATCGCCCACGAAAGCGAGCCAGCGATGGGCGAGCATCACCGCGTCGAATTCGTCGCCATGCAGCACCATCAGGCGGCGCCCGTCGGCCGTATCGTGGAAGGCAGCGCGGCGAATTTCCACCCCGCCGAAATTCAGCCCGGTAAACTGGCGGAACATCTCGTCATGGTTGCCGGGGATGTAGACGATGCGCGTTCCGCGCTTGGCGCGCTTCAGGATGCGCCAGACGATGTCGTTATGCGTGGCGGGCCAATAGAACTTCTTCTTCAGGCGCCAGCCGTCGATGATGTCGCCCACCAGATACATCGTCTCGCTGTCGACATTGTCGAGGAAGTCGATCAGCAGCTCCGCATTGCAGCCTTTCGTGCCGAGGTGGACATCGGAAATCCAGATGGTGCGATAGCGTCGGCGCCCCTCGTCCGACGGTTCGGGAACACTGGGTTCGCTCACCGTGAAATGAGGAAAAGCCGGAACGGCGATGCCGTTTTCACCAAAATTGTCGCGCTCGCCAAACATTCGGCAATGCCCTTGAACAGCCTGATCTTGGCTTTGCGCCTATGAATCCTAATTGTTACAGGCGATTCACAGTTCAGGGACAGTTCCGCGACTCTTTACATTTAAATCGTCATTCCATCGTCACATAACCGGGCAGGTTACCGACCCTGTCGAGCCATGCACAGACATTGGCATAACCACCCAGGGCAAAGCCCCCGTCTTCGGCCACATGGGTATAGGCATAGAGCGCCACATCGGCGAGCGAGGCCGCCTTTCCGGCAAACCAGTCCTGCCCTGCCAGATGGCGATCCATCAGTTCCAGTGCCGCTTCACCCGCCACGCGCTTTGCAGCGATCTGGCCGCATTGCTGCTCTGAAAGATGGGCCTGACCGACAAAGGCCAACCAGAAACGCAAAGTGGCGATATTGGGTTCGTGATTATATTGTTCGAAGAACATCCAGCGCAGCATGTCCGCCCGGTCGAACCGGTCTTCGGGCACCAGCCGCGAACCATCCGCCAGATAGAAACAGGCCGCATTGCTTTCCGGCAGGAAACGATGGCCGATCTGCAGCACCGGAATGCGGCCATTGGCATTCACCTTGGCCAGAAATTCGGGCGTGCGGGTTTCGCCCTTGCGGATATCGTAGCTGCGCCGTTCGAGATCGATGCCCAGCAGGGCCGCCGTCAGACGGATCTTGTAGCAATTGCCGCTGACCGGATCTTCATGAAGGATCAGCTTCTCATCCATCGGAAACCTCCAGCACGATCTTGCCGACATGCTCGCCCGCTTCCATCCGCGCATGGGCGGCGCTTGCCTCGCTCAGCGGGAACACCTTGTCCATCACCGGACGCAAGGTGCCATCGGCCACCAATGGCCAGACATTTTCCTCGATTTCGTGGGCCAGCAGTGCCTTGAACTCGTCGGAACGCGGACGCAGCGTCGATCCGGTCATCGTCGCGCGGCGCACCATCAGGGCAGCCATGTTGATCTCGGCCTTGGCCCCGCCCAGCACGGCGATGGTCACATGGCGGCCATCCTCGGCAAGGCAGCGCAGATTGCGCGGTACATAACTGCCCGCCACCATATCCAGCACCAGATTCACGCCCTTGCCGCCAGTGAAGGCCTGCACTTCTTCCACGAAGTCCTGCTCGCGATAATTGATCGCCAGATCCGTACCGATCCTCCGCGCGGCCTCGCACTTGTCCTCGCTGCCGCAGGTAGTGATCACGGTGAGGCCGAACAGCTTGCCCAGAATGATCGCCATCGAACCGATGCCGCTGGTGCCACCATGAACCAGCAGGGTTTCACCTTCCGATGCCCAACCGCGATCGAACACATTGTGCCACACGGTGAACAGGGTTTCCGGCAAGGCCGCTGCCTCTGCCATCGAAAGGCCCGGCGGCACAGGCAGGCAGTGCCTGTGATGGGCGAGGCAATATTCGGCATATCCCCCACCGGGCACCAGCGCGCAGACCTTGCGGCCCAGCATTTCCGGCTCGACGCCTTCGCCTACCGCCACAATCGTGCCCGAAAGCTCCAGCCCGGGAATCGGCGATGCGCCTGGCGGGGACGGATAATGGCCCTGCCGCTGGATTACGTCGGGGCGGTTCACCCCGGCAAAAGCCGTGCGGATCAGCACCTGCCCCGCGCCCGGACGGGGCACAGGCAGGGTTTCCGCCCGGAGAACTTCGGGGCCACCGGGGGCGTCGAAGCCCATTGCCGTCATCGTTTCGGGAAAAGCTGCTGCCATTGTTTCCAATCCGGCTCGTGGCCGGCCGGCCACACTCCACATGCCAATCGAGCACCCCATTGACAGAAAGCGCGGACAATTGCGATGCTGCACCGCAATGGATGACGACGATCTCCCCAGGTGGCGCGGAGATGCTGCCGGCCAGCTCTCCAAAGAGAGCCTGGACACCTATTCGCTGGACGAACTGGCGGATCGTATCGCGCTGCTCGAAGCGGAAATCGCGCGCGTCAAATCCCACCGCGACAAGGCCGGGGCGCACAAGCTGGCGGCCGAAGCGCTGTTCAAACCGAAAGCGACAACCTGATGCGGCCCGCCCCTCCCAATCCGGCGAGGGCGCCCCATATAGGACCTGTTCCCCTTGCCCGCAGCCAAGCGATTGCGGGCATTTCTTCCCTCTTGCCCCTTCCGGTCCCGGAAGGATTTCCCCCGCAACCGAAAGAACGCTGAATGCCCAATTTCGCCCAGAGCCTCGAAAAGACGCTGCACAACGCGCTCCAGAATGCGAGCGACCGCGCGCATGAATATGCGACGCTGGAGCACTTGCTGTTGGCGCTGGTGGAAGACCCGGACGCCGCCGAAGTGATGACCGCTTGCGGCGTCGATCTGGGCGAGCTTGCCGAAGTGGTGAAGCAGTATCTCGATCAGGAATATCAGTCGCTGAAAACGGAGGACGAGGCCGATCCCCAGCCCACCGCCGGATTCCAGCGGGTGATTCAGCGCGCGATCCTGCATGTGCAGTCTTCCGGCAAGGATACCGTCACCGGCGCGAATGTGCTGGTGGCCCTGTTTTCCGAGCGTGACAGCTATGCCGTCTATTTCCTGCAGCAGCAGGATATGAGCCGGCTGGATGCCGTGAGCTATATCAGCCACGGCATCGGCAAGGGCGGCCGTCAGATGGAAAGCCGCACGCCCAGCGGCGCGGAAGAGCCCCAGCAGCAGGCCGAGGAAAAGAGCGACAAGTCCAAGAAGGATTCCGCGCTCGACCAGTTCACGGTGAACCTCAACCAGAAGGCGCTGGACGGCAAGGTCGATCCGCTGATCGGCCGCGGGCCGGAAGTGGACCGCACCATCCAGATCCTGTGCCGCCGTTCCAAGAACAACCCGCTCTATGTGGGCGATCCGGGCGTGGGCAAGACGGCCATCGCCGAAGGCCTTGCACGCAAGATCGTGGAAGGTGACGTGCCCGAAGTGCTGGAAAAGGCCGTGATCTATTCGCTCGACATGGGCGCGCTGCTGGCCGGCACCCGTTATCGCGGCGATTTCGAGGAACGGCTGAAGCAGGTCGTCTCCGAACTGGAAAAGATGCCGCATGCGGTGCTATTCATCGACGAAATCCATACGGTAATCGGCGCGGGTGCGACCAGCGGCGGGGCGATGGACGCTTCCAACCTGCTCAAGCCTGCGCTGTCGGGCGGCACGATCCGCTGCATCGGTTCGACCACTTACAAGGAATTCCGCAATCACTTCGAGAAGGACCGCGCCCTGCTGCGCCGGTTCCAGAAGATCGACGTGAACGAACCGACTGTGGAGGATACGATCAAGATCCTGCGCGGCCTGCGTTCCGCCTTCGAAGAGCACCACAAGGTCAAGTACACGCCCGAGGCGATCAAGACCGCGGTGGAGCTTTCGGCACGCTATATCAATGACCGCAAGCTGCCCGACAAGGCGATCGACGTGATCGACGAAGTGGGCGCGATGCAGATGCTGGTGCCGCCGTCCAAGCGGAAGAAGAAGATCACGTCCCGGGAAATCGAGGCTGTGATCGCCACCATGGCGCGCATCCCGCCCAAGACGGTCAGCACCGACGACAAGAAGGCGCTGGAATCGCTCGAGAAGGATCTCAAGCGCGTGGTCTTCGGGCAGGACAAGGCAATCGAAGTCCTGTCCACGGCCATGAAGCTTTCCCGCGCGGGCCTGCGCGATCCGGACAAGCCGATCGGCAGCTTCCTGTTCTCCGGCCCTACCGGCGTCGGCAAGACGGAAGTAGCCAAGCAGCTGGCCAGCATCATGGGCATCCCGATGCAGCGTTTCGACATGTCTGAATATATGGAGCGCCATTCGGTCAGCCGCCTGATCGGTGCCCCTCCGGGCTATGTCGGCTACGATCAGGGCGGGCTTCTGACCGATGCCGTGGACCAGCAGCCGCATAGCGTGCTGCTGCTCGACGAAATCGAGAAGGCCCACCCGGACCTGTTCAACATCCTGCTGCAGGTGATGGATAATGGCCGCCTGACCGACCATCACGGCAAGACGGTGGACTTCCGCAACGTGGTGCTGATCATGACCACCAATGCCGGCGCATCCGACATGGCGCGTCAGGGCATCGGCTTCGGCGACGTGTCCAAGGCGGACGCGGGCGACGAGGCGGTGAAGAAGATGTTCAGCCCCGAATTCCGCAACCGTCTCGATGCGATCGTGCCCTTCGGCTATCTCGGCCAGGAAACGGTCAGCCGGGTGGTGGACAAGTTCATCCTCCAGCTGGAACTGCAGCTGGCCGAACAGAACGTCCACATCCAGTTCGATTCGGATGCCCGCCAGTGGCTGGGCCTGCGCGGATACGACAAGCTCTATGGCGCCCGCCCGATGGCCCGCCTGATCCAGGATCGGGTCAAGCAGCCGTTGGCTGAGGAACTGCTGTTCGGCAAGCTGGTGCATGGCGGCGAAGTCCATGTGAGCGTGAAGGACGACAAGCTCAGTTTCGAGCTGACGCGCGCTCCGCCCAAGGAAGAAAAGCGCAAGCGCCCTGCCGCAAAGAAGGCGGCGCCGAGGAAAAAGCCCGTCACCCAGGCCGACAAGGGCACTGACGAGGCCTGAACGCGCCCTGCGTGAGGAAATTTGAGGCGAGTCAAAGCGCTCGCCTCATTTTTCTTTAGTGGAAAGGCTGGAACTGCCTGACCACGAAAGGGACCAAATGGCCGCCGCACCCGAAGAACCGCGCGTTACAGCCTTCGAACGGCTGGGCGGAGCACAGGCTATCGGGCGGATCGTAGAACGCTTCTACGATCTGATGGAATGCGATCCGGCCTATGCCGAATTGCGCGCCATGCATGCGCCCGACCTTGCGCCCATGCGTAAATCGCTTGCCGGGTTCCTTACCGGTTGGAGCGGCGGCCCGCGCGACTGGTTCGATGCCAATCCCGGCAAATGCATGATGAGCATGCATTCCGGTTTCCCCATAGGCGCACAGACTGCGACCCAATGGGCTGAAGCAATGCAACGCGCCATTGCCGATGCCGAATTGCAGGATGCCGAAGTAGCGGCTCTGCTTTCCGAAAGGCTGGACATGATTGCCCGCTCCATGGGGCAGACGGGCAAGACGGCGGAAGGCCCGGCTGCGGCCTAGCCCAACTGCACCAGCTTCTCGCGCGATGTAGCCCCGCGAAGCAGGGTAACGCGGCTGCGGGCTATGCCCAGCGCCCCGGCGATCAGGGCCAGCACCGCATCGGTCGCTTCTCCGTCCTTGGGCTTGGCGCGGGTCTTCACCACCAGCTTGCCTTCGGTGATTTCTAGCATTTCCACTCGCGCACCGGGCGTGACTTTCACGGCCAGCCGGCCATCCTCGTCAGCCAAAGCCAGGATCGCCTCGGCCGGAGGGGCTTCCGCCTTAGGCCGCGCCATCTTTCAGCGCAGCGGCATGGTGGCGGGCATTTTCGACATAATGGGCAACGCCCATACGCATTTCGGCAATGGCCCGTTCCGGCAGATCGCGCGCATGGGCGGCGGGCCTGCCGGTCCAGAGCTGTCCGGAAGGCATGGTCTTGCCCGGGGTAAGCATCGCACCGGCCGCCAGCATCGCGTCGGACCCGATGCGGCAGCCATCCATTACGATGGAACCTAAGCCTACAAAGGCACGGTCTTCCAGAATGCAGCCGTGAACCATGGCAAGGTGGCCGATCAGCACATCTTCCCCGATCAGGGTAGGGAAGCCTTCCGGGCGGCGCAGGCTGGGGCTGTCGCAATGGATCACCGTGCCATCCTGCACATTGCTGCGCGCGCCGATCACGATGCGATTAACATCGGCGCGGATCACGCAATTATACCAGATGCTGGCATCCGGCCCGATCTCCACATCGCCGATGATCCGGCAACCCGGGGCGATAAAGGCCGAATCGTGAATCTTCGGCACCTTGCCGTGGATGGCGAGGATAGTGACGTCATCACGCATCACTGCCTTGCCTCCCATTCACAGCGGTCGATCGAATAGACGATCGTATCGCGAAACGGTGCCTGCGGCCGCAGATCGGTGAAATCGAGATCTTCGCGGCGGCGCATGCCGATCCGCTTCATCAGCCCCCAGCTGGGCGCATTCTCGATAATCGTCAGGGCGACGATTTCCTGAGCTCCGAAACTTTCGAAGCCCGCCGCAAGCGAGGCGAGCGCCGCTTCCTTCGCGTAACCCTGGCCCCACGCATCTTCACGCAGGCGCCAGCCGACTTCGAACTCACCCAGAGTGGGACTGTCCGGCGCATCGCTGCGTTTGAGGCCGCAAAAGCCCAGCACTTCGCCATCGTCCTTGCGTTCGACCAGCCAGAAGCAATGGCCGTTGCGTTCGCTGCAGGTTTCGACCCGGCTGCGCTGGGCTGCCACCGCTTCGGCCTGCATGACGCCGCCCAGCCAGCGCATGACTTCCGGCGTGTTGGTGTGGCGGAAAAACTCCTGCCAGTCCCGGTCGCCATTCCAGTCGCGCAGCACCAGCCGTTCGGTTTCCCGGCGGAAGTCAGCCATGGAGCAAACGTGCGGCAAGCGGCGCGTGATAGGTCAGCACGCCGGAACAGCCGGCCCGCTTGAAGGCCAACAAGGTTTCCAGAACCAGCGCCTCGCGATTGCCGGCACCGGCTGCCGCTGCAGCCTCGATCATCGCATATTCGCCGCTCACCTGATACGCGAACACCGGCACTTCGAAGCGTTCCTTCACGCGCCGCACGATGTCGAGATAGGGCAGGCCCGGCTTCACCATCACGCTGTCGGCCCCTTCGGCAAGGTCCAGCGCCACTTCGCGCAGGGCCTCTTCCGAATTGGCCGGGTCCATCTGATAGCTCTTCTTGTCGCCCTTCAGCAGACCGCCGGAGCCGACCGCGTCGCGGAACGGGCCGTAGAAGGCGCTGGCATATTTGGCGGCATAGGACATGATCTGCACATTGGCATGGCCGCCCTGTTCCAGCGCGGCGCGGATCGCACCGATGCGGCCATCCATCATGTCCGAAGGGGCGATGATATCCGCCCCGGCCTCCGCCTGATTGATCGCCTGACCGACCAGCACTTCGACAGTGACATCGTTGAGGACATAGCCCGCATCATCGATCAGCCCGTCCTGGCCATGGGCCGTATAGGGATCGAGCGCCACGTCGGTCAGCACGCCGATGTCATCGCCGCAGGCATCGCGGATCGCGCGGATCGCCCGGCACATCAGATTATCGGGATTGAGTGCCTCGGCCCCATCGTCGCTGCGCCGTTCGGGCTGGGTGTTGGGGAACAGGGCAAGGCAGGGAATGCCCAGTTCCACCGCTTCCTTCGCCCGGGCTGCGATCCCATCCACCGACCAGCGCGAAACGCCGGGCAGCGACCCGACCGGTTCTTCCACGCCCTGCCCTTCGGTTACGAAGAGAGGCCAGATCAGATCGGCCGGGGTGAGGATGGTTTCGCGGTGGAGCGCGCGGCTCCAGGTGCTGGCGCGTGTGCGGCGCAGGCGGGTGGCGGGGAAAGATGCGCTCGTCATGGCGCGCCTCCTGCCGGAAATTGCGCCGAATCGCAATTGAATGGACGCGTTGCCGCGCCTTCAGTTCAACTCGCGCGGCCGGTCTGCCCGCTCGATCTCGCGCTTCGGCTCATCCGTCACAGTGGAGGCAGGTGCCAGGCTGGCAAGCGCGGCGCCGGGCTGGACCTGCATCAGGCCGGCCAGTTGCGCCTTGAAGCTGGCCAGTTCCTTGCCCGAAAGCGTTGCGCGAGTAACGAACTGCACGCTCGCCGGGTTCACCGTCTTGCCGCCGCGATACATTTCATAATGCAGATGCGGCCCGGTGGAGAGACCGGTGGAACCGACATAGCCGATCACCTGCCCGCGCCGGACATGCTGGCCCGAACTCACCGCGATCCGGCTCATATGGGCATAGCCAGTGCCCAGTCCGCCGCCATGATTGAGCTTCACATAATTGCCGTGCCCGCCATGGCGACCCGCGAAGGCCACGGTGCCATCCGTGACGGCATAGATCGGTGTGCCGTAACCCGCCTTGAAGTCCATCCCGGCATGCATCCGCGTGTATCCAAGGATCGGATGGCGGCGCATGCCGTAATTGGAAGTCACCCGGCCAGGCACAGGCGCGAGCAGCCCGCTGCGCTGTTCGCCCACACCGGATGCTTCGAAGAACTGCCCGTCCTTGCCCCAGCGCATCAGCTGGGTCTTCGGTTTGCCGTTCCGGAGCACCCCGGCATAGAGAAGTTGCCCCGTCTCCACTTCGCCCGTCGCCGCGCGCTTGTAGGAAACGATCATGTCATATTCGTCGTTCGGACCCAGCGCACTATCCAGATCGTACTGGCTGGCCAGCGTGCGCAGATAATCCTGCACCGCCTTGGCCGGCGCACCCGCGCCACGCGCGGAACGATAGAGGCTTGAGCCAACCCTGCCCCGGATACGCAACGGCGTGGAATCGACGCGAATCGGCCTGGGATCGAGCACGAGGCCGCCATTGCGACGTTCCAATGCCAGTTCGAGATCGAAGCGCGCACGGAAGGACAGCGAATCGAGCGGGCGCGGCTGGCCGACAGAGCCACGGCGGCCCAGCACGAGGTCCACCTTGGTCCCGGCGGCAATATCGGAAAGCGGCATGGCGGAGGATACCAGCGAAACCACACGGTCCGCCTCGGCGGAGCCAAGCCCGGCGCGCTGAAGCATCCGCGCAAAACTGTCGCCCTGCGCAAGGGTTGCCACGAGTTCGATCTGCGGCCGTTCCGGTGCCGATGCCAAAGGGCGCACGGCGGAAGTGGCCGCCATATGCCGCCCGCTATCGCCCCCAAGCGCCAGAGGCATGATCATCTGGCTGCGAAATTCATCACGCTCCGTATCGCCGATGCTCATTGGCGCGGCGGCTTCCACCGGGGCGAAATCGGGCCAGAAGAGCAGCGAGAGGGCGGCAAGGCCGAACATGGTGCCAGCACCCCGGAACCAGCGCGTGCTGCCGATGTCCTCGGCGAGATCGGGCGCCAGATCGAGGGCGGAAAGATGCAGCGAGAGGCGCTCGCGCCACTGGCCATAGTGTTCAGCGAAGGAATTGAAGCGAGCGATCACCTGCTTGCGCGGGTCTTCCATGATCAGGGAATGCGAAAGCTGAGCCGCGGCAATGCCCGGCCCACTCACGCTGCCGGCGTCGATACCGGCTTCCCCCTGGTCGCGAGGCTTGAACAAACCCGTCTCCATTCCGGCCCGCTCGGCCATCCGTCAATCTGGATGGCGCGACCCGATCCCGGCCTCCTGTCTGACGCAAATCCATGGCGGATCAAAGTTAATAAGCCGTCAATTTCGATGGAGCGACTCACGCAAACGGCTAGCCGAGTCATTGGACGCGTTACCAAAGTCCGCCAAAGTCCGGTTGCCTGCCGCGCCCGCGCCTGCCACATTACCATCCATTGTGACCCGCCGTTCCGTCGATAGCCGTATCAAGGCCGTACTCGGCCCGACCAACACCGGAAAAACCCATCTCGCGATCGAGAGGCTATGTGCCCATTCGAGCGGTGCGATCGGCTTTCCGCTGCGCCTGCTGGCGCGCGAGGTCTATGACAAGGTGCGCGCGATCAAGGGCGATCGCTCGGTTGCTCTGATCACAGGCGAAGAACGGATCGAACCGCCGGAGGCCCGCTGGTTCCTCTGCACCGCCGAGGCCATGCCCGCCGGGCGTCCGGACCGGCTTGGCCAGGGATTGCTGAGCAAGGGCGATCTGGCCTTCGTCGCGCTGGACGAAGCGCAGCTTTCCGCCGATCCCGAACGCGGTCATGTCTTCACCGACCGTTTGTTGAACGCACGCGGGCGGGAAGAGACCATGCTGCTCGGCTCGGCCACGCTCGCCCCGATGGTGAAAGCCTTGATGCCCGAGGCGGAGATTATCGAGCGGCCGCGCTTTTCCACACTGCGCCACGCCGGCAGCGCCAAGCTTTCCCGCCTGCCCCCGCGCAGCGCCATCGTCGCCTTCTCGGCCGAGCAGGTCTATGCCGTGGCGGAAATGCTCCGCCGCTTCAGGGGTGGCGCAGCCGTGGTGATGGGCGCACTCAGCCCTGACACACGCAATCGGCAGGTCGAACTCTTCCAGTCAGGCGAAGTGGATTACATTGTCGCCACCGATGCCATCGGCATGGGCCTCAATCTCGATGTCAGCCATGTGGCCTTTGCGGGGCTGTCGAAGTTCGACGGATCGCGCCAGCGGCGCCTCACTCCCGCCGAAATGGCGCAGATTGCAGGCCGTGCCGGGCGTCACCAGAAGGATGGCACCTTCGGCACACTGTCAGGCGGCGGAAAGGATGGGCGCGGGGGCGCGCCGGTGGAATTCACCGAAGAAGAAATCTACGCGATCGAGGAACATCGATTCGCTCCGCTGACAAAGCTGTTCTGGCGCGAAGCCGATCCTCGTTTCGACAATCTGGATGTGCTGATCTCCGATCTGGAGACGAAGCCGGACCTGCCCCAGCTTGCCCCCGCCCCCGAAGCGATCGACCTCAAAGTGCTCAAACGGCTGGCCGACGAGCACGGCATTGCCGATACGCTGACCTCACCCGGGATGGTCCGGCGGTTCTGGGAGGCCTGTTGCCTACCCGATTTTCGCCAGCAGGGCGCAGATACGCATGCGCGCTTCGTCCAGCGCCTGTGGCAGGAACTGAAAGACGGGTACCTCGGATCTGATTATGCAGCGGCGAAAATTTCGGAGCTGGACAATCTGTCCGGCGACATCGACACTTTGCAGGGCCGCATCGCAGCGATCCGCAGTTGGGCCTATATCGCCCAGCGGCCTGATTGGGTGCTGGCCAAGGACGAAATGGCCGCGCGTGCGCGCGCGGTCGAAAGCCGACTTTCTGATGCGCTCCATCAGCGGCTCACCGAACGTTTCGTCAATCGCCGCACTGCTGTATTGATGAAGACCATGGGTAAGGATGCAGGTCTCTTGAAGGTTGAACTGAACGACGATGGCGCTGTGCTGGTTGAAGGCGAAGCGATTGGCCATCTGGACGGTTTCCGTTTCGTGGTGGACGCGCAGGCGGACCACGCCGATCGCAAGCTGCTGCTGGCAGCGGCGGAAAAGCATTTGCCGCAATTACTGGCGCAAAAGGCCCACAAACTGGCAGCGAGCGAGCTTGGCACGCTGACGCTTGAAGACGGCCAGGTGCAGCGCGATGGCCAGGCAGTTGCACTGCTCCACCAGACAAAGGACATTTCCCGCCCCCGCCTCGAATTGGCGAAGGAACTGACGGCGCTTGGCCCGGCTCAGTCGGAACGGCTGGCTGAGACGCTGAGCCACTGGCTCGAAGGCGAGCTGGCGCCGCTGGCGCCGCTGAGGACTCTGGAGGAAGCGACTCGCGATCCGGAAGCGGGGTCGGAACTGCGCGCCCTGCTGCTGCAGGTGGTCGCCGGTGCGGGCATGGTGGCTCGCGAGAAGGCCGGCCTTGCCCATCTCCCCAAGGAGCGGCGGCATCTGCTACGCAAGCTGGGCGTCACTATCGGCGCGCTGGATGTTTTCGCTCCGGCCCTGCTCAAGCCGGCACCGCGCAAGGTTCTTCGCTCCATCGGGGCAGACAACCGCCCTGTTCAGGAAAACATGGCCGCCGTCATCGAGGGCGCGCGCCAGCTTCCCGCAGGCTATCGCCATGCCGGCAAGCATGCGATCCGGCTCGACATGGCCGAAAAGCTGTTCCGCACGGCGCATGAGGCGCGCGCGGCCGCCTCGGGCAAGCGCTTCTATATCGATCTTGCCCTGCCGACCTCCATGGGCCTGACTGAAGAGAGCTATTCGCGGCTGATGCGCGATGCGGGCTTCCGCCCGGTGCGTCATCGGGCGCTGGCGGACGGGGCTTTCGGCCCGGCTGCTCCCCTGATGTGGGACTGGCGCGCACCGAGGACGGATCATCGCGGCGAGCGGCAGGAAGAGGATTCCCGCACTCCGCGCGGCGGAAATCGGCACCGGGACAACCGCGCCGCCGGGCATGCGAAGCAAGATCGCAAGGACGGACGCGGGCGCAAGGATGGCAGGACAGGCAAGCCCGGCGGCGGTAAGCGCCCCGAAAACCGGCCCGCGCCCGCTCGTCCGGCTGAAGGCAATGCCTTCTCCGTCCTGGCAGATCTGCTGCGCTAAGGGCCGGGCAGAGGCTGGCCCCGAAATGCGGATCGACCGGCTGCTCTGGTTTCTACGTTTCGCAAAGAGCCGGGGGCTGGCGCAGAAGTGGGTTGGCGAAGGCCATATCCGCCGCAACGGCGCGCGGGTCTTGCGTCTGGATCAGGCCATTGCGGCCGGAGATGTGCTTACGCTGCCCCTAAGCAGCCGTGTGGTGGTGATAGAAATCCTGTCTTTGCCAAGCCGCCGCGGTCCGGCAGAAGAAGCGCGCACCTGCTATCGGGAACTTGACGCTTCCGGCACATTCGCCTTAGCAGGCGGCAAAAGCCAATTGAGCGAAGGACAACCGCACCCATGACCTATGTCGTCACCGACGCCTGCATCCGCTGCAAGTACACGGACTGCGTGGAGGTCTGCCCTGTCGACTGCTTTTACGAAGGCGAGAACATGCTGGTGATCAACCCCAGCGAGTGCATCGACTGCGGCGTGTGCGAACCGGAATGCCCTGCCGAAGCCATTCTGCCCGATACCGAGGGCGGCCTTGAGAAGTGGCTTGAACTCAACGCCAAATATTCGGCCGAATGGCCCAATATCACTGCCCGCAAGGATCCGCCGGCTGATGCCGACGAACATAAGGGCGAAGAAGGCAAGTTCGAGAAGTTCTTCTCCGCCGAACCCGGCGAGGGCGACTGACCCAAAACGGGACATTTCCCGTACCTCATGGTTGTTGAGGGCCTGATTCCTCTCTAGGCTCCCCCGGATTGGTGCATATCTGGGGGGCAACAGATGGGCACAACGCTTCTTGTTGTAAGTTTTGCCGCGGTGGGCACCATCGCGGCAGGTTTTGGCGTAGTGATTGGCGGAATGCTGGCCTCCTCAAAGGTGGCCGATCTTCACGCGCGGCTCGATCATTCCGAGGAACTCGCCCGCGAACAGGCGCAATTGCTCGAAGCATTGCGCCAGGTCGTCACCACCTTGCTTGATGAGCTTGGCGCCAACGGCGCTACGTCCGAAAGCCATGGTATCGCAAGCGATCTGCTCGGCCGGATGGGAACTCCGGATGCCACTTGATTTACAAATCTTCTCAAGACCTTTCCGCTTGCGGGAGGTCTATCTCAAGACTTAGTCAACTAATTCCTCCGGGCTGATTTCGCTCGCCAGGCCGACACCTTGCGGTGGGGCTGGAATTTTTGTTGCGAAACTGCTACATAATCACCCGATGGTCGCAATTATCCACAACCGGCCACAGGAATCACGAAAGGCAGGCCCAGCAACGCATCAGGGTTGAAAGTCGATTTCGGGTCGCGGCTTCTGCTTGCGGCCCCGGAATAGTCTTTGACGTCAGTCACCCTGCCACGCGCCAAGGTTCTGCACTGAGAAAGGACGATTCATGGTAGCCAAGGCTCCCGCCTTTTCCGTCGGCGATTATGTTGTTTACCCCAAGCACGGCGTTGGCCGTGTGATCGAGCTGCAGAACGAAGAAATCGCCGGCATGCAGCTTGAACTCTACGTTCTCCGCTTCGAAAAGGAACGCATGACGCTGCGCGTTCCGGTCAACAAGGTCGAAGCGATCGGCATGCGCAAGCTTTCCAGCGACAAGACCCTGCGCGAAGCGCTCGACACACTGACGGGCAAGCCCAAGGTGAAACGCACCATGTGGTCACGCCGCGCTCAGGAATATGAAGCAAAGATCAATTCGGGCGACCTCGTGTCGATTGCAGAAGTGACGCGCGACCTTTTCCGCGCCGACGATCAGCCGGAACAGAGCTATTCCGAACGTCAGATCTTCGAAGCTGCCTCCAGCCGCCTTGCCCGCGAGCTGGCTGCGATGGAAAAGACGGACGAGCCTGCCGCGTTGAAGAAGATTCTGGCGATTCTGAACGAACACGCGCCGAAATATTACGAGACTGCCGAAACCGCCTGAGCGAGTTCGTCAGATCAAGCCGAAAGGGCCGCCCTGACCGGGGTGGCCCTTTTCATTTTGGCGTAGCAAGACCGCACCACCCTTGCATCCTTGAACTTCTGGCCTCTTTAGTGTATTGCTGTATTAATACACAAAGGGAGTGTGCTGGATGCGTTTTGCCAAGTTCATCAGATCAGTCGGACCCGTCATGGCTATAGCAATGGCAGCAGGCGTAAGTGGCTGCGATCGCGCGCACTTTTCGATGAACGGCAAGGAGGGAGTCCCTCTGGCCGAGCTCGATCTCTCGGGAGATGCACCGGAAGAAGTCGCGCTTCTGAGTTCTGACATTGTCCGCATTACGTCTGGAGACGATTTCACCATTGCGCTTGAAGGCGATGCTACAGCAAAAAACCGCCTGCGTTTCCTGCTTGAAGGCAAGCGGCTTTCCATCTTGCGTGACATCTCGACGATCCAGGATGGCTCACGCGCGACCGTAACTGTGACTATGCCTGCCCCAAAACGGCTCGTTCTCGCAGGAGCGGGCAACATTTTCTCCGAACATCTTGCACGCGATTCTGAGGTTACCATTGCCGGATCTGGCCTCGTCGAGACACTGGGGATCAACGTGGACTCCCTGGAAGCAGAGATCGCCGGTTCGGGTGGCTATCGCGCTTCAGGTGTTACCAAGGCACTGGACCTTTCCATCGCTGGCTCAGGAGAAGCGGCGCTTTCGGAACTGAAAGTCGGCGAAGCTGACATCACCATTGCCGGCTCGGGCAGCGCCGGTTTGGCATCGGATGGCTCAGTAAAGGCAAAGATCATGGGATCGGGCGAGATTACCGTGCTCGGGAGCGCGACCTGCAAAGTGCAAAACATGGGATCAGGCAAACTGACCTGCAAACCTGGCCCGACAGGCAAGAACCAGTAGAGCGCAGATCACGCTGCTGCCCGCGCCAGCCGATCGCCGATTGCTGCCCCGATTCCGTCATGAGGAAGCTTTGCTACTGCAATGCGCGGCTTTGACGAAGCTGCGGCAAGGTGAAGGCAGGCATATAGCCGGGCAGCGGCTTCCGCCAGATCGCCGGAAGCCGAGAGCGTACAGTCTCCAGCCACATCTCCAAAGCCGATCATGAACTCGTCCGATGCGCTATCCTGTGCTTCAAGGCGCAAAGGTTTCCCGGGCGAGTAATGCTGCGCGAGTTGGCCCGGCGCCTCCACTTTGGCAGATGTGACGTCATGCGGTCGCCCAAGAATGGCAGAAATCCGAGATTCCTCGATCGGTCCGGGGCGCAGGAGTTGCCATGTTCCATCGGCACGCAAGGCAACGATAGTCGATTCCAGCCCCCGCTCGCACGCGCCGCCATCCACCACCGCATCGATCCTGCCTCCCAGTGAAGCAACGACATGCCCGGCGTCGGTCGGGCTGACCGCCCCGCTGCGATTGGCCGATGGCGCCGCCAGCGGAAGGCCGGTCTGGGCAAGCAAGGCCTGCATGGCAGGATGAGCTGGCATGCGCAGCGCAATTGTCGGGAGGCCCGCAGTCACGGCGGGGGCAATCTGCGCGTCTTCCCGCAGCGGCAGCACCATGGTCAGAGGGCCGGGCCAGAACCGATCCGCCAATTCGCGGGCGCGACTGTCCAAGACTGCCAAACTTTCCGCCAATTCCCGCGATGCCACATGAACAATCAGCGGATTGAAGTCCGGCCGGCCCTTGGCGCGATAGATCGACGCCACGGCCGCATCGGAATCCGCACGCGCCGCCAGGCCATAGACAGTCTCGGTCGGCACAGCGACAAGGCGGCCGCCGCGCAGCAACTCACTTGCACGGGTGATCCCCGCCGCATCCGGCGCCAGCAATTCGGTTCCGCTCTGATCCATGATCGCCGTGCTTATATCCCTGTAACCGGCCTGCAAGTCCGAGGGACTGCAAGCCCTGCTGCTTGGACGTTCAATCGCCGATTTCTCGGGCAGGTCAAGCCAATGGCGGTGCGCAGGTGATTCGCGCCCCATGCCGCCCCGCCCTTCCGTAGCGTCCTTGCCGCCTCTTCGGCGGGACGGTAGGTGAGGTCAGACAGACAACAGAAAGTGCCCATAAGGGCGCCTGAAGGGAGCCGAAGATGCCTTATGCCCCCGCTCTGGACGACCAGCTTCTGGCCATCACCGTCAATGCCGGAATCGCCGGGCTTTCCGCCCATGAACGCTTCGCCGCTGCTTCGCCAGACATGGTGGAGGCCATTGCCCAGGGCATCGGCGCACTTGCCGCAGGCGAATGGGCGCCGCTAAACCGGAACGGTGATACGCAAGGTGCCCGGCTGATAGATGGCAAGGTCACTTTGCCCGAAGGCTTCGCTGAAGCTTATGCCGGCTATGTCGAACAAGGCTGGAACAGCATTTCTGGCCCAACAGAACACGGCGGGCAAGGCCTGCCCTATACGCTTGCCATCAATGTGATGGAAAATCTCGGCACCGCGAACCTGGCATTCTCTTTGCTGCCCATGTTGACCGTCGGCGCGATCGAAGCGCTTGAGAAACATGGCAGCGATACGCAACGCGCACTCCACCTGCCCAAGCTCATCAGCGGCGAATGGCCGGGCACGATGAACCTCACCGAACCGCAAGCAGGCAGCGACGTGGGTGCGCTGCGCAGCACTGCTTCACCGATCGAAAGCGGGGAACATGCCGGAAAATACCGCATTTCCGGCCAGAAGATCTTCATCACCTGGGGCGATCACGAACTGGCGGAGAATATCGTTCACCTCGTCCTCGCCCGCCTGCCCGGCGCGCCTGAAGGGAGCCGGGGTATCTCGCTGTTTCTGGTGCCCAAGTTCCTCGTCAACGCAGACGGATCACTGGGCGCGCGCAACGATTTGCGAGCCGTCAGCCTTGAACACAAGCTGGGCATCCATGCCTCGCCCACCTGCGTGATGTCTTACGGCGACAATGGCGAATGTATCGGCGAACTGGTCGGCAGCGAGAATGAGGGCCTGATGGCCATGTTCACAATGATGAATTCGGCCCGCATCAATGTTGGCAATCAAGGCGTCCAGATTGCGGAACGCGCGACGCAGCAGGCATTGGCCTATGCAACCGAACGGGTGCAGTCCGCCCGTGCAGGCGCCCCCAGCCGCGCGCCCGTGGCGATTATCGAACATCCCGATGTTCGGCGGATGCTTCTGCGGATGAAGGCGCTGACGGAAGGGGCCCGTGCCCTGCTGTATTACACTGCAGGTCAGGTCGATCAGGGATCGCTTGGCGATCGCGCCGCGCAAGCCCGCGCGGACCTGCTGGTGCCGCTGATCAAGGCATGGGGCACCGACATCGGCGTAGAAGTGGCCAGCCTTGGCATTCAGGTCCATGGAGGCATGGGCTATATCGAGGAAACCGGGGCAGCCCAGCATCTGCGCGATGCCCGCATTCCGCCGATCTACGAAGGCACGAATGGAATTCAGGCGGCGGACCTCGTCACCCGCAAACTCTCCATGGATAATGGCGCCATATTCGCATCATTGATGGGTGACATTGCCGAGGCCGGCCGCGAAGAGCCCAATCTGGCTGCGCTGGCACAGGAATGCGCCAAAATCGGCGAATGGATGCTGCATGACGCCACTCTCGATGACAGGCTGGCCGGCAGTGTGCCGTTCTGCACCATGTGCGCGGTGGCAGTGGCCGGATGGCAATTGTTGCGCCAGCTTCGCTCTGTGGAAGCAGGTGAGGCTCCGGCGCTGGCGAAAACCAAGCCAGTCACGGCACGCTTCTTCCTCGATCGCATTGTCCCCGAGACACAAGGGCTTGCCGCATCGGCCCGGGCCGGTGCCGAATTGCTCTATGCACTTGACGCGGAGCAGCTGGCGGGGTGAACCCTGCGTGCATGACCGATCAAGGAGACCCCCTCGCCCGGATCGCCGCCGCGCTTGAACGCCTGGCGCCGCCGCCCCGCCCGCAGACTGACTGGCTGGCAAGCCCGGCCTATGTATGGACCGGGAACACCGCCCGCGCGGTCGAAAAGCTGGAAGCGCCGCGGCTCGACCTGCTGCAGGGCATCGACGCGCAGAAGACCCGCGTGGCGGAAAATGTACTGCGCCTGGCCCAGGGCCACGCCGCGCATGACATGTTGCTGTGGGGATCGCGCGGCATGGGCAAATCCGCCCTGATGCGCGCTTCGATCCTTGCGGCGCAGAACGCCCATCCGGGGCGGATCGCACTGGTTCAGGTGGGCACGGACGCGATGGAAGGCATTTCAGGCCTGTTTGCGGAACTGGGCCGGGTGAACCGCAATTTCCTCGTCTATATCGACGATCTGGGTTTCGCCGAGGGCGATTCGGTCGGCCCGCGCCACTTGCGCAGCTGGCTGGAAGGCGGCGTGGAAGCACGCCCCGGCAATGTCCGCCTGGCCGTTACCTCCAATCGACGTGCGATCGTGCCGCGCCATGCGGCCGAGCAGGACGATCCGCTCAACCCCCGCGATGTCGTGGATGACAGCCTTGCCCTGGCGGATCGTTTCGGCCTCTCGCTGGGCTTCCACAATTGCAATCAGGACGATTACCTCGCGATCATCGCGGGATATTGCCGCGAATTCGGCCTGAGCTTCGAACAGGCGGACGCTCTTGAATGGTCCAGACGGCGCGGCGCTCGTTCGGGCCGCACCGCCTGGCAATATGTAAACGAGCTGGCCGGCCGCGCGGGGCGGCTGATCTAGGCGGCGTGGACAAATTCCGCAACGCCACGGCTGGAGGCAAAAACCGTCAATTCAAGGAGGCGAGGCGCAGGAATATGCCGATATTTCCAGCCGAGTCGACGCCGAAGTGGCGGTTTTTGGTCCAGCCCCTTTTGGGGTTGGCCTGTAAAGAGCCCCAGCCGCGTTGCTCGACCCTTGAAAGAGCCCACTCTTCCTGCGGTCTCGCGCCTCGCTGGCGCTCTTTACAGGCCAACCGTGGCGATGCGGAATTTGTCCACGCCGCCTAGGCCAGCCTCGCCTCAGTTAAGGACGGCATTTTCCTCAAACGCCGCTGCGGGATCGCCCAGCAATTCCTTCAGCGGCGGCAGGCGCTCACCCTTGTTGCGCTTGGGGGCCGGATTGGCCGGAGCGCCAGGCTTCACAACGCGCCACACGATATTGCCGGTGTCGTCGCTCACCAACAGGGCGCCGGTCTTGTCCCACGCAACCCAGGTCGGGCGGCCCTTGGTGGTGCCATCCTTGTTGAGGAAGCCGGTGAGGACAGGCACGGGCTTGTCGATCGGATTGCCGCGCGCGTCAAATTTCACGAAGACCACGTCATAGCCGGCGGCAGGCTTGCGGTTCCACGAACCGTGGCGAGCCACGAACGTGCCCTGTCCGAATTCCGGCCCCATGCGATTGCCTGCCCCCGTGAAGACGAAACCGAGTGCGGCCACGTGCGGCCCCATGGCGAATTCAGGCCGGCGGACATAGCCGGTAAGCCCGGTGGGCATCGGCGCTTCCACGCGATCGTCGATCACATCGCCCCAATAATACCAGGGCCAGCCATATTGCGCGCCGACCGGCACATTGGTGAGGTAATCGGGCACGAGGTCAGAACCGAGCATGTCGCGCTCGTTAACCGTAGTCCACAATTCGCCGGTCCAGGGATTCCAGTCGAGTCCATTGGGATTGCGCAGGCCAGCTGCGAAGGGCCGCGAATGACCGGTGGTGAGGTTCAGCTCGTGAATCATCGCCCGGCCCTGTTCCGCTTCGATCCCGCCTTCGGCGATATTGGAGGCCGAGCCGACTGCGACATAGAGCTTGGTGCCATCGGCGCTCAGCAGGAGGTTGCGCATCCAGTGATTGCCTGCGCCGGGCAGATCCATCAGCTTCTTCGGCGCGCCCGTGAGCGCCTTGGAACCGAGTTCGTAGTTGAACTCCACCACTTCGTCATGATTGGCGACGTAAAGCTTGCCATCACGCCAGGCCATGCCGGAGGGCGAATCGAGATCGCTGCGGATCACCGTCTTGCCCTCGGCCACACCGTCGCCGTCTGCATCCTGCAACAGCACGATCTTGTTGGGGGAAGGAATCGCCGCCCCTGCCTGACTGAACAGGATACCCGCGACGAGATTCGTGATTCCGCCTCCAGCAACCACGCGCGCCGGTGCGTTCGATTCGGCCACCAGAATGTCGCCATTTGGCAGGGCCAGCATTGTGCGCGGATGTTCCAGGCCTTCCGCAAAGCGCGTGACCTTCAGGCCATCGGCCGGAATCGGCGCCTCGCCCGCTTTCCAGCCCACTGGCTTGGCGATCTTGACCGTAGGAATGGTCTGCGGATCAGGCTCGGCCAGTGTCGGGTCCGTCCCCGTCACCTTGTCGAAAGGCAGCTTGGCCGGATCACCACGCAGGATGAAATAGGCTGCAACCGCCAGGGCGACGATCACGACGAGCAATCCGATAAGGATCTTCTTGAGAATGCGCATGGGTCAGCGAGATACGCCCTCCCGCGGCTTGCGGCAACGGGGCAGCGCACTACATCGGGCATCATGTATGATTTCGCACCCGATCCGACTCTCTCCCGCGCCGAACTCCATGCCGAGCTGCACGCTGCGGCCGATGCCATCACGTCGGGCGAGCCGGACGGGATTGCCAATATGGCCAATGTCGCAGCACTGATCTGGCAATTCATGCCCGATCTCAACTGGGCTGGCTTCTATCGCACAATCGGTAACGAACTCGTCCTGGGGCCTTTTTGCGGCAAGCCTGCCTGCATTCGCATTGCCTGGGGCAAGGGCGTATGCGGCACGGCCGCTGCGCTTGGCGCAACTCAACTGGTGGAAGACGTCCACGCATTTCCTGGACATATCGCTTGCGATGCCCAGAGCCGATCGGAATTGGTGGTGCCAATCATGCGGGACGGCGCGGTCATCGCAGTGATCGATCTCGACAGCCCACTGCCCGCTCGCTTCAATGGCGAAGATGCGGCCGGTATCGAACGTCTGGCAGCCCTGCTTTCCACCCGCATTTAGGCGCCCCGAAACGGGACAGGCGCCACAGCGCGTTTTGGATTTCCGCCTGCGGGAATGCTAAATTCGGCGTTAACGTGGAGCGCGTCGCTCAGACTGATGCGATGCGCGAGCCTGACAGGGGAACCAGCCAATGCGCCATAGCCGCCCAATCCTTCTTGCCGTCATCACCGGCGCAGCATTTGCATCGGCACCCGTCCAGGCCGGGGAACCCTATACTCTGCCGCAGCTTGATGTGCCTGCAGGTGTGCCCGATGCCGCGTTTGACGCTGCAATCGAGAATCAGGGCACATGGGGCGGCGAATGGGAAGCTGTTCACACTGGCGCGCCTCGCATGGTTCCGATGGGTGCGATGCCCTATTCAGGCCCGACGGGAATGCCGGGCTACCCCATGATGCATCCGGGCGCAGGTCTGCCGCCGCAACCGGCTGCGGTGCGGCTCGCCTATAGCGCAGAGGAACGCGAGAACTGGCTGCATGAATGCCGCAAGCGCTACGGCGATTCCGACAACGGCCTGGGCGGCGCGCTGATCGGCGGCGTATTGGGCGGGGTCGCCGGCAATGTAATCGCCGGTAAAGGCAATCGCACTCTGGGCACCGTGATTGGCGCAACGACTGGTGCAATTGCAGGTGCGGCAATCGACAAAGGTGAAGACCGCGGCAAGGCTCGTGACTTCTGCGAAGATTATCTCGCGCGCTATGAAGCCTCGGGAACACAAGGCGCCTACAGTTCCTATGGCTATGCTGCCGGTGGGAACGTGATGTGGGTACCCACTGTGGTAGGCTGGAAGTGCAAGCCCAAGGAAGAAGTCGTCGAAGAATGGGTAGAGGAGAAGCCCGCCCGTCGCGTTATTCCCAAGAAGACCAAATATGTACCGGTGAAAACCAAGACTGTCCCGGTCAAGACCGTTCCAGTGAAGGCGAAAAGCGTCAAGGCCATCAAATAAGCGATTGGGGAGTCGAAGTCGCGCGGCGCGACTTCGACTCCTGGCCTGTCACAGGCACGACTTTGCGCCTGAAAACGTCGTTCAGATCAGATTCCGCCGCCAGTAAGGCGCTGACACACCAGATCCAGTTGATCGAGCGTGGAATAACGGATCGTTACGGAGCCAGAGCGCGGATCCGGATCGGTAGTGATCCGCACCGGCAATCCCAGGAACTCCTCCAGTTGGCTCTGCACTGCGGCGATATCCGCATCTTCGGCGCCAGTGGCATCAACGGCAGCACGGCGCGGTTCGCGAGGTTTGCCCGGCTTGCGGGCAAGACGCTCCATATCGCGCACGGACAGCTTCCGTGCGACAGCCTGTTCCGCCAATGCCTCCGCATCGTCATGGCCAACAAGCGCGCGGGCGTGGCCCATCGTCAGCCGCCCGGCTTCCAAGTGTTCGATCACGCTTTCCGGAAGCGAAAGCAGACGCTGGAGATTCGCCACATGGCTGCGCGACTTTTCAACCAGTCGGGCAATCTCTGCCTGTGTCAGCCCTTCGAGTTCCGCCAGGCGACTATAGGCGCGCGCTTCTTCGACGGGATTGAGGTCTTCGCGCTGAATATTCTCAATGAGCGCCAGCGCCATCACGTCACGATCGGAAAGATCGCGAATTAGTGCTGGAATTTCATGCAGTTGTGCCTTCTGGGCAGCCCGCCAGCGACGCTCACCCGCCACCAACTGATAGCCACCCTCAAACGGCCGCACAATCACTGGCTGAATGACGCCACGCGCAGCGATTGAGGCAGCAAGTTCGTTCAGAGCATCTTCGTCAAAATGGCGACGAGGCTGATCGGGATGCGGCGAGATCGATGAAACCGGAATACTTGCCAGCCCACTGCGCTGCGCCGGGATCGTATCCGTCCGTTCCGCGACCGCAATGTCGGAATTCGCAGCTTCAAACGAGGCGCGAGCCGGCGCCGCGGCCAGCGGTTCCTCGCGGCGAACCTCCCCCAGCAATGCGCCAAGCCCCCGGCCCAATCTGCGCTTGGCATCCGGCTTTCCAGCCACGGCCGTCAGACGTACCGGTTCGTTTGCGTCACTCATGCCGCTTTCCTCTTCTCGGGCAGTCGGGAAATCAGTTCGCGTGCCAGCGCCATATAGGCGCGGCTGCCAGCACAGGAATGATCGTAAATCAGTGCCGGCAAGCCATGACTAGGCGCTTCGGACAGACGAACATTTCGGGGAATCACTGATTCGAAAACGAGATTGCCCAGACAACCACGGACATCTTCCGAAACCTGATCGGTCAGACGGTTGCGACGGTCAAACATCGTCAAAGCCACGCCGACAATTCCGAGATCGGGATTGAAGACCTGCTGCACTTTTTCGACCGTC
Organism: Erythrobacter sp. SG61-1L; assembly: GCF_001305965.1. NCBI lineage: Bacteria > Pseudomonadati > Pseudomonadota > Alphaproteobacteria > Sphingomonadales > Erythrobacteraceae > Erythrobacter > Erythrobacter sp. SG61-1L. Next base: position 2,794,809 of record NZ_JXQC01000003.1, read on the forward strand.
TGCAGAAGTTGGCTGAGCCCTTCCAGTGCGAAGAACTCGCACTGAAGAGGAACAAGCAAGGTATCGGCCGCAGTCAATGCGTTCAGTGTCAGCAGGCCGAGCGAAGGCGGGCAATCGATGAAACACACATCGTGCCCCACATGGCCGGCAAGCGCACGGCGGAGACGCCCAGCGCGATCTTCGAAATCGACCAGCTCGATTTCTGCCCCGCTGAGATCCACCGTAGCCGGGAGCACGTCCAGGCCGGGAATTGAACTGGGAACAACCGCTTCGGCCACGGTCGCTTCGCCGAGCAGCACATCATAGCTTGATAGCTCGCGCTGGCGGGAATCGATACCGGTTCCCGTGGATGCATTGCCCTGCGGATCGAGATCAATCAGCAAAGTCTTCCAGCCGGTGGCTGCCATGGCAGTGGCCATGTTGATCGCGGTCGTGGTCTTGCCCACCCCGCCCTTCTGGTTTGCAATGGCGATACGAATCACGGCATTAGCCTCGCTTGCTGCCTGGGGTCTGCTTCGGACCGCGATGCCCGGCAAGATCCAGCCGACCAACGATAATCCCCGCCTCCGTATCAGTGCAAGACTGTTCCACGTGAAACAGCCGCCGCGTCGATTCGGGCAACGAAGCCAAATCCTGTGCTGCGGAGCGCCCCTTGGGCAACAGCCAAAGAGTCCGGTTTGTGGAAAAACGTGCGGAAAGATCGATCAATTTCGGCATCGGCGCAAATGCTCGCGCAGATATGACACCGGCTTCTACGGTTGCGACCATCTCGAGCCGCGAAGCAACGACCTGGCACCGTCCAAGGCCAAGGTCGATTCGGGCACGCTCTAGCCAGTCCGTCCTCTTGCGGCGGGATTCGATCAAACGCACATCCCAATGCGGCCGCATCGCGGCAATCACGAGACCCGGAAAACCTGCCCCAGTGCCAAGGTCGAGCCATGCGCCGGGATCTTCTGTTTCACGTGGAACATAGCTGAGCAGCTGGGCCGAATCAGCGACATGCCTCAACCATACGGTTTGGAGAGTTGCGGCAGCAATCAGGTTCTGGCGCTCGTTCTCCTCCCGAAGCAGTGCTTCAAGCCGGTCAAGCCGCTCCATTCCGGCCGCGTCGACAAAGTCGGCAACATAGGCCCGAGCCTGTTCCTCATCGCGGAGAATCATGCCGCGCTTTCCAGGCGTCGACGGGCGTGAACCAATAAGGCTGCGAGTGCCGCCGGCGTGATGCCAGCAATACGCCCGGCGGCAGAGAGATTTGCAGGCTTCACCGCCTCAAGTCGCTCGACCATTTCACGTGAAAGCCCAGGCACTGTGGCAAAGGGAAATCCCTCACCCAATGGCACGCCTTCACTTGCCCGAAGGTCTCGCAGTTCCGCATCCTGCCTATCGAGATAGGGCGCGTAAGCCGCATCTTCGGCCAGCTCCAGCGCGGCCTCCGAACAAGGATCAAGATCGCCGGGCAACCAGGTTGCCAGCGTGCCAAGTTCAACGCCGCCAAAACGCAACCACTCCCTGAGAGTCCGCTTCCCGCCATCACCCCGCACCGGAACGCCGGACGACGCCAGTTCAATCGCGCCCAATTCGTGATCAAGCGCTTCATTCCAGTGGGCACGATCCTCTTCACGCTGGCGGAACCAGTCACGCCGCTCCTCTCCCACACAACCGGCTTCCAATGCCAGAGGTGTGAGGCGGGTGGTCGCGTTATTCGCGCGAAGACGCAGGCGATATTCGGCTCTGGCAGTCAGCATGCGATAGGGCTCGCTCACTCCATGAAGCGTCAGATCGTCAATCATTACTGCCATATAGCTGTTCGCTCGATCCAGCGCCGGAGCCTCCCGTGAGAGCACCTTCGCAGCTGCGTGCAATCCGGCCATCAAGCCTTGCGCGGCGGCCTCTTCATATCCGGTCGTCCCATTAATCTGGCCAGCGCAATAAAGCCCCGGCATGGCCCGAACTTCCAGAGTTGGATGAAGCGCACGCGGGTCGATGTGATCATATTCGACTGCATAGCCTGGCACTTCCATCACGACATTCTCCAGCCCTTCCATGGTGCGGAGCATATCGAGTTGGACATCCGTAGGCAGCGACGTGCTTATCCCGTTCGGATAGACAAGGTGGTCACTCAGCCCTTCCGGCTCGAGAAACACCTGATGCCCGTCCCGGTCTGCAAAGCGGTGGATCTTGTCTTCAATCGAAGGGCAGTAGCGCGGGCCTCTCGCATCGATCGCGCCAGTAAACAGCGGTGAACGATGCAGATTGGCGCGAATGACGTCATGGCTACGCTCATTGGTTCGCGTGATCGCGCAGAAAAGCTGCGGATTCACCCTGGCCGGTGTGAGTGGGGACATCGTCCAGGGATCTTCATCGCTCGGCTGTTCCTCCAAGCACGCCCAGTCAATCGTCCTGCCATCGAGACGAGGCGGAGTCCCGGTCTTGAGCCGAGCCATGGGGAGCTGCGCTTCCCGCAGCTGCTCGGCCAGCCGTCGAGCCGAGGCTTCCCCGATACGACCGCCAACGAAGCGCTCCTCGCCGCGAAACAGGGTACCGCCGAGGAATGTGCCTGTACAGAGAACCACAGCCTGCGCGTTGAGTGTCTGTCCATCACTGAGAACAACGCCGGCTACTCTGCCCTGTTCAATGACCAGCTCAGCCGCTTCGCCTCCAACGCAGCTCAGATTGTCCTGCCGGTCAATCATCGACTGGATCGCAGCCTTGAACAATTTGCGGTCCGCCTGAATGCGTGGCCCCCAAACGGCACTGCCCTTCGAGCGATTGAGCATACGATAGTGTATCGCAGCTGCGTCGGCAGCCCGCCCGATCAAGCCGTCAAATGCATCGACTTCCCGAACGAGGTGCCCTTTGCCAAGGCCACCAATGGCCGGGTTGCAGCTCATTGCTCCGATGGCCGAGAGGTCGAAACTTACCAGTGCCGTCCGCGCGCCCATACGGGCGGCCGCACTGGCGGCCTCGCAACCAGCATGGCCGCCACCGACCACGACAATATCAAAGCTGTGCGCAGTTGAAGTCATCAGTCGCGCCGATACTGCCTCTGGCAACTCCGGTCAAAGGCTTGCGATGTTTCACGTGAAACATCGCAAGCCGAGCGACCTATTTGCCAATACAGAAACGCCCGAACAGCATATCAAGCATGTCTTCCGTCGCTGCCCGTCCAATCAGCCGGTCGAAGGACGCCCGCGCGATCCGCAATTGCTCAGCCAAAAGCAAGGGGTCAGCCTCTCGTCCCGCCCACTCCAAGGCAGCCACTGCATCGCCCAGGAGCCCCCGCTGCCGGGCATTGAGCGCCGCCTGACCGGGCTTGGGCATTGCTTCACGGGCCAGAACTACAAGATCCTGTTTTAGCGCCGCCAGCCCCGCTCCACTCACGGCGGAAAGACGATGGCGAGGTGCGGACTTCTTCTCATGGTCGGGAAGGTCGATCTGCGCTTCCACTTCCCATGCGCCTGCCGGACCATGCCCTTCCGGGCCAAGCCACAAGACCAGATCGGCACGATCCAGTTCAGCCTGCGCACGAGCAATACCGATTGCCTCGATCTCACCCACACCCTCATCGCGCAGCCCTGCTGTATCGACGAAACTGAAAGGCACACCGCCAAGGGAAACCGGCCGGACCAAAACATCGCGCGTCGTCCCGGCGCTTGGTGCCGTGATAGCCGCTTCGCTCTCGACCAATACATTAAAAAGGGTAGACTTACCGGCATTGGGCGGCCCGGCAAGAACCACGCGAAAACCCTCTCTCAGGGTTTCGGCGTGCGGCGCGTTGAGAGCCTCCCGAATCTCACCCGCCAGCTTGGCTATTTCCGCAGTGAACTCAGCCGGCAAGGCCGCAACGTCATCCTCATCGGCAAAGTCCAGCACTGCTTCAACCTGGGCCGAGAGAAGCAATACCCTGTCTCGCCAAGAGGCCACTCGCCGGGAAAGCAGGCCACCCGCCATCTCCAGTGCGGCACGGCGCTGAAGTTCCGTTTCCGCCTCAAGGAGGTCGGCCAGCCCTTCCGCCTCTGCCAGATCGATGCATCCATTGGCAAACGCCCTGCGAGTGAACTCACCCGGCTCGGCCCGGCGCAATCCTGGCAGAGTGCCCAGCGCCGCTTCCACACCGGCAATAACGGCCCGGCCGCCATGCAAATGCAATTCAGCCAAATCTTCGCCCGTCGCAGTGTTCGGCCCCGGGAACCACAATATGAGAGCGCGATCGAGAATGCTGCCCGCTGCATCGCGCAATACCCTGAGGCTGGCATGGCGAGCCTGTGGCAACGCACCAGCGAGCGCCTGCAAGGCAGCGCTGGCACCTGAGCCGCTGATACGCAACACAGCTATGGCCGCCGGAGGCTGACCGCTCGACAGGGCAAAAATCGTATCCATCGACGCAGCGCCTAGCCTATCCACCAACCTGCGTCAGCCACCGCGAAGTGAACGTTCACTCGCCGGGCTTGCTGCCCTTGCCTTTCGCACCTTCGGTAAAGGCGGCACCGCTTTCCATGAAATTCTGGAACAGCTTCAGGCCGAACTGGCCCATCGGGGCGAGGTTCTTGGCATATTCCTGCAACTGGTCGACGCTCGACACGCCCTGCATCGCCTTGGTGATCGCATCCATATAGGCTTGGTTGGCCTTCTCCACGTCGGGCAGCCCCATGAAGCGCCGGGCTTCTTCAGGGGTACAATCGATCTCGACATGGACCTTCATCGTGCGAGCCTCCTCAGGCGGAAATGCCACTGACAGCAAATGGCAATCTGTTCTCAGACCTGCAAGGCTGTCACAGGGCACTGGCAATGTCCATCTTCGGACAATAGTTTGCTGCACCCGACCTGCGAGAGGAGCCCCGCCCATGCCGACCAACATCTCCGTTCCCGCCCTTGGTAGCGAAGGCTCGATCCCGGCCTGGTGTTCACGCCCGGAAACCACGCCGCGTGCGGCAGTGATCGTGATTCCAGAAATCTTCGGTGTGAATGCCGGGATCGTGCAGAAGTGCGACGACTGGGCTGCGCTGGGCTATCTCGCAGTCGCCCCTGACATCTTCTGGCGGTTCGCGCCCGGCAGCGAGCTTGATCCCGATGTGGAGGACGAGTTCAAGCAGGCGATCGACAACATGATGCAATATTCCGCCGATGACGGCGTGAAAGACATCGAAGCCTGCGTGAAATTCATCCGCAACGAACTAGGCGTGGAGAAGGTCGGCGCAGTGGGCTTCTGCCTTGGCGGCAGGCTCGCCTATATGGCTGCGACCCGCACCGATGTGGACGCCAGTGTGGGCTATTACGGGGTGATGATCGACCAGATGCTGGACGAGGCCCATGCTATTGCTCGCCCGTTGTTGCTGCATGTTCCCACGGCGGACCACTTCGTAAGCCCCGATGCACAGGCGGCGATGCACAAGGCACTCGATCCGCATCCGCGCGTGACTTTGTACGACTATGAAGGGCTGGACCACGGCTTCGCAGCCACTTCGGGCAGTCGGCGAAACAAGGAAGGCGCACAACTGGCCGATGCTCGGACGCGCGAGTTCCTTGCGGAGAATCTAGCCTGATTATCCCGCCAGCGGATGCAGGAAATAGTCACCCCGCCCCTGGGGGTTCACCGGCACAGTCAATGCACTGAGCGGCGCGAACACGATCTCCACGAACGAAGTGCCACCCAGCGCCCAGAGGGCAGCCGTGGCCGCTATCATCACGCCTGCCCACGCTCCGGCCACTCGCAGCACCGCACGCCTCAAGCCCGGTGAGAAACTCCATTCATTCTCACCGAGGACTTCGATCAGCAAATCGCTGGCCAGTCGATATTGCGAGGCGGGTACCCATATACGATGACCGCCAAGCGCAAGTGAATTGACCTCCACCGATGCGTGGTTGAGGGCGCCCGTGTTCGCGAATATTCCCCCGGCCTCAAGCATGGAAGTCACGACAATAGCCTCAACACGGGAGACGAGGATGGCGAGCAAGACCATCCCATCCGCCTGATCGCCGTCATCATCCATTGCCGCCCCCTGAGTCTGCCGACAGGTATCCTGCCACGAAGCGCAGGCGATCCTCAACGGATACGAACGGCAGATCGATAGGACTGTATCCATATCGGCGCCATGCCGCACTGATCGCGGCATCGCTGGCAACCGCCTGATCCCAGTCCTGAATCCGTTCCGCATCCTGTGCATAGATTGCGCGCCACGGCGCCGCCCTGAAGATCGGCCCCTCGTAACGCAGATCCCGACAGATTCGTTCAAGCTCACGCGGGACGGGCAGACCTTCCAGGTCGAGGAAACCGGCGATGTCGGGAAAGCCGCGATCGAATAGAACAGGCGTGTTCTCACGAACACTTTCTTCGAATGCCGCCAATTCATGGGCAAGCATCGCTTCGGCAAAACCAGTGGGATTGCGCTCACGCAGTTCCATGCCGCCCGGTGCCTGAAGGATTACCCGGGCGACTTCTGGCGAAACAGCCATGCCCGCTGCCGCGGCGGCATCGAGCAATGTGGACTTGCCCGCCCCCGGTCCGCCGGTAACCACCGAGCGGAAGGGAAGGCGGGCAGCCATTCGAACCTTACTGGTTCATCGTCGCGAAGAAATCTTCGTTGGTCTTGGAATCCTTCATCTTGTCGAGGAGGAATTCCATCGCGTCCACCGTGCCCATCTGCATCAGGATACGGCGCAGCACCCACATCTTGCTGAGCTGGTCCTTGCCGACCAGCAGTTCTTCCTTGCGGGTGCCGCTCTTGCCGACATCCAGCGCCGGGAAGATGCGCTTGTCCGCAACCTTGCGGTCGAGCACGATTTCCGAGTTACCGGTGCCCTTGAATTCTTCGAAGATCACTTCGTCCATGCGGCTGCCGGTATCGATCAGCGCCGTGGCGATAATGGAAAGCGAACCGCCTTCCTCGATGTTGCGCGCGGCGCCGAAGAAGCGCTTCGGCCGCTGCAGGGCGTTGGCGTCCACACCGCCGGTCAGCACCTTGCCGGAACTGGGCACCACGGTGTTGTAGGCACGGCCGAGGCGGGTAATCGAGTCCAGCAGGATGACGACATCCTTCTTGTGCTCGACCAGGCGCTTGGCCTTTTCGATAACCATTTCAGCAACTTGCACGTGGCGAGAAGCGGGTTCGTCGAAGGTGGAGGAAATCACCTCGCCCTTCACCGAACGCTGCATGTCGGTCACTTCTTCCGGACGTTCGTCGACCAGCAGGACGATCAGGAACACTTCCGGGTGATTATCGGTGATCGCCTTGGCGATGTTCTGCAGCAGCACAGTCTTACCGGTACGCGGCGGCGCCACGATCAGGGCGCGCTGGCCCTTGCCCTGCGGCGCGATGAGATCGATCACGCGAGCCGACTTGTCCTTCACCGTGGGATCGACAGTGTCGAGCACCAGACGTTCGTCGGGATAGAGCGGTGTGAGGTTATCGAAATTCGTGCGATGGCGCACTGCATCGGGATGGTCGAAATTGACGCTGGTGAGCTTGGTCAGCGCGAAATAACGTTCGCCATCCTTGGGCGCGCGAATTTCTCCTTCCACCGTATCGCCGGTGCGCAGGCCCCATTTGCGGACCTGGTTGGGCGAGACGTAAATATCGTCGGGGCCGGCGAGATAATTCGCCTCGGGGCTGCGCAGGAAGCCGAAGCCATCCTGCAGCACTTCAATCGTGCCGACGCCGAGGATTTCCTCGCCATCTTCGGCCACTTCCTTGAGGATGGCGAACATCAGATCCTGCCGGCGCATGGTGGATGCGCCTTCGACCTCATATTCTTCTGCCATGGCGACCAGTTCGGCCGGCGTCCTCTTCTTGAGTTCTTTCAGATGCATTGTCTGGGTTCCACTTGGGAAATGTTGGGAAGCCGGCGGGCCTGATGGGCTTGGAGAAAGCGGACCCTGCCGCCCTGAATGGCGGCTACAGCCGGAGTGCAACGGAAATAGGCGCGCCGCGGCCTTCCGTCAATTCGCAATAAAAGCATAGCCTGCACGGCTCGCCGCAAATGAATAGCGGCGAAACCGGCACAATCGGGCGGTTCAGAAGGGCTTGATCACCACCAGCACCACGATCAGCGCCGCGGCAATGCCAGGCACTTCGTTGAGCATGCGCAGCTTCTTGCCTTCAAGCTTGCGCTCCCCGCGGGCCAAGGCCTTGGCATAGGCCGACAGCCAGCCATGATAGCCGGACAGGATCAGCACCAGCAGCAGCTTGGCATGGAACCAGCCCTGCGCGAAGGCGCCGATCTGCCATGCCAGCAGCAGGCCCAACACCCACACCACGACGATCGAGGGCAGCAGGATGATCTTCAGCAGCTTGCGTTCCCGATCGATCCACACTGCATTTTCAGGCGAATCCGGCGCGCATTCCTGATGGTACACGAAATAGCGGGGCAGCATGAACAGCCCGGCCATCCAGAAGATAACGAAGATAATGTGGCCGGCCTTGAGCCAGAAATAGAGCATGGAGAGCACTTCCTGCATGTGGCGCATTTACGCCAAATTTGAGCAGGTTTCACCCACTCTTTTCGCGCCGCGCATGTGGCAGAGGGGGCAAGGCCTGGTCAAGAGATGGCCCGGTCAAGAGATGGCCAGGTCAAGAAATGGAACGCTTGATTGCAAGCCTGCTCATGATCTGCACGCCAATATTCCCGTGAAAAGGGGAAATTCGATGAAGCATAGTTCGACCATCCGGCTCCTGCTGGCCTCTGCCACGCTCACACTCGCCGCGCCCATGCCCGCCATGGCTGCCGACACCGCAGCGGCACAGCCCGAACTGCGCCTTTCGAAAGCGGAGCTGGAAGACAAGATCTATGCATCCTGGCTCGGCCAGCTGGTCGGCAATATTTACGGCCTGCCGCATGAGAATGTGCATATCGATGAGCCGGGGCCGGATGCCTTCCCCTACGGCTACGACTTTCTCGAAATCCCCTATTACCAGTCCCACTTCGGCGCCACACGCATGACCGGAGTGATGGATGCCTTCGGCGGCGCATTCTCGGACGACGATACGGATTTCGAATATATCTATCTTCGCCTGATGGAGCAGGCCGGCGCCGAGCCGACCTATGCCCAGATCCGCGATGCCTGGATAGCCCATGTCGACAATTGGGTCTGGATCGCGAACCGTCAGGCACTCGCCATGATGCATCAGGGCTTCTATCCGCCGGAAACCGGCGCGAAGGATCTCAATCCCGAATATTTCCAGATCGATCCGCAGCTGATCAACGAAATCTGGGCAATCACTGCCCCCGGAATGGTCGATTACGCGGCACAAAAATCCCGCTGGGCAGCAAAAATCAGTGCCGATGCCGAAGGAACCGAACCGACGATTGCCTATGGCGCGATGTTCTCGGCCGCGTTCCATGAATCCGATGTCGCAAAGCTGGTGGATATCGGACAGGCCGCGCTTCCCGCCGATTCCCAGTTCGCGAAAACCATCGCTTTTGTGAAGGAACTCAAGCACCGCTATCCCGATGACTGGAAGGCGGCACGCAAGGAAGTTGCCAAGGCCTATTACGAAAACAGCGCCCATAAATCGATCTGGGATGCCAATCTCAATGGTGCCTGCGCTATCCTGGCGCTGCTCTATGGCGAAGGCGATTTCCGCCGCTCGCTCGACCTTGCCAGCGCCATGGGCTTCGATGCCGATAATCAGGCCGCCACGGTCGCCGGGCTTCTGGCCCTTGCCGGCGGCACCAAGGCAATTCCCGAGGATCTGCTCTATCCGATCAAGGGCTGGACGCTGCCGTTCAACGATCGCTATCTCAACCGTTCACGCCGCGACATGCCCAGCGTCTCGATCCGCGAGATGGCCCAGCGCACAGCCAGACTAGCCGAACAGCAGATTCTGGACCATGGTGGGCAAAGCGAGATTGTCGACGGGCAAATCTATTACCGGGTCAATCAGGCGGCGAGTTTTACCCCGCCCTTCGAGATCATGCCCAGCCCGCCCCGCACGCTGATTGCCGGACAGGATGCGACCATCCAGCTCTATGCCGGAGGCAGCACTCCCGCCAGCTGGACAGCAACCGATCTGCCTCCCGGCCTTGCCATCGATGCGTCGGGACGGATTGGCGGCGTGCCTTCCGCCATTGGCAGTTTTGACAGCAAGGTAACGGTGACGTCAGGCGGCAAAAGCCTGTCGGAAACCGTAACCCTCATCGTGAAAGGCTCCAACCTCGCCCAAAGCGCCGTCGAACTGCTCGGCCCGCTCGATCAGGCCGGAATTGAGCCTTTGCGCGATGGAGCAACGATGGGCGGCACCAGCGTTGAAAGCCCCAAGGGGCCAACGCGGCTGGAAAGCTTCGGCTATCGCTGGGACAAGCCGGTCGATGTCGGCAGCATGCTCGTCACCACCGGCAAGATGGGTGAATATGGCGGTTGGTTCGTATCGCTGAGCGCGGAATATCTCGACGCTGACGGCAACTGGATCGCCATTCCCGGTGTCCGTATGGTGACCGAACCGGTGCTGGTGAACGACAAGCATCTGCGCCCACAATTCGCCTCCTACCTCATCGAGTTTCCGAAAATCCGGACCAGTGCGGTGCGGATCAAGGGCCTCAATGGCGGCGAAGGCGATCAGCGCTACATCAGCCTCAGCGAGCTGGCCGTTTTCCCTCAATAGATCGGGAATACAGCCGGGCTGTATCCTCAACTGCCCCAGCCGCGCACCACGCCCAACAGCCGTTCGACATTGGCGATGGGCGTGGTCTGGCCGATCCCATGGCCCAGATTGAACACGTGAGGGCGCCCGGCAAAGGCGTCCAGCACCTTACGCGCCTGACGGTCGAGTTCTTCACCGCCGGAAAGCAGCAGCAAGGGATCGAGATTGCCCTGTACCGGCATGCCTTCCGGCAATGCCTTTGCCGCCCAGAGCGGATCGACGGTCTCGTCCACCCCGATGGCATCCACGCCCGTCTCGCGCGCATAGGCGGACAGTTTCTCGCCCGATCCCTTTGGGAAGCCGATCAGCGGAATATCGGGATGGCGGCGTTTCATCTCGCTGGCGATGGCGGCATTGGGGGCAATCACCCACCGCTCATATTGCGCGGGTGAAAGGCTGCCTGCCCAGCTGTCGAACAATTGCAGCGCTTCCGCGCCTGCTTCGACCTGGCCGGAGAGATATTCCACCGTCACCGCAACGATCCCGTCCACGATGGCCTGGAAAGCCTGCGGATCGCGATAGGCATATTCACGAGTGACATGCTGGTCCCGGCTGCCCTCGCCCGCGACCATATAGGTCGCCACAGTCCAAGGGCTGCCTGCAAAGCCCAGCATGGTCACCTCAGGCGCGAGTTGGGCCTTAACCTTAGCCACGGTCTCATAGATCGGAGAAAGGCGCTCAGGGACCGCCTGAAGGCTCTCCAGAGCCACATCGGCAAGCCGGGGGGAAAGGTTCGGCCCTTCCCCGGCGAGGAACTTCAGATCCTGCCCCATGGCATAGGGGACGATGAGGATGTCGGAAAACAGGATTGCCCCGTCAAAACCGAAACGGCGCAGGGGTTGAATCGTGATCTCGGCCGCGGCGTCTGAATCATAGACCAGTTCGAGGAAACCGCCCTTCTCCGCCCGCAGCGCGCGATATTCGGGAAGGTAGCGGCCGGCCTGGCGCATGAGCCAGACGGGGCGCCGGGAAATGTTGGTTCCACGCAGCGTTTTGAGAAGGGGGCCGGGCATCGCGGGAAGGTCCAATCCAAAAAAAGATATTTATATATATAGGTTTATGGACTCTGTTGGTCCTGTGGATATCGGGGATTGCCGGGCCTTGCCCGATTTCTCCCGTAATGAACAGCAGCAGTGCGCACTCGAATCGTGGGAATGTGACGTCAACGAGACTCTTTCCCCACTGTCCACAGCCTGTCGAAACTCCGTTCCACCTGTCCACATCTTGCCCGTTGAAGGACTCGATCCGGGGAGTGAATCCGTCCCCGAACTTGTCCAGAGGCTCCTCCCGTGGTTTATGCCGGGTGTTATCCACATGGCCCCGCCTGCATTGGTTTCGGCGGGATCGGCAAAGGTTGCTCCTGTCGCGATGACCCGGCTTCACCTGCATCTTCTATCGGATTCCACTGGCGAAACGCTGGAAAACATCGCAAAGGCGGCCCTCGCCCAGTTCGAAGGGATCGAGATCGTGCGCCATTTCTGGCCCATGGTCCGTTCCCAGCAGCATCTGGAGCGGATTCTGGGCGAATTGAGTGCCAATTCCGGCCTTGTGCTGTTCACTCTGGTCAATCCCGACACGCGCAAGAGGTTGGAAGAGCATTGCCGGGCCGTGGGCCTGCCGATGGTTGCCGCGCTCGATGCCGTTACCGAAGCACTGGAGCATCAGCTCGGTCAGGCCGCCGTCGGCAGGCCCGGCCGCCAGCACATGATGGACGAGGCCTATTTCGCCCGCGTCAACGCGATCCACTACACCATTGCCCATGACGACGGCGTGCTGTGGGAGGAATGGGAAGAGGCGGACATCGTGCTGGCGGGCGTTTCGCGCACATCCAAGACGCCGACCAGCATCTATCTTGCCAATCGCGGCTACAAGGTCGCCAATATCCCGCTGGTGGTGGAAAGCCCGCCGCCGCCTTCTCTTTTCGGCCTGCGGCACCCGCTGGTGGTGGGGCTGACGACTGCGCCCAAGCGCCTGATCGAGATCCGCCGCAACCGCCTGCTGTCCCTCAATGAGGGGACGGAGACCGCCTATGTCTCGGAAGAGCGCGTGGAAAAGGAAGTGGCCTTTGCGCGGCGCATGTTCGCCGATAATGGCTGGCCGGTGATCGACGTTACCAGGCGTTCGATCGAGGAAACCGCCGCGGCGATCATCCGCCTGTATAATGAACGCAAGACGGCCAGCCATGAAGGCGGCGCAAAGCCGATATGAACCTGCAGAAATGATTATCCTCGCTTCCCAGAGCGGCTCGCGCAAGGCGATGCTCGCTGCCGCAGGTGTCGCCTTCGATGCTCGTCCTGCCCATCTCGATGAACGGGCTTTGGAGGAAAAGCTCGGCGATGCGCGTCCGCAGGAGGTCGCGCTTGCACTGGCCGAGGCCAAGGCACTTGCCGTTTCGCGCGAGATGCCCGGGCGGCTTGTGCTGGGCAGCGATTCCCTCGTGGCCGTGATCGGCCAGCGTTTTGACAAGCCGGCCAGCCGGGAAGATGCGGCGGATCATCTGCGCTTCTTCTCGGGCAAGCCGATGCATTTGCACAGTGCCGCCGCCCTCGCCCGAGACGGCAGGATGGTGTGGAGCGCGGCGGACGATGCCGTGCTGCATGTCCGCGAATTATCCGAAAGCTTCATCGAGCATTATCTTGCGGCCGAATGGCCCGAAGTGGCGGGCTGCGTGGGCGTATTCCGGATCGAGGCCATGGGCGTGCAATTGTTTGAACGTATCGAAGGGGATCAGTTCACTGTGCTGGGCATGCCATTATTGCCGGTTCTGGGCGCATTGCGCGCCGAAGGGGAGCTTGAGGCGTGACCAGGCCCTATGCCGAAGTGATCGGCGATCCGATCGTCCAGTCCAAATCCCCAGCGATCCATGGCTACTGGATTGCCGGCCTCGGCCTCGATGCCGAATATCGCGCGGCCCATGTGACCTCCAGCGGGCTTGAGGATTACCTTGCCTCGCGCCGCGCCGATGCGGACTGGCGTGGCTGTAACGTCACCATGCCGCACAAGCAGGCGGTGATCCCCCTGCTCGATCGGCTCGATCCGCTGGCGGCGAAAATCGGCGCGGTGAATACGATCATTCGCGAGAAGGATGGCTCGCTCACCGGATACAATACCGATGCGGGCGGCTTTCTGGAGCCTTTGCGGCCGATCCTTGCGCGGGAGCATCTGTTCCGCATGGCTCGCGTGCTCGGCACCGGAGGTGCGGCACGGGCGATCATCGCGGCGCTGGCGCAGGAACATGTGGTGATCGTGCTGGCGGGCCGCGATCCGGCAAAGGCACGCGCCTTGCTCGACGAGCTTGATCCGCAGGGCGAACATCACGTTGCCCCCCTCGCCCATTTTGCCGAACCGACCGATTTCGAGTTCGACGACCGGGCAGGCTGTTTCGACCTGGTAGTGAATGCCAGCCCGCTGGGCATGGCCGGCCAGCCTCCGCTGGAATTCGATTTCAGCCATGTGCCGCCCGGCAGCGTGGTCTATGATATCGTGACGCATCCGGTGGATACGCCGCTGCTTCAGGCGGCCCGCGCGGCCGGGTTCCGCACGGTGGACGGGCTTTCCATGTTGATCGGCCAGGCGGCCGAGGCGTTCGAGAAGTTCTTCGGTGTCGCTCCACTGAGGCAGGATGGCGATACGGAGTTGCGCAAGCGGCTGACCGGGGCCTGAGCGGGTGAGCCATCCCTTCATTCTCGGCCTCACCGGCTCGATCGGGATGGGCAAATCCACTGTCGCGCAGATGTTCGCCGAACTTGGCGTGCCGGTGTTCGATGCCGATGCATCGGTGCATCGCCTGCAAGGTCCGGATGGCCGGTTGCTGGCCGAGATTGAAAAGGCATTTCCGGGCACGACCGGCCCTGCCGGTGTCGATCGTGCTGCCCTTGGTGCGCAGGTGTTCGGTGACGATGCGGCGATGGCCCGGCTCGAGGCAATCATCCACCCCGCCGTGGCGGCAGAGCGGGAGGCGTTCCTGATCGAACATGCCGGGCAAAAGCTGATCGTCTTCGACATCCCGCTGCTGTTCGAAAAAGGCACGCAGGATCGGGTGGACGCAGTGGCGGTCGTATCTGCCGATGCAGAGACCCAGCGGCGCCGGGTTCTTGGCCGCCCCGGCATGAGCGTGGAGAAATTCGCGGCGATCCTCGAACGGCAGATGCCCGATGCGGAAAAGCGCGCGCGGGCCGATTTCATAATCGATACGGGCTGCCCGATTGAGGAAACGCGCGAGGCTGTTCGCAGCCTGGTCGAGAATCTGACAAAGCCCCGCTGACAACTCTTGCCAGCGTCGGAAACGAGTCCGATATTGGACTTAATGAGAGAGATCGTCTTCGACACCGAAACCACCGGTTTCGATCCCGCGAAAGGGGATCGGCTGGTGGAAATGGGGTGCATCGAACTCGTGAACCGGGTTGCAACCGGCCGCTCATTCCACGCCTATTACAATCCCGATCGTTCGATGCCCGCCGAAGCGGAAGCCGTGCACGGCCTCTCCGATGCCTTCCTGGCGGACAAGCCGCGTTTCCATGAAAGCGCGGAAGAACTGCTCGAATTCCTCGGCGATTCCCCGCTGGTGGCGCACAATGCCACGTTCGACTTTGGCTTCCTCAATGCCGAACTCGCCATGTGCGGGATGGAGCCGGTCAGCATGGACCGGATGGTGGATACGCTGGCCATCGCCAAGCGGCGCCATCCGGGCGCCAAGCTCTCGCTGGATGCCCTGTGCTCCCGTTATGGGGTCGACCGCAGCCACCGTACATTCCACGGGGCGCTGCTCGATGCCGAACTGCTGGCGCAGGTCTATGTCGAACTCACCGGCGGGCGGCAGATTGGCCTCGAACTGGCGGCCACCGTCACCGAAACAACCGTAATCGAATTCAGACGCAGCCCGGCGAAGAAGCGCGAATTTCGTGCCCCTCGCCCTCACGATGCGAGTGAGGAGGAACTCGCGCGGCACAAGGAGTTTTTGACAACGATCGCATCCCCGCTCTGGGACACTTGAGAATCCCAACGGGCGGCGGATCGAAGCAGGAGTAGCGTTACGATGGATATTCGCGTGTCCGGCCACCAGATCGACACCGGCAGTGCTCTGCAGGAGCATGCTGCCGACCGGCTCAATTCGATCATCGACAAATATTTCAGCCGCGCGCTTTCCTCACACGTCACATTCGGCAAGGCGCCGACCAGCGCCTATACCAGTGACATCGTGATGCATGTGATGCACGGCCTGATCCTGAAGGCCCATGGCGAAGCGCATGACGTTCACATCGCGTTCGACCAGGCTGCCGAAAAGATCGACAAGCAGCTTCGCCGCTACAAGCGCCGATTGAAGGACCGGCATGAGCAGGTCGCCTTCGCCGCGTACGAGGAAGATGCTGCCTATACCGTCTTTGCCCCCCTCGCCGAAGAGGCGGAGGAAGTGGTGGAGAGCGATGCGCCGCTGGTGATCGCCGAAACCCGGGTGGACATCCCCGAGGCCAGCGTATCCGACGCTGTGATGATGCTGGATCTCAGGCACACCAACGCCCTGTTCTTCAAAAATGCTGGCACCGGGCGTCATAATATGGTCTACCGCCGCCACGACGGCTCGATCGGCTGGGTCGAACCGTCCTGAAGCGGGCGCGCAATCGGCGCGCCAGGGCTCGCAGATCTCGGGCAACTCCCTGAATTTGACGGTGATTTCCGTCAGGCTTTTGGCGTTGCCCGGCTGCACCCTGCCTAAGTGAGGGTCGCAAGAAGCAGAGCTTTTGAAGAGTGATGACGTCGCTTTTTTCCATCCTTCCTGAATCGGTTGCCGTAATCCGGGCCGAAACGAAGCATGAAATCCTGGGCCGTCTGGCCGGAATTTTTGCTGCCTCCTATGAACTCGATCCTGCCGAAGTGCTCGATCGACTGCAGGAGCGCGAGAATCTCGGCAGTACCGGTTTCGGACGCGGCGTCGCCATTCCGCATGCCCGCGTTCCGGGGATCAAGCGGCCGGTTGCGGCCCTGCTCAAACTGGACGAGCCGGTGGATTTCGCATCGGCCGATGGCTTGCCGGTGGAACTCGTCTTCGGCCTGCTCTCGCCGGAAAATGCCGGTGTCACTCATCTCCATGCCCTTGCGGCAATCTCTCGCCTTGTGCGCGATGAACGCACGCATGAAGCACTGATGGAAGCGCATGGGGAGGAAGCGCTTTACGCCCTCCTCGCCAATGCGACCGATCGCGACGCTGCCTGATACTTCGAGCCTGACCCAGTGAGCGGGCAAGACGATTCCGGTGCCGTGCTGCATTATCGTGCGCTGGAAAATCTCTATGCTTCCGCACCGATCAACGCGCTGTTCCCTTCCCGCCTCGCGATAATGGGAAGCGGTACCGCCCAGATCGAGTTCGAAGTGGATGAGCGTGTCTTCCACGCGGCAGGCGCCGCCCATGGCACGATCTATTTCAAGATGCTGGACGATGCCGCCTTCTATGCGGCGAACAGCCTCGTTTCCGATCGCTTCCTGTTGACCACGGGTTTCAATCTCCATTTCACTGCCCCGGTCCGGTCCGGTAAAGTGGTGGCCCATGGCCGCTGGATCAGCGGCAAGCGCCGCGTCTTTGTGGCGGAAGCCAATCTGGTCGATGCGCAGGGTGAAGAGATCGGACGCGGAACGGGCACCTTCATGCGATCGCGGATCGCGCTCTCAGGACTGCCGGGATACGCTGTGCCTTCCGAATGAGGCTTCTGAAAGTGCAGGCAGAGGGAGTGCGGATGGATGGATGACAGGATACCCGCTCATCTCGAAATTTCGGGCCTGATCCGCGTGGTCAACGCGGCCGGAGGTTTCGCAACGGTAATTGCAAAAGGTGAACGCGATGCCGGCACCATCCTTGTCATTTGTTGCGAAAACGGGGCGAAGGGCAGAATTTACGAACGCATGCCGCAGCTTGATGGAAGCCGCCAATGGACGCTGACGCGCACGCAAGATACTGAAAATCCGGTAGATTTTTCGGAATATTATCAAAGACGCAAACGCCAGGACGATGACCTTTGGATTCTCGAACTGGACATCGCCAATGGTGAACGTTTCATCGGTTTGCCGCCCTTCAAAGGTTGACTTCCGCCGTATTGGCCGTAAGGGCGCCGCGACCTAACGCGCAGGCGGTCAGACCGGCAAATCGGCCGGGTGGCTAGCACGCAGACGGGGAACGGCCGGCAGGCCAACGATCGCAAGATCGGAACAGGTCCATGTCTTACGGACGGACCAAGGCCTGCGTCGGGGCGCGTTCACCGCCGATAAAAACAGGAATATGAGTCGCAAAACCCAGCTGGCCGCGGCCTTTGCCGTGATGGCCATGACGGTCTTTACGATTTCAGGCGCCGCTGCATCCGGTGCCTTCGCACAAGACCCCGAGACCAAGGTAATGGCCCGGGGAGAGGCTGATACAGAAGCGGCTATTGCGCCGCTGGCAGCCGATACAGGTGCGGTTCGTTTCGTTTCCAAGGAAGTTGTGCAGCCCCTGCCCACCGATAAGCCGGTGGTGGCAGGCGACTCCGATTCCCTTGAAGGGCTGGTAGCCAGCCTTCCTGCCGCCGGTGACATGTCCAAGGACATGCAGTGCCTGGCAGGCGCCATCTATTTCGAAGCGCGCGGAGAACCGCTGGTGGGTCAGCTTGCCGTGGGGCAGGTGATCGTCAATCGCGCCGAATCCGACAAATTCCCCGAAAGCTATTGCGGCGTGGTCTACCAGCGTTCGCAATTCTCTTTCGTGCGTAACGGGCGCATGCCTTCTATCCGCACGTCTTCCGCCGCCTGGCGCAATGCCAAGGCAATCGCGCGGATCGTGCATGAAGGCCTGTGGGATAGTCCGGTGGGCGATGCGCTGTATTTCCATGCTGCATCGGTAAGGCCCAACTGGCGCCGTGCCCGAATCGCGCGGGTGGACAGCCACATCTTCTATCGCTGATCGGCGGATTTCCGCCCGGATATGGATAGCCCCTCCCCCTGTGGAGGGGCTTTTCCTGTGCCGAAGGCCTAGTCCCGCAGTTCGACCCAGACGGGGGCGTGATCGCTGGCTTTCTCGCGCCCGCGATATTCCTTGTCCACGCCTGCGGAAACGAGCCTGTCCGCGCATTCCGGCGAAAGCAGCAGGTGATCGATGCGGAAGCCGTGGTCTTTCTGCCAGGCGCCCGCCTGATAATCCCAATAGGTCCACACCCCGCCACGCGGGTTGAGCGTGTCGAGCGCATCGGTCCACCCATCGTGGAGCAGACGGAAATAGGCATCGCGCGATTCCGGCTGAGTCAGCGCGTCATCCGCCATCGCCTTGACCGAATAGGTATCCTTGTCCTCGGGAATGACGTTGAAATCGCCCAGTACCACAGCCGGGATCTCCGCTGCGCGCAGCTCCGCCATGCGGGCGCGCAGGCGCTTCATCCAGGCCAGCTTGTAATCGAATTTCGGGCCAGGCTGGGGATTGCCGTTAGGCAGATAGAGATTGCACACCCGCACGCCGCCCACTTCGGCTTCGAGATACCGGGACTGCTCATCCTCAGGATCGCCGGGCAGCCCGCGCTGTATTTCAACCGGTTCTACGCCGTCCGCCAGGATTGCCACACCGTTAAAGCCCTTCTGGCCATGCCAGATCGCCTTGTAGCCGATCTTTTCGAACTCGGCGGCGGGGAAGCTGTCATCCTGGCACTTGATTTCCTGCAGCGCGGCCACGCTTGGCCGGCGTTCCTCTAGCCATTCCAGCAGGCGCGGCAGGCGGGCCTTGGTGCCGTTGATGTTGAAGCTGGCGATCCGCACGCGTCAGATGCCGAAGCTGGAACCGCAGCCGCAACCGGACGCGGCATTGGGATTTTCGACGCGGAAAGCAGCGCCGCCCAGCGATTCGACGAAATCCACCGTGGCGCCCGCCACCAGATCGAGGCTTACCGGATCGACCAGCAGCTTCACGCCGTCGGTTTCGCTTACCGAGTCATCCGCTTCCTGCGCTTCGGCAAGGTCGAACTTGTACTGGAAGCCGGAACAGCCGCCCCCTTCCACCGAAAGGCGCAGGATTGCCGGCTTGGCCTGACGTTGGGCGATCCATGCTACGCGCTTGGCGGCGGCGGGCGTGAGGGTGAGCGTTTGAGCCATGGCCCCGATGTAGGGAAGCGGGGCGCCCGGCTCAAGCCATGCGGATATATTCCCGCATCTGCTCCGCCTCGGCTTCCACCAGTTCGATCCGGTGCTTCACCAGATCGCCGATGGAAACGAAGCCCTGAACCTTTCTGCCCTGCATCACCGGCAAGTGACGGATGCGGCGCCGAGTCATCAAGGCCAGCGCTTCCAGCACATCGGTTTCCGGGCCTACTGTGATTGCAGGCGCGGTCATCACTTCGCCCACCCGCCGTTCCAGCACGCCGGAACCTTCACTGGCGATGGAATAGAGCAGGTCACGCTCGGAAAATATCCCGGCGATTTCGCCATTGTCGTAAACAGGCATGGCACCGATCCTGTGCCTTGCCAGCAGCCGTGCTGCTTCTTCTACCGTAGCGCTTGTTTCGCAGCTCACAATGCTGTGTTCGCGCCCTTCGATAATCCTCCCGATCGACATCATCACTCTCCCGCGTATTTTGTTGCGTCTCGCGGATCTCCCTTGGCACCCCCTATCTACGGGATAACCCGAAGGGCATCATGCCACAGAAGGCGAGTCGGCCCAAATCGCGCAGGAATGGCGGTGGCGGGCGATTGCCAATGACCGAATCGCAAGGCATCACGCGCAGCATGAGTCGCCCCTCCCCACTCGATGATCCCGAAACCGCAGCCCACGCCTGGGCGCGTTACCGGCGGATCATGCGCTTCATGATGATGGCAACGGTGCTGGTGGTGATTCTGGCGCTGGCAGCGCTTTATGCGAAGAACGGGATGGTCTCGATCCATCTCTACATTGCCACGGCGGCCGGGATCAGCTTCACCATGCTGCTGGGGTCGGCGCTGATGGGGCTGGTGTTCCTCTCCAACGGAACGGGCCATGACAAGGCCGTAAGCGACCGTCCGAAGGAAGATCGCAAACGCCGCCGTTAAGCTGCTTCAGCGCGTGGGATAGAGGCGGAAATCTTCCACCGGCACGCCGCCGATCAGATGTTCCTGGATGATCCGTTCCAGCACTTCCTCAGTACAGGAATGATACCAGACACCATCGGGCCAGACGACCACGATAGGCCCGGCTTCGCAGATCTGCAGGCAATCGGCCTTGGTGCGCTGCACATGCCCCTTCGGCCCTGCCAGACCCAGCTCGCGCAGCCTCTGCTTCAGGAAATTCCACGCGGCCTCTCCGGTTGCCCGGTCGCAGCATTTGCCCTTTTCGGAAAGGGCGCAGATGAAGATGTGTCGCTCGATTCCGGCGCCGCCAATCTGGTCGAGCGCCTTTCTGGCCCGTTCAACGCTGCTCAAGGCCATTTTGGGCTGCCGTCAGCCCCGCTTGCCGGCGATTCGGGCGATTTCTGCTGCGACCAGCTTTTCCACCATGTCGGGCAGGTTTTTGTCGAGCCAGTCTGCCAGCATCGGACGAAGCATTTCGCGCACCATGCCTTCCAGCGAGGTTTCGCCCGAACGGACGATCTGCGGCTGGGCACCGGGCTCTGCCAGCATGGCGAGGGCGGCAAGTGATTCGCGCATCGAGGCGCGCGATTCTTCCGGGATCAGGCCCGAATCATCGTCAGAATCATCCATCGAATGCAACACGGCCTCCGTGCTCAGCTCCAGCACGTCTTCCACCGTGCGAGCCGCGGAAATCCCGCGATTTTCACGGCGACGATGTTCTTCCTGTGCAGTCTCGCGATTATCGCGCGCGATCACTTTCTTGATCGACGCGAGGATTTCCTCGACCGACGGTTCGCTTTCATGCCGCATGATTTCAAAGCCCCCAAAGCTCTTACTGTTGCGGAACTTCGCCGTCCTGCGCCGGCGTGTCAACGGTTCGCGTCGACTGGGCAGTCGGATCGGGGTCCATCGCCCAGTCCCAGATCTTGCCCTTTACGCGGTCATAATTGACCTGCGGATCGTACAGCACGCCTTCGTCGCCCAGCCCCAGATCGCGCGCTTCGGCGCGGCCCATGGCGGCCAGCAGAGTGAATCCGGCAACATAGGCATTGCGCCGCGCGGTCACCAACTGGACCCGTGCGCTGAGCAGTTCCTGCTCAGCATTCAGGATTTCGAGGATGGTGCGATTGCCCACCGTATTTTCTGCCCGCACGCCTTCAAGGCTCAATTCGGCGGCGCTCACGGCTGTCTGAGTCGATGCGATGATCGAATTGGCCGCCTCAAGGCTCGAAAATGCGGCGCGCACTTGCGAGATTACACTGCGTTCCGTGCCGATTTCCTGTTCCAGCGCGGCGGCGGAACGAGCCTGCGCCTGCCGTTCCTGCGCAGCCGGGCGGCCACCCTGAAACAGCGGGATCGTGGCCCGCACGCCCGCCGAAGCGCCCGTGGCGCTGGTACCGTTCGCTACGCTGCCCAGCGGATCGTTATAAGTGCCGGTGGTGAACACCTCCAGCTTGGGCAGACGTCCGGCACCGGCAACGTCGATGTCGTATTTCGCGGCGTTGGACCGCTCCCGAGCTGCAATCAGGTCTGGGTTGCTGTCCAGCGCGACCGAAACCGCTTCTTCCGGGGTTGTCGGAAGGCCCGGGAGGGGCGGCGGTGCCTGAAGGTTTTCAGGCTGCTTGCCGACAAGCTGGATATAGCGTTCGCGTGCAGAGGCCAGATTGGCCCGCGCACTGCGCAGATCGCCTTGGGCAAGCGCAAGGCGCGATTCGGACTGGGCAACGTCGGTGCGGGTCAGGTCGCCGATCTCGAAACGATCCCGCGTAGCTTGCAGATTGACCGTCAGTACATCGACATTGTTGGCTGAAAGGCCGACCACCGCTTCGTTCAGGATCACATCCATGTAGGCGGTCACTGTCTGGCTGAACACGCTGCTTTCGGTGGCCCGCAGGTCATGCTGGCCTGCCTTCACGCGGGTTTCGGCTGCCGTGATCGAATTGCGCACGGAACCGCCTGAATAGACCGGGACTGAAAGCGAAATCGACCCGGCAAGGGTCCGGTCCGCGAACAGATTGGTCGGGTCGGGCGTCGTTTCCTTCAACTGCTCCGTATAAGTGGCAGAGCCGGTGACCGAAGGCAGGCCGCTGGCGCGGTTGATCGGCACGTTTTCATCGGTGGCGCGCTGGTTGGCGCGCGCTGCCTGCAATGTGGGGTTCGTCTGATAGGCGCCCAGCAGGGCATCCTTCAGCGTGTCGGCCAGCGCAGGCGCCGGTGCCAGCGCCATCGCTGCCCCGGCCAGCAGAGCCAGCCTCGTTCCCCCCCGCGACATGATCAGAAGCTCCAGCTCTTCGACACCGCGAATTCGGGAAGCACCGGAATGCCCATTTCGGTGAGCGGAATAAGCGAAACCTCGCCCGCAATCTTGCGGCCATAGGCAAGGCGGGTAAGCCCGCGCACGACGAGACCGGAGACCAAGCGGCCATTATCCGCCAGTCGCTTCGCCAGCGCATCGGGCAATTGCCCGATGGCGCCATCGATCACCAACAGGGTGACATCGCCCTTCTTGCGCGAGGCGGCGGCGGCATCTTCCGGCTTTATCACTTCAAGCGAAGCGACGAGCGGGCGCAGCAATTCGGCCATGTAGCCGCTGCCGCCGTCCACCAGCAGCACGCTGTCATCTGCTGTGGGGGCGGATTCTTCCAGCATGCGGCCATGCACCAGCGGTGCAGCCAGGAAGCGGCCACTACCCAGCGGCACGGCGCGATCCATATAGGCAATGGCGCGCAGCTCTTCCGGGACGAATTCCTCACGCGCAACGGCGCCCATGCGCTCGCGCACGATGTCGGTATTGACCCCGCTCACGCGCAGCTGGCTGTCCACCATCGCCTTGCGGGCCGCAGCATATCCGGCGTTCGCCGGCCGATCTTTCACGATTGTCATTTCCGAACCCTTCATACGGGCTGTGTTGCACATGTAACACGCCCGCGCAATCTGCTCCGCTTTAGGCGGAACAGCGCCGCCAGCCAAGCGCTTTGACGGTAAAGCGGAGCGGCGATAAGGGGGCATGCATTCGACAGGCAGGAGGCTACGCTCGATGAGCGACATGGTTACGATCCGCGAAGAAGACCTCATCGAAAGCGTGGCCGACGCGCTGCAATACATCTCCTATTTCCATCCGATGGATTACATCCGCGCTCTGGGCGACGCCTATGAGGCGGAACAGGGGCCTGCTGCGAAGGATGCGATCGCGCAGATCCTGACCAACAGTCGCATGTGTGCCGAAGGGCACCGGCCGATTTGCCAGGATACCGGCATCGTCAATGTCTTCATCGAATGGGGCCAGGATTGCCGGCTTGAATCGCGCCGCTCGCTGCAAGACGTGGTGGATGAAGGCGTGCGCCAGGCCTATCTCCACCCGGAAAACAAGCTGCGGGCATCGGTTCTGGCCGATCCGGCCTTCACCCGCCGCAACACCCGCGACAATACGCCCTGTGTGCTGAGTGTGGAGATGGTGCCGGGCAACAAGGTTTCCGTCGATGTCGCCGCCAAGGGCGGCGGCAGCGAGAACAAGTCCAAGTTCAAGATGATGAACCCCAGCGACAATATTGTGGACTGGGTGCTGGAAATGATCCCGCAGATGGGCGCCGGCTGGTGTCCTCCGGGCATGCTGGGCATCGGCATTGGCGGCACGGCGGAACATTGCGTCAAGCTGGCCAAGCAGAGCCTGATGGAACCCATCGATATGGCCCAGCTGAAAGAGCGCGGCCCGCAGAACGACATCGAGGCGCTACGCATCGAGATCTTCGACAAGGTCAATGCGCTGGGCATCGGGGCGCAAGGCCTGGGCGGCCTTGCCACCATTCTCGACGTCAAGATTCTCGACTGGCCCTGCCACGCGGCAGGCAAGCCGGTGGCGATGATCCCGAACTGTGCCGCAACCCGCCATGCCCATTTCACGCTGGACGGTTCCGGCCCTTCCTTCCTTGAAGCGCCGAATCTCGATGAATGGCCCAAGGTTGACTGGCAGCCGGACAGCGCGGCGATCCGCGTCGATCTGGACGCATTGACGCCGGAAATGGTGCAGGGCTGGAAGCAGGGAGACCGCCTGCTGCTCAACGGCAAGATGCTGACGGGCCGCGATGCCGCCCACAAGCGTATTCAGGACATGCTCGCCAAGGGCGAGGAACTGCCTGTCGAGTTCAAGGGCCGCGTGATCTATTATGTCGGCCCGGTCGATCCGGTGGGTGAGGAAATCGTCGGCCCGGCCGGCCCCACTACCGCCACCCGCATGGACAAGTTCACGCGCATGATGCTGGAACAGGGCCTGTTGGCCATGGTCGGCAAGGCTGAGCGTGGGCCGATGGCCGTGGATGCGATCCGCGATCACAAGAGCGCCTATCTGATGGCCGTGGGCGGCGCCGCCTATCTGGTTGCCCGCGCGATCAAGGGCAGCAAGGTGGTCGGTTTCGAAGATCTCGGCATGGAAGCGATCTACGAATTCGAAGTGAAGGATTTTCCGGTCACGGTCGCGGTCGACAGCGAGGGCAAGAATGTCCACCAGCTCGCCCCGCTGGTGTGGCGCGAGAAAATCGCGAAGGAAAAGCTGCTCGCCTGATGCTGCCTGGCTGATCTCCGCTCGACATTCGTCGGGCGGAATCGGGCACTGGTGGTTCGACCAAGGGCAGACCCGTGCCGATTGCCGGGCTGGCTTTTAGTCAGGCCTTGGGGCTATCCCGGCCATGCATGCAGGAACCCGCCCTCGATCTCGCGCGCCCGCGCGTCCCGGTCAGCACCGTCCTTGCCTCCATCGTGGGGCTATGGGCGTGCTATTTCGTGCTCACCACGATCCGGGCCGAAATTCTCGACCTCGGATTCGAGTTCGAGCTGCTCTGGCGCCGCGCGGTGGTAGCACTGATCGGCGTGGCGGTGACCTTCGCCATGTGGTTGATCCTGCGGCAGTTCGATCACAAGCCGCTATGGGCTAAGGTTGCTGCTGCGCTGGTGATTTCCGCCCCGG
The DNA here is from genome assembly GCF_001305965.1 of Erythrobacter sp. SG61-1L. Taxonomy (NCBI): domain Bacteria; kingdom Pseudomonadati; phylum Pseudomonadota; class Alphaproteobacteria; order Sphingomonadales; family Erythrobacteraceae; genus Erythrobacter; species Erythrobacter sp. SG61-1L. Next base: position 2,820,453 of record NZ_JXQC01000003.1, read on the forward strand.
TGTCCATCGTATTGGCACAGGCGAACCGCTTCGTCTTTGCCGACCTGGAAACCGAAATTGCCAAGAGCTTCGGTGAGAAGCAGGGCTTCAAGGTCCGTCGGGACGAAAGCGGCAATCTACTAGTCGATATTCCGGTTCCCACGTCCCATGCGCCGCAAGCGACGCCTACGGGCGAGGAGACGGATGGCGGCTCGGGTGCGCTGGAAGAACTGCCCCAAGCGATCACGATCAACACGCCTTCGCCGCAGGATACGGGCCTGCCGGAAATCGCGCTTGGCCGATATTTCCTGATGTTGGCGTGGTGCGCGCTCTATCTCGCGCTCGTCGCAGGTGAACAGGCGCGCACTGCGGAACGGCGCGAAGGCGCCTTTCGCCGGGCGGCCAAGGCGGCAGAGCTGCGCTCGCTACGTTATCAGGTCAACCCGCACTTCCTGTTCAACACGCTCAACTCGCTGTCGGCACTGGTCCTCACCGGTCGCAACCAGCAGGCGGAGCGGATGATCCAGATGATCTCCACCTTCTATCGCAGCAGCTTGGCTGACGATCCCACATCGGACGTGCCACTGCGCGATGAATTCGGCCTGCAGCGGCTTTACCTCGACATCGAGGCGGTGCGTTTTCCTGATCGGCTGGTGGCGGTCTATGATTTGCCCGCCGCGCTGGAAGGCGCGAAGGTGCCGGGGATGATCTTGCAGCCGCTGGTGGAAAATTCAGTGAAGCACGCCGTCGCTCCGTCGGCAGGCAAGGTTACCATCACCCTTTCCGCGCGGGAGGAATATGGCCGGCTTGTCATTACGGTGTCCGACGATGGCAAGGGCAAGCGCGCGGCAGGCCCGGCACGGCCCACTGATGGCTATGGCATCGGTCTGCAGAACGTGCGCGAACGGCTTGAGGCCCGCTTTGGCGAACAGGCCAGTATCGTTTCCGGGCCGACCGGTTCGGGCTATGCCACCCATATCCGGATTCCCTTGCTGACTCACAGGAACGCCGATGCCTGACGATGGCCCTGCGCCGATGCGCACATTGATCGTGGATGACGAACCGCTTGCGGTAGAACGGATGCAGGTGATCTGCGCCGAATTGCGCGACCTGTCCGTGGTCGGCACGGCCAGCGATGGCGGCGCCGCGCTGCGGCTGGTAGAGGCGCTTTCGCCCGACCTTCTATTGCTGGATATGACCATGCCCGAGATGGATGGGCTGCAGGTCGCCCGCGCCCTTGCCGGGCGCGATGCGCGACCGGCCGTGATCTTCGTGACCGCCCACGATCATTTCGCTGTGGAAGCCTTCGATCTCGATGCGGTGGATTACGTCCTCAAGCCCGTCACGCCAGAGCGGCTGGAGCGGGCAATTGGCCGCGCGGTTGCGCGGCGCGGCAATGTTGGCGGCGTGGCGAGCGAATGGTTGAGCGAATTCTGGGTGCCGCACCGTTCCGAACTGATCCGCATCGAAGCCGCTCAGGTCGACCGGATCGACGCCGAACGCGATTATGTGCGGCTGCATGTCGGGGAAAGCAGCTATCTGCTGCTGCAGACCATTGCCGGGCTGGAGGCTCGGCTCAATCCGGCGGATTTCATTCGTATCCACCGTTCCTGCATCCTGCGGCGCGAGTGCATTCGCGGCCTGAGGCATGAAGGGCTGGGCGTGTGGTCGGTCGAGGTCGACGATGGAGAGGCCTTGCGCATCGGGCGCACTTATCTCTCCAGAGTGAAGGCCATGGCCGGCCGCTGATCGGGCGGAACTTCAGCACACAAAGCGCCCGATGGGGATTGCCGGCCATGGCAGGTGGCCCGCCCTTGTCCTGGGACTGGGTTGGAACAGGCGGGCTGCACCGCCGGTTAGCTACCGGCGGTGTTATTGCTTGTTTCGGTGAGCGTGGCGATCCGGGTCTCGATTTTCTTCCGCGCTTCCTTGTAGCACTTGCGCGCATCGTTGCTGGGCACGCGGCTGCCCGTGCGGTCGACATTGTAACCACAGACGTCCTTTGCCGCGTTGTCGATGCGTCGATCGAGCTCCTTGCGGCCCTTCTCGGTGGAAAGGTCCAGATCCTTGAAAGAGACCGTAGCGGCTTCGGCAAAGGCCGGCTGGGCTGCGACCAGCGTGCCCACTGCGGCGGCGATGATCATGATTGAACGCTTCATTTTCCGTACTCCCTCCTTGGGCGCCGCTGGGGGCAGGGCGCCCTGACAGGAAGAAAATTATGCCGAGATGCCGTTCAACACATGCGCACTTCGACAGCCAAGCAAAGCCGCCCGACGAGCGAGTCCCCGCTGGACGAAATGCGCGAACCGGCGGACGAACAGCGTTTGGCATCCGACGAAATTGCGGCCATCTTCGCCACCAATGGCGATTCTCTTCACCTTTCTGTTCGGCATCGGCAATTTCGCGCTGCACAAGGCAGTTCTGGAAAGCCGCCATCCCGTGATCGGTATGCTGCCGCGTTTTCTGGTGCGGTCGGGTGGCCGGGCGAGCCTCGCTGTCGAATTCCTTGTCCTGCTCGCCGTCCTGCTGCTCGTGGCAAATGGGCAGACCGGCTGGAGCTGGGGCTATTTCGCTTATACGGCATCCAACGCCGTTGCCGCCTGGCTAATCCTCTCAAACCGCTGGTAAATCCTTCCCTCATGACGAAACCTCTTTTGATCTGGCTGGTCACGAATGCGGCCAGTGGCAGCAACGGCAAAGACAGGTTGGCGGCGCTGGAGAAGGATGCGGAAGCAGCCGGTATCGAGTTCGCCCGGACAATCCACTTTCCGGAAGAAAGCTTGCCGAGGCCTGCGGATCTGGATGCAGCCGGTGTGGAGATTATTGCGGTCTTCGCGGGGGACGGCACGGTCAATGCCGTGGTCACATCGCTCTACGGGTGGGGTGGTTCGGTGCTGGTGCTGCCGGGCGGGACCAAGAACCTGCTGTTCCATCGTTTGCACGGGCAACAGGATTTGGCCGATGTGTTTGAAGGGGTCGTAGAGGGCAGAGCACGCCGGGTGCGACCCGGAATCGTGCGCTGCGCGCAGGGAGATGGTCTTGCCGGACTGATGGCCGGCCCGGGTACGGCATGGTACGATGTGCGCGAAGCGATGCGGAACGCCGATCTGGCGGCAGTAGCCAGCGGCACCGCTCAGGCAATTGAAGCGTCGGTTGCGGCGCCGATGATTGCCTGTACCGATCCAAGACTCGGTCGGCCGGAAGGCTACCCCCTCATCATGTTGACCCCGCATGATAATGGTTTCGCGGTGGACGCCTATTATGCAGAGACGGTGCAGGATTTCCTCGTTCAGGGTCTCGCACTGCTCCGGCGCGAATTCCGCGACGGTCCCAGCGAATTGCTGGGCGTGGTTCCCGAACTCAAGCTCGCCAGCGTATCGGGTGATCCGCTCGGTTTGCTGATCGATGGTGAGAAAGTGGATTGCGGGTCGAAGGTCCGTTTCACGCTGGTCCCCTGCGAAGTCGATCTGCTAGCTACCGGTCCGTCATGACCATCGCGGCCCGCCTTTTCCATTTGAGCGACATCCACTTCGGGGTGGAAGATCGTGGCGCGCTTGCGTGGTTCGAAGAAGCAGTGCGGGAAGAAAAGCCCGATGCGGTGATCTGCACCGGCGATCTCACCCAGCGCGCGAAGAGAAGCGAATATGCTGCCGCTGCCGAATGGTTCGCCCGGCTTGGCGTGCCGGCGGTGATAGAGCCGGGCAATCACGACATGCCCTATTTCAATCCGGTCGAGCGTTTTCGCACGCCATTTCGCCGTTTCGGCCAACTGGCGGGAATGGTTGGCAGCGAGTTGGAACTGGACCATGTCGCCGTCATTACCCTGCGCACTACGGTCAGCGCGCAATGGCGCTGGCCATGGTCCGACGGTGTCGTACGCGGGCGTGCGTTGGAAGAGGCCTTACAGGAACTGACGCGCCTGAAGGGCGATCACCGTTTCAAGATCGTGGCGTGCCACCACCCTTTGTCCGGCTCTTCGCTGACCGGCCATAATCCGACAGTGCGGGGCCATTCCGCCCTGCGGGCGCTGGTGGATGCCGGGGCGGACGCGATTCTTTCGGGCCATGTCCACGATGCTTTCGACATCACCCACAAGGTTGACGGGAAGAAGGTTCGCATGATTGGCAGCGGCACCATGTCGGAACGGCTGCGCGGCACGCCCCCGTCCTACAATGTGCTGCATTTCGATCTGGTCCACGGCCTCTCGGTGGAAAATCGCCAATTCGGCTGAGGTGCGCTGAGGGTTGATCCCGGTCAAGGCGCATGAATTGCGGGCGTGCAACAGGCGATCATCGACATTTGCGGCCCCGGAGGACGGCATGTTCAGACTCGCGATGATCCTGCATCTGGTGATCGGTTCAACCCTGATGGGCGTTGGCGTGATTGCCGTACTGGTCATGGGAATGACCCAGCCTCGGCCAATCATTCTGGCTGCTGTGGTCGGTTTCCTGATCGCCTTTCCCGTCAGCTGGATGGTTGCCAAGGCGATTACGCGGCAGACCGGCACGAGTTGACCGCACAACGAAAAAGGGCGGCCTGTTGCCAGGCCGCCCCTTCGTAACGGGTTTCCCCGAAAAGCTCAGCGCTTCGAGAACTGGAAGCTGCGGCGTGCCTTGGCGCGGCCGTACTTCTTGCGTTCCACCACGCGGCTGTCGCGGGTGAGGAAACCGGCAGCCTTGACGGTGCCGCGCAGCGCAGGTTCGAACTTCGACAGAGCCTGGCTGATGCCGTGCTTCACAGCGCCCGCCTGACCCGAAAGACCGCCGCCCTTGACGGTAGCGACGACGTCATACTGGCCTTCGCGCTCCGAAATCTGGAACGGCTGGTTGATGACGAGGCGCAGCGTCGGACGTGCGAAATAGACTTCCTGATCGCGGCCATTGACGGTGACCTTGCCAGTGCCCGGCTTCAGCCACACGCGGGCCACGGCGTCCTTGCGGCGGCCGGTGGCATAGGCGCGACCCAGCGAGTCCACTTCCTGCTCGCGCAGGGGGGCGGTGCTGGCGTGAGTGACTTCGGCAACGCCCGCAGCAGCGGCTGCAGCGTCGGCGGCAGGAGCTTCGCCGGTGATCGACTTCAGATCGGCGAGATCCGTGACGGAGTTGGTTTCGTCGGCCATTAGGAGGTAGCCTTGTTCTTGCGGTTCATCGAAGCGACGTCGAGCGCCACGGGCTGGGTTCCCCCATGCGGATGTTCGGTGCCGGCATAGAGGTGCAGCGCGCGCATCTGCGCACGGCCGAGCGGGCCACGCGGGATCATACGTTCCACGGCCTTTTCGAGCACGCGCTCGGGGAAGCGGCTGCCCAGAACCTTGGCGGGGCTGGTTTCCTTGATGCCGCCGGGGTGGCCGGTGTGCTTGTAGTAACGCTTGTCCTGCAGCTTGTTGCCGGTGAAGCGCACCTTGTCCGCGTTGATGACGACAACATGGTCGCCGCAATCGACGTGCGGGGTGAAGCTCGGCTTGTGCTTGCCGCGCAGGATATTGGCGATGATCACCGCGAGGCGGCCGACCACCAGGCCGTCGGCATCGATCAGATGCCAGTTCTTTTCCACCTCGGCCGGCTTGATCGACCGGGTGGTCTTGCTGAGCGCCTTCATGGGCCTGAATTTCCTTATCGTATGTCCATCACCGAGCGCGGCCTGTTGATAAAACACAAGCGCGTGCCCGCGAATGGCGGGGCCTTTGTGCGGAAATGGCCCGCAAGTCAAGCAAAACGGCGGGTTTCGGCGGAGGTAAAATAATACCGTTAGCCGCCTGTGCCTGCAAGACCGGCCAGCCATCCGGCCGTGGCCGCGCCACAGCGGTCCGCATTCCAGCCCACGATCGCCGGGGCGTCATAGGGATGGATTTCCTCCAACCGGGCGATTGCCCGGGACAGCAGTCCTGCCTCTGTCTTGAACAGAACGCCGCATTCGCGCGAATCGCCCCGCTCGCCCAGCCATTGGTAGAGCGAGCGCATGGCCGGCATGATATTGGCGCAGGCGATCAGCCCTTCGTCGAGCAGGATCGTGGCGGCGGCAGCCGCGTCGTCTTCAGTGGCGAAGGTGCTCCAGATGAGAGCTGGCTTCGCGCTCATCAGGGCTTAAAGCCGCCGTCCGGTGGAATGCGCGCCCCATGCGGTCGCGGCGACCAACAGCGCGCCAACCAGCTGGTGCAGCACCGCGATCCACAGGGAAACCCCGGTCAGCACGGTGGCGATGCCCAGAATCACCTGCGTACCGAAGGCCGAATGGATCGCCACTGACGCCTGCCGGTCGCCTGCGCGCCGGCTTTTGCGCGCCAGCACGATCAGGAAGGCCACGGCCACCCATGCCCACCAGCGATGGACAAAGTGAAGCAGGAAAGGCTCATGCGTGAAGGCCCAGAAGGCGCCGTTCGACCAGTCGACTTCCGGAAACAGCCGCCCCTGCATCAGCGGCCAGCTGTCGGAAGCCAGGCCCGCGTTGAGACCAGCGACCCAGGCACCCAGCAGCAATTGCACGAACAGCACCGCGCCGGTCACCGCGCCGATCCGGGTCAGCCGCGCGGGCCGCGCGCCGGGCGATTTCGTCAGATCCAGAAGGTCAAGAGCGGTCCACACCAGCCCGGCCAGCGTGATCAGTGCAGTCAGCAGGTGGATCGAAAGCCAGAAATGGCTGACGTCGGTGACCTTCGCATTAAGGCCCGAACTCACCATGATCCAGCCGAACACGCCCTGCAGCCCGCCCAGTGCCAGCAGCGCGACGAGCCGCGGCTTGTAGCCGGTGGGGATCGCCTTGCGCAGCCAGTACCACGCCAGCGGTAGCGCAAAGGCAAGGCCGATCACGCGGCCCAACAGGCGGTGGAACCATTCCCAGAAATAGATGAACTTGTAATCGGCCAACGTCATCCCCGCAGGGCCGTTGATCTGCTGATATTCGCCGATCTGGCGATAGCCATCGAATTCGGCCTGCCATTGCGCTTCGGTAAGCGGGGGAAGGGCGCCGGTCACGGGCTTCCATTCGGTGATCGAAAGGCCCGATTCCGTCAGGCGCGTAATCCCGCCCACCATCACCATCAGAATGACAAGGAAGGCGACAAACAGCAGCCAACGGGCAAGGGCCACGGGGCGAACAGTGCTGCCAATGCCCGCCTGGGGGCCGGACTCAACGCGCATCGCATTATCCATGCGCCGCCCTCTGCGCCGCACCGGGGCAAAGCGCAAGGGGCCAGCAAAGCCCGGCATTGCATATCGGCGCGCCAAAGCACTTGAACAATGATACATCGTAACATACATGGGCGCCCATGCCGACGCCTACGCCTTCGAATCGCAGCCACCTTGATCGGGCCGGGATGCTCCTTTCAGGACTCTGCGCGCTTCATTGCGTATCGGGCATCGTCCTCGTTGCCGTGCTGGGAATGGGTGGGGGCATCCTGCTCGATCCCATCATCCACCGCGTTGGCCTCGCTATCGCGGCGCTGATCGCTGCTGTGGCCATCGGCATTGGTGCCCTGCGCCACCGGCGCGCCTTGCCCTTCGTGGTGGCGATGACCGGCCTGTCCTTCATGGGCGGCGCGCTGGCCGTGCCGCATGGCATGGAAGAAGCCGTGCTGACGATTATCGGCGTGAGCCTGGTGGCGCTGGCGCACTTCCTGAACCTGCGCCACAAGCACTAAGGCCCGCCGCCGCTCCAAAATTCGCCACTTAGCCCTGTAACCTTGGCCCCTCAGGCGCTATCTGGCCCGACATGGCTGACCAGATTTCCCTTACCGTCAATGGCGAAGCCCGGCGCAGTGCCGCCGCCACTATCGCCGAACTCGTTGCCGAACTCGGCCTCAAGCCCGAAAAGGTGGCGGTGGAGCGCAATGGCGCGATTGCACCGCGCTCGGCCCATGGCGAAACGCCGCTGGCCGATGGCGATGTGCTGGAGATTGTGCATTTCGTCGGCGGAGGGGATCATGCCGCGGATACATGGACCGTAGCGGGCCACACATTCCGTTCGCGGCTGATCGTGGGCACCGGCAAGTATAAGGACTTCGCCCAGAATGCGGCAGCCGTTGAGGCTTCGGGCGCGGAAATCGTCACCGTGGCAGTGCGGCGCGTCAATGTGTCTGACCCGACTGCCCCGATGCTGACGGACTATATCGATCCGCAGAAGATCACTTACCTGCCCAACACGGCAGGTTGCTTCACGGCCGAAGAAGCGATCCGCACCCTGCGCCTGGCGCGCGAGGCTGGCGGTTGGGAACTGGTGAAGCTGGAAGTCTTGGGCGAGGCCCGCACGCTTTACCCCGACATGCGCGAAACGCTGAAGGCCACCGAGATTCTGGCCGCTGAAGGCTTCAAGCCGATGGTCTATTGCACCGACGATCCGATTGCCGCCAAGCAGCTGGAATCGGCCGGCGCGGTGGCAGTCATGCCGCTCGGCGCCCCCATCGGTTCGGGCCTTGGCATCCAGAACCGGGTGACGATCCGCCTGATCGTGGAAGGCGCCAGCGTGCCGGTGCTGGTCGATGCCGGAGTTGGCACTGCGTCCGATGCCGCCGTGGCAATGGAACTGGGCTGCGACGGTGTGCTGATGAACACTGCCATTGCCGAAGCGAAAGATCCGCTGCGCATGGCCCGGGCAATGAAGCTGGCGGTGGAGGCCGGGCGCGACGCCTATCTCGCCGGGCGCATGGGCACGCGCAAATATGCCGATCCTTCCAGCCCGCTGGCGGGGCTGATCTAGGCGGGGTGGAAATTCTCCTGACCGATCGTCCGCTATAGGCGAGCCGCTTTTCCGCCTGGCGTGGCTGAAATGGGGTGGGGAGCGGACAAAACCTGCTTGCCTCAACCTCCACACCCGTTCGTCCTGAGCCTGTCGAAGGACACGCGCCGTCGTCTGATCTGGGGCTACATCAATAAGCAGAAGCAGTGCGAACCAGTCAGCCCTCAATTATTCTAGAATGAACCTATCGCGTGTCCTTCGACAGGCTCAGGACGAACGGGGGTTGAAGAATGTCGCAATGCGTGGAGTCGGGAAAGGCCGCTTCCAGCGCCTCTCAAATTATCCACAAGCGGTTTACCGGATACTAACCATGGAGCGCGCATGTCCTGTTCCACAGGCCAATCAGGACGGGCCTGGGGGACAAGGACATGCACGACGCCCAATCGCTGACGATTGCGGAATTGCGCGAATTCGCGAGCTTCGCGCCCTCGGAACAACGCTATATCAAGCGCAGCCTCGATGTTGGTCTGGGCCGGGCCGACGCGTTCAAGCTGTGGGCGCGCGATGCGGATGAACTGGCTTCGATTCGCCGCCAATATCTCGCCTATCAGGATCTGAAGGGCCTCAAGGGCATCACGCCCGATGAGACCGCGATTGACGGGATCGAGGATTTCATGGGCAGGCTGCTGCACGTGACCGCGTTCGATCTGGCGCAGGAAAAGCTGAATGGCTTTTCCGCCTATCGTTTCCTTTATGAGCGCCTGCTGGGCGCCGATGTGCGGCCTTGGCTTCCGGCAGCCTTCTGCGGGGCTTCCGCCCTGCCGCAGATTCGCCCGGAACGGCGCAAGCTGCTGCTCCAGTCGCTCAGCGAAGCGGCGGCCACGGCCCCGGGCTGGTCTGCTCGTGCGCCGATCTTCTATCCCGAATTCGTCGAAGCCGAAGCGGCCTGAGCAGGACTGACCCCGGATGAACGCGCAGGAATTCGACCAGCTTTCGCCGCACGATCTTGCCCGCGCCGAGGTCGAGGCGTGGCGGGCCGAATGTCTGGACCTGTTCGCACAGGGCGAAATCCTGATCGGCACCCTGCTCGAACTCGCGCGCGAGGCGCGTTATCGCGTGAATCTCTACCCGGTGGCTGCGCAGCGCACGCTGGAAGCATCGCGTCTGGTGGATATGCTCGGCGCCGATACGGAAGCCAAGGATGCCGGGCCGGTGCTGGCTGCATGGCAGAGCCTCGAATCGCGGCGCGACCTGCTCGCTTCGGGCGTCGCCACCGAAACGGTGGACCGCATGGGCAATTGGTACGTCATGTTCGACATGATTTCCTATCGCGGCAATGGCGCGGTGCGCGGCCGCTGGGCCGTGAGCCGCAACGAGGCAGAGGCCTTCCTGCAGGAATTGGAACATTCCTACATCATCCTCAAGAGCCAGCTTGGTGCGATCCGCCTGGAATTGGGCAACCGCTTCGCTGCCTGAACCGGGTGTCCGCCTGGACGCTATCGAAGGGTAGCATTTCTGCTCGCCTGTGGGGTGACAGGGCCAAAACGCCCGACTAAGCAGCAGGCATGCAACAGGATCCCAACGCGCCCCTCCGCCCGCTGCCTCTCCTGATCTTCGGTTCCCGCTGGCTACAGCTTCCGCTCTATCTCGGGCTGATCGTGGCGCAGTGCGTCTATGTCTATCTGTTCCTCAAGGAACTGTGGCACCTGATCACCCATGCTGCCGGTTTCAGCGAGCAGGAGATCATGCTCGTCGTGCTGGGGCTGATCGACGTGGTGATGATTTCCAACCTGCTGATCATGGTGATCGTTGGCGGTTACGAAACCTTCGTTTCGCGCCTTGGCCTGCAGGGCCATCGCGACCAGCCCGAATGGCTCAGCCATGTGAATGCCGGCATCCTCAAAGTGAAGCTGGCGATGGCGATCATCGGCATTTCCTCGATCCACCTGCTGCGCACTTTCATCGAAGCGAGCGCAATCGGCACGCCGAACGCGCGGCTGACGGAAACGGGTGTGATGTGGCAGACGATCATTCACGGGATGTTCATCGTCTCGGCCATCGGCATCGCCTATGTCGACCGAATGACCCAGCACAAGCACTGAGCGGGTTAGCGCGCGCTAACCCTGTCCGGCTTCACGCCTTGTAGAGCGCGTCCAGCCGTTCCCCATAGCGGGCCTTGATCATGTGGCGGCGAATCTTGAGGCTGGGGGTCATCTCGCCATTCTCGATGGCGAAGGCCTCGTCGGCAAAGGCGAACTGGCGGACTTTCTCAACTACCGAGATGTCCTTGTTCACCCGGTCTACCGCGGCGCGGATCGCGCTCTTGAAGGCAGGCAGTTCCTGCAGCGCGTCCATGTCGAATTTCTCGCCATTGGCGCGCGCCCATTCCAGCGCCCATTCGGCATCGGGGACGATCAACCCCACAATGTAGGGTCGCTTGTCGCCCACCACCATTGCCTGCGCGATTTCGCGCTGAAGCGTCAGCATTCCCTCGATCTTCTGGGGCGCGACGTTGTCGCCCTTGTCGTTGACGATCATGTCCTTCTTGCGATCGGTGATGACGATCCGGCCCTTGGCATCCAGATGGCCGATGTCGCCCGTATGCAGCCAGATCGCTCCAGTCGGATCGATTGCATTGGGTTGGAGCGCACGGGCGGTTTCCGCCGGGTTCTGCCAGTATCCCTGCATAACCAGTTCTCCGCGCACCAGAATCTCGCCATCTTCGGCGATCCGTACTTCCACGCCCTTCATCGGCGGGCCGACCGTGTCCATCTTCAATCCCACCTTGGGCCGGTTGCAGCTGACCACTGGGGCGGATTCGGTCTGGCCATAGCCTTGCAGCATGGTCAGCCCCATGGATTCGAAGAAGGTGCCGACATCGGGATTGAGCGGCGCCCCGCCCGATACCAGCGCCTTGATCCGTCCGCCGAACCGGTCTCGAATCTTGGGGCGTAGCGTCTTTTCCAGGATCAGGTTCATCGGCAGGTCGCGCAGCCGCCGGCGCCCGGCGAAAGACAGTTCCCCGATGCGCAGGGCGCGGTCCATCAGGAAGTTGGCCACCCTGCCCTGCTTTTCCACCTGTTTCATGATGCGGGTGCGCAACACTTCGAACAGGCGGGGAACCACCACCATGATAGTGGGGCGCACTTCCTCGATATTGCTGGCCAGCTTATCCAGCCCTTCGGCGTAATAGATCTCGGCGCCCAGCCCGATGGGCAGGAACTGGCCGCCCGTATGTTCATAGGCGTGGGAAAGCGGCAGGAAAGAGAGGAACACTTCCTCGTCCCAGCCGAAATCCTCCACTAGCAGATCGGCCGCACCGTCGATGTTGCACAGGATTGCCCCGTGGGAGAGCATCACCCCGCGCGGGGCGCCGCCCGTGCCGCTGGTATAGATGATGCAGGCGGTCACTTCGCGGCCGATTCCGGCAATCCGTTCTTCCACTGCGCTGCGCGCGGCATCGGCATCGCCAGCCAGCATCTCGTCCCAGCTATGGAAGTCGAAAGTGCCGGACTGGTGGCGGTTGAGATTTTCCACCCCGATGACATGTTCGGCCACGCCTGACGTCATCACCGCAGGCAGCAGCGGCTTGGCCAGTTTCTCGTTGGAGACGATCACTACGCGCGCGCCGGAATTGTCCAGCACATGCTGGTGATCGCGCTCGGTATTGGTGGTGTAGGCCGGCACGGTGATGCAGCCGGCGGCCATGATCGCCAGGTCCGCGATACACCATTCCGGCCGGTTTTCGGAGACGAGCGCCACCCGGTCGCCTTCCTTCAGGCCCAGTTTGCGCAGGTTTTCTGACAGCAGGCATACCGCCCGCGCCACTTCGTTCCAGCTTTGCGAATGCCAGCTACCGCCGCTTTTGGCCCACAGGAACGGCTTGTCGCCCAGTTCGTCGGCCCGCTGCAGGAACAGGGCGACCAGATTGTCGGCCGATCCGAAATCGGTAAGCTTCATCGGCAAATCCCCTCGCGCCCCATCACCCTCCCGGGGCCCTTTTCCCGAGATGTAAGCCCGGTTTGCGCAAGCGACAAGCACGCAGAAGGGGCGCTATTCCCCGACAGAGGCGCCCGCGCTGCGCGGGTCGGCCGCACCAAGCCAGCCGGTGGCAGTGCGTTCCGCCGCATTGGCCTTGAGCGGAAGCGCACGGGCGACGATGGCCTTGTGGCCCAAGGCTTCCAGCGCGGGCTTCATGCCTTCCAACGCCGTGCCCGGCTCGATGAACATCGTGTCGCCGGGGGAATAGAGCATCGGCAGGGCAATCGCGTCCTGTGCCGAAAGATCCCAGTCGATCCAGCCGATCAGGGCCTTGGCCACCTGTACCGGAATGGTCGGCCCGCCCGCCGCGCCGACGGCCATCGCCAGCTTGCCGTTGGCGTCATAGACCAGTGTGGGTGACATGGAACTGCGCGGCCGCTTGCCTGCCTGCACCCGGTTTGCCACCGGCAAACCGTCTTTTTCCGGCGAGAAGCTGAAATCCGTCAGTTCATTATTGAGGTAATAGCCGCCCACCATCAGGCCCGACCCGAAGGAACCTTCAACGGTCGAGGTGTAGCTTACCGCATTGCCCCAGCGGTCCACTGCCACGAAATGGGATGTGCCGTGTTCTTCAGGCTCGTCGCCATCGGCCCAGCTTACCTGCGTGCCATCCATCGGCGGGGTTCCCGCGCTGGCCGTGGCCATCGTGCTGTCGGGCGAGATCAGCAGGCCTCGCCCAGCCAGATAGGCATCGCTCACCAGCCCCTTTACCGGGACCGGCACGAAATCATCGTCGCCAAGGTAAAGCTCGCGGTCCGCGAAGGCGAGGCGCTGGGATTCGGCAAAGAGGTGCCACGCGACGGGCGAATCCTTGCCCAGCGCATGCAGATCGAATCGTTCAAGCTGCTTCAGGATCGCCAGCACAGTGGTCGCGCCGGAAGAAGGCGGACCCATGCCGCAGATTTTGTATGTCCGGTACGTTCCGCAAACGGGAGTACGATCGCGCGCAGCGTAATTCTCGATGTCGCCCGTCACCATGCCGCGCGCATGTGGGGTCTCTGCGGCGACATGCACGGCGATCGCCAGCGCATTGTCGCCGGTATAGAAGGCGTCCGGGCCTTCCTTTGCCAGTTTTTCAAGCGTTTCGGCCAGGGCGGGGTTTTTCACCAGCGTGCCCACCGGCAGCGGCTCGCCCATCTCGTCGTAAAACAGGGCCTGCCCTTCCGCCTCTGCTGCGGCCCGGTTCTTCGCGTTGATCAGGAATTCGTGCAGGCGTTCGTTGATGACGAACCCGTCGCGCGCCAGTGCAATGGCCGGGTCGAACAGGGCCTTCCAGGGCAGCTTACCGTGGCGCTCATGTGCCTTCTGCGCCAGACGGACATTGCCCGGTACACCTACGCTGAGGCCGGACATCACCGCTTCCATGAAGGGGCGCGGTTTGCCCTCGCTGTCGAGGAACCAGTCCGGCCCCGCTGCCATGGGCGCCGTTTCGCGCCCGTCCAGCGTTTCGACATCTCCGGCCGCATCGCCCAGCACCATGAAGCCGCCGCCGCCAATGCCGGAGCTTTGCGGTTCGACCACGGTCAGGGCCAGCATGGTGGCGATGGCCGCATCGGTGGCGCTGCCGCCCTTGCGCAGCATTTGCGCCCCGGCCTCGGCCGCGCGCGGATCGGCCGCGCTGACGAGGCCGGGCGCCTGTGGCGCAGGCGTGCTGGCCAGCGCCGCACCGCCTTCGCCAGTGCAGGCCCAGAGGGCAAAGGGGAGGAGAAGGGCTGCGGAGAAGCGTTTCAGCATGGACCCTGCCTATTCGCTCCCGACGGCCTCTTCAATGGAAGTGAAGCCGTCCCGCCGCATCAGTGCCTCGATCCCGCGTGTGATCCTGCGGGCGATGCCCGGGCCTTCATAGACCATGGAGGAATAGAGCTGCACCAGGCTGGCACCGGCCCTGATCCGCGCCCAGGCATCCGCAGCATTGGCGATGCCGCCCACGCCCACCAGCGGCACGGCGCCGCCGGTTGCCTTGCGGAAATCGCGCAGGCGCTGCTGGGCCAGATCGCGCAGGGGCGCGCCGGAAAGGCCGCCGGTCTCCCCGGCATGGCGCGATTTCAGCGGCGGGCGCGAGATGGTGGTGTTGGACACGATCAGCGCGCCCAGCTTCTTTTCAACTGCGATGCGGGCGATGGCGTCCACATCGGCAGGCTCCAGATCGGGCGCAACCTTCAGGAAGACCGGCGGTGGCTTGCCATGGGTGGCCTCGCTTGCCCCGTCGAGCACAGCGTCGAGCAGTTCGGTAAGCACGCTTTCATCCTGCAAAGCGCGCAGGCCCGGCGTATTGGGGCTGGAGACGTTGACCGCCAGATAGGTGGCCAGCGGCGCCATGACACGGGCCATCACCCCATAATCGGAAATGCGATCGGGCGAATCCTTGTTCGCGCCGATATTGATGCCGACCACCCCGGTACGGGCGGCTCTTGCCGCAAGCCGGTCATGTGCGGTTTCAGCGCCCTTGTTGTTGAACCCCATGCGGTTGATTACCGCGCGGTCCTCGGTCAGGCGGAACAGGCGCGGTTTCGGGTTGCCCGATTGCGGCAACGGCGTGATCGAGCCTACTTCAGCAAAGCCGAAGCCAAGCCCCAGCAGGGCGTCGGGCACTTCACCATCCTTGTCGAACCCGGCGGCCATGCCCAGCGGATTGGGAAAGCGGATGCCCGCCAGGCTCGTCGCCAGCGGGCCGTCGGCCGCAGGGGGTGCGCCATGCGGCAGGGCCTTCAGCGCGGCAAGGGCCAGGCCATGCGCGGTTTCGGGATCAAAGGCGAACAGGGCGGGGCGGATCAGGCGGAAAAGCATGCCCGCCGGTTATGGCAAAGCGCGCGCCCTGTCGATGGCGAGGAAGGGTGCGGAAGCGCGGAATAGCCACTGGCGTATGTCCCTGAGCACGCTAACGAAAGTTACGATTTCTTTGCGCTGTTACTCATTTGCCACCGCCTTTGTCGCTTTCTTACAATTCCTGTTCATCTTTCATCGGTAGACAGGGCGCGCGACCCGAAGGGCTCGAAGCAGCAATGCTATCGAGTTCTCAACTTAGAGGGCGGTTTCCTTTCGAGGGGGCCGCCCTTTTTTCGTCCGGTTTTCCGGCGCTTTTCCGCCATTGGCGGATTGGTTGTTGCAATGCGGCAATCCATGCCTAGATGAAACCGGAACGAATCACTCTGAATTGGAGTGGCCCTGAAACCCACGAGGAAAGGCAGATGCGGCTTTCGAGCATGGCCGATTACGCAGTCGTCACGATGAGCGCCGCCGCGCGCCATTGCGGTTCTGCGCGCGTCTCCTCTGTGCAGCTGGCGGAAGAAACCGGCTTGCCCGTGCCCACGGTGCAGAAGCTGGTCAGTATGCTCAGCTCTGCCGGCCTGCTGCGGTCCGTGCGCGGTGCTCATGGCGGGTTGCAGCTGGCCCGGCCGGCGGCGGCGATTTCCATTGCGGACATTGTCGAAGCGGTTGAAGGGCCGATTGCGCTGACCGCCTGCGTGGATCACGGCAAGCAGGATTGCGCGCTCGAATGCTCCTGCTCCGCGCGGCCGCATTGGGGTGCAGTGAATGAGGCGATGCGCGGCGCGCTGGCGGGTGTCCCGCTCAGCCGGTTCGTCGGCGTTCCCGCCAAGGATGTAGCATTGTGACCGACGAAACGACTCTGCCCGATCAGGAAGCCCGCGAAGCGGCGAAGAAGCTCGAAACCTATGAATGGGGTTTCTCGAGCGACATCGAACAGGAATTCGCGCCCAAGGGGCTGGACGAAAACACTGTCCGCTTCATTTCGGCCAAGAAGGAAGAGCCGGAATGGATGCTGGAATGGCGTCTCAAGGCCTTCCGCCTGTGGCAGACCATGCCTGAACCGGACTGGGCCAAGCTCGACATTCCGCCGATCGATTATCAGGACGCCTATTATTACGCCGCCCCCCGCAAGAAGGAGGCGCTGAAGAGCCTTGATGAGCTCGATCCCGAGATCAAGGCCGTCTACGACAAGCTGGGCATTCCGCTGGCGGAGCAGGAAGTGCTCGCCGGGGTGGAAGGTTCGCGCAAGGTTGCCGTCGATGCCGTGTTCGACAGCGTCAGCGTTGCCACCACTTTCCGGGAAGAGCTGAAGAAGGCGGGAGTCATCTTCCTCTCCATCTCGGAAGCGATCCGCGAATATCCCGAAATGGTGAAGCAGTGGCTCGGCAAGGTCGTGCCGATGCACGACAATTATTTCGCAGCCCTCAATTGCGCGGTCTTTTCCGACGGCACCTTCGTCTACATCCCCGAAGGCGTGCGCTGCCCGATGGAGCTTTCCACCTATTTCCGCATCAATGCGGAAAATACCGGGCAGTTCGAGCGCACACTGATCGTGGCCGACAAGGGCGCCTACGTTTCCTATCTGGAAGGCTGCACCGCACCGCAGCGCGATGAGAACCAGCTTCATGCCGCAGTGGTGGAACTGGTCGCGCTCGACGATGCGGAGATCAAATATTCCACCGTCCAGAACTGGTATCCCGGCGATGCCGAGGGCAAGGGCGGGATCTATAATTTCGTCACCAAGCGGGCGCTGTGTCAGGGCAAGCGCAGCAAGGTCAGCTGGACACAGGTGGAAACCGGCAGCGCGATCACCTGGAAATATCCCAGCTGCGTGCTGAATGGTGAGGATTCGGTGGGCGAGTTCTACTCGGTCGCGGTCACCAACAACCACCAGCAGGCCGATACCGGCACCAAGATGATCCACAACGGCGCGCGCAGCCGTTCCACCATTGTGTCCAAGGGTATCAGCGCGGGCAAGAGCAACAACACCTATCGCGGGCTGGTGCGTGTGGGCGCCAATGCCGATGGCGTGCGCAACTTCACCCAGTGCGACAGCCTGCTGCTGGGCGACAAATGCGGCGCGCACACCGTGCCCTATATCGAAGTGAAGAACCCTTCAGCCCAGATCGAGCATGAGGCGACCACTAGCAAGATCAGCGACGATCAGCTGTTCTACGCCATGCAGCGCGGGCTGGATCAGGAAGCGGCAGTGGCGCTGATCGTCAACGGCTTTGCCCGCGAAGTGTTGCAGCAATTGCCGATGGAATTCGCCGTGGAAGCGCAGAAGCTGCTCGGTATCAGCCTTGAAGGTAGCGTAGGATGACTGACCGCAAGACTCTCAAGCTCCGCTCGCCTGACGAACAGGCCGAAGCACCCGCTCTCAAGCGCAAAGGCCGCGGTTGGGAGATTTCGGAATCGCGGCTCGATGCGTTGCACGATCAGGCGCGCGAGATGCGCCGCCATTCGAGCGAGGCGCACAAGGCGCTGGCGGAGCGTTTCGCCAAGGCCGATCTCGGGCGTTACAAATTCACGCGCCACGCCGTGGTCGGCTCGGCCATCGTCGATTTCAACTGCCACAATCTCGGCATGGTGATCGCAATTGACGAGGAAGGCGCCAACGAGGCGATCGAGCATCGCCGTGACAAGAGCCTTGAGGCAATCGGCGTCCGCGTCATGAGGATCAAGGCCGCCGACATTCTCGAGAACATGGACGAAGTACTTGCGCGGATCACCGCCGGCATGCGCCTGCGCATTGCCGACAAGGCAGAATCGCGCCGCAAGCACTTTGCCAGCCACCCCCGCAAGGCGAACCCGCGCTGAAGCGGCGACAGGACAGACAATGCTGAAGATCGAAAACCTCCACGCCGAAATCGACGGCAAGCAGATCCTCAATGGCCTCACTCTGGAAGTGGGCGCGGGCGAGGTGCATGCGATCATGGGCCCCAATGGCGCGGGCAAGTCCACGCTGGGCTATGTGCTGGGCGGCCGCCCCGGTTATGAAGTCACGCAGGGTTCCGTGACCTTCAAGGGGCAGAATCTGCTGGAACTGGAACCGCATGAACGCGCGGCGGCCGGCATGTTCCTGGGTTTCCAGTATCCGGTGGAGATTCCCGGCGTCAGCTTCGCCCAGTTCCTGCGCGAGGCTGTGAATGCCCAGCGCAAGGGCCGCGGGGAAGAAGCGCTTTCGGGCGGCGAGTTCCTGAAGCTGGCCAAGGAAAAGGCCGGGCTGCTGCGGCTCGATATGGATATGCTCAAGCGCCCGGTGAATGTCGGCTTTTCCGGCGGCGAGAAGAAGCGCGCCGAGATGGTCCAGATGGGCATTCTCGACCCCTCCTTTGCCGTGCTGGACGAGACGGATAGCGGCCTCGACATCGATGCGCTGCGCATCGTGGGCGAAGGCATCAATGCGATCATGCGCGCGCCGGACAAGGCCGTGCTGCTGATCACGCATTATCAGCGCTTGCTCGATTACGTGAAGCCGGACGTGGTGCACGTCCTCGCCAAGGGCCGCATCGTGAAGACGGGCGGGCCGGAGCTCGCGCTTGAACTCGAAGAGCAGGGCTACGAGGCGGTTGCGTGAGCGAGTTGGCCACCCTTCCCACCACGCGTGACGAGGATTGGCGCTATGCCGATCCCCAGTGGCTGGCCGCTGCCGACCCGGCTGCGCTTGCCCGGTGGCGCGAAGTGGATGTGCCTGCTGGCACTGCGATCAGCGAAACGCGGGAAGTTGCCGCAGGTGTTGAACGTCTGCGCGTCCTTGTCGGGCGTGGGGGCAGCTTTGCCCTGTTCTGCATCAATGCCGCTGGCCCCTATGCCCGCGCCGAAGTGGAAGTGACGCTGGAAGAAGGCGCGCATTTCGAATTTGGCGGCGTGACTATCGGCGGGGGCGATGCTCGGCAGGAATTCGTCACCCGCGTGGTCCATGCCCACCCCCATGCCACCAGCAACCAGACGGTGCGCGCGGTGCAATGGGGCCGTTCCACCGGCAATTTCCTCGGCCGGATCGAAGTGGTACGCGATGCGCAGAAGACCGATGCGGCGCAGAATTTCCGCGCGATCCTGCTGGAAAAAGGCGCAACGGCCAACACCAAGCCGGAACTGGAAATCTATGCCGACGATGTGAAATGCGCCCATGGCGCGGCCATCGGCGCGCTGGACCAGACGGCGGCGTTTTATATGGCGGCGCGGGGTATTCCGCCGGAAGTCGCCCGCAAGCTGTTGATCCGCGCATTCGTGGCCGATGCCTTCGCCGCGATCGAGGATGCCGATATGCGCGAGGCCATGCTTGAAAAGGCGCTTTCCGCCCTGGGCGAGGAGGCCGCATGAGCACCGAGACCCTGACCCGCAAGGCGGACTTTCCCGGCCTGTTGAATGCCGATGGCGGCGAATGGCATTATCTCGATACGGCGGCAACGGCGCAGAAGCCCATTGCCGTGATCGAGGCGGTCAGCCGCGCATTGGGGCAGGATTACGCCACGGTTCACCGGGGGGTCTATGCCCGCTCGGCCGAGATGACGCTCGCCTTCGAAGAGGCGCGGCGCAAGGTGGCGCGCTTCATTGGCGGGCAGGAGGACGAAATCGTCTTCACGCGCGGCGCGACCGAGGCGATCAATCTGGTGGCGGCAACATGGGGCGCGGCCAATCTTCGGCCGGGCGACCGTATTTTGCTCTCCACGCTGGAGCATCATTCCAACATCGTGCCCTGGCAGCTGGTGGCGCAGCGGACCGGCGCGATCATCGATGTCTGCCCGCTGACCGAGGACGGCCGGATCGATCTCGACGCGGCCGAGGCAATGTTGACGTCTGCGCACAAGCTGGTCGCCTTCGCCCATGTCTCCAACGTGCTCGGGTCCGAACTGGATGCCGCGCGCGCGGTCACTCTGGCCCATGCGGTCGGCGCGAAGATTCTGCTCGACGGGTGCCAGGCCGTCCCGCGCCTCAAAGTGGATGTCGCGGCGCTGGGCTGCGATTTCTATGCCTTCTCGGCGCACAAGCTCTATGGCCCCACCGGCATTGGCGCGCTGTGGGCCCGGCGCGAGATCCTGGCCGACATGCCCCCCTATCAGGGCGGCGGCGCGATGATCGACAAGGTGACCTTCGAACGCACCACCTACGCCCCTGCCCCGCAGCGTTTCGAGGCAGGCACGCCTGCCATTGTCGAGGCGATCGGCTTTGGCGCGGCGGTGGATTACCTCTCGGAAATCGGGCTGGACGTGGCCGAGCGGCATGAACGCGAACTGGTGGCGAAGCTGCGCGGCGAATTGCGCGCGATGAACGACGTCACCCTGTTCGGGCCGGAACAGTCGGCTGGCATCGTCAGTTTCGCACTTGATGGCATTCATCCCCACGATCTCGGCACGATCCTCGATGAGGCGAATGTCGCGATCCGGGCGGGCCATCATTGCGCGCAGCCTTTGATGGATCATCTGGGCGTGCCCGCCACCGCGCGGGCCAGCTTCGGTATTTACAGTGACGAAAGCGATATTGCGGCCCTGCTGGCCGGTATCGAGCGGACCAAGAGGATTTTCGGATGAGCGAGGAAGCGGACAAGGGCTTCACCGTGGAAGAAGTTGCCAGCGTGGATGCGCCGCCGCGCGCGCGCGTCGATCTGGAAAACACGCCGGACGAAACGCCCGTAGAAAAGCTGGAGCGCAAGCGCGACTATCTCGAAGGCTTCCTGGCGCAGAAGCCGGAAGGCGCCAATGCGGGCGATCCGGGTGGTGCGCTGTATGAAGCGGTGATCACCTCGCTGAAGGAAATCTACGATCCGGAAATCCCGGTGAACATCTACGATCTGGGCCTGATCTACGGCGTGGACGTTTCGGAAGATGGCGATGCCGTGGTGACGATGACGCTCACTACCCCGCATTGCCCCGTGGCCGAAAGCATGCCAGGCGAAGTGGAACTGCGCGTGGGCGCGGTGCCGGGCATTCGCGATGCCGAAGTGAATCTCGTCTGGGATCCGCCGTGGGATCCGGCCAAGATGAGCGACGAGGCCCGGCTCGAACTGGGGATGCTGTGATGGCCGAAACCCAAACCCGCCAGCGCCCTGCCGCTGTCATTCTCACTCCCGGCGCGGAAGCGCGCATTGCGGAACTGATGGCGAATGCGCCGGAAGGGGCAATCGGGGTGAAGCTTTCCACTCCGCGCCGGGGCTGTTCCGGCCTTGCCTATTCGGTCGACTATGTGAACGAGGCCGTTCCCTTCGACGAGCGGATCGAAACGCCGGGCGGCACTTTCTTCATCGACGGGGCGAGCGTGCTCTACCTCGTCGGTTCGATCATGGACTGGAAGGAAGACGATTTTTCGGCCGGCTTCGTGTTCGACAACCCGAATGCCAAGGGTTCCTGCGGCTGCGGGGAAAGCTTCACCGTCTGACCGAACGGCGGCCGACAGGGATCAGCCGCCGAATTCTTCCTCGATGAAGTCAAGCAGGGCGCGGTCCAGTTCGTCCAGCTGGCCGTTGGCGTCCATCTGCGCGTCGAGCCAGTCCTGTTCGTCCAGATCGATCTGGCGGGCGGCTTCCACCATGTCGGCATGGTTTTGCGCCGTGTCCTTGCGGCCGAACACGGAACCGAAGGCGTTCGGCATGCTGCGCACCATGCGGCCGAAGAAGCGGCCGGTGCTGGCGCGATTATCGGCAATGAAGGCTTCCAGTTCCTTGGCCCGCGCATGGTCGAGCTGCGCATTGCGGCTGGTGAAGCCCATCAGGTAATTGCCCACGCCCTGCACGAACAGGCGCGTCCATTCGGCGGAATTGGGCTTGCCGAGCGTGGCGTCCTTGATGCGGAACAGCATTTCCGCATCTTCGCGGCTGGCGGATGCGGCGCCCAGCCCGCCGCTGGAAAAGATGATCCGGCGCAGCAGGCGGCATTCGGCATCGGTAATGTGCTGATCGGAAAGGGCGCCGCCGTCGCGGGTCGGGCCAGTGCCCAGCAGCACTGCATGTTCGATCTGCTTCAGTGCATAATGCTTGAGGCTTGCGGGCACATTGATGGCGCGTTCCATCACCCGCACCAGCAGTTCCAGTTCGGCCATGCTTTCAAGCTGGCCATCCTTGTCCAGCGCCTCGATTAGCCAGGCAGCCTCGCCTTCATCGACATAACCCTTCGGCGGTGTGCCGTTGACGATGAATTCGCCCAGGGCCTCCACGAAGAAGTCCACCCATTCGGGGGTCGGATCGGCCAGCCGGCGGTTCAGTTCGAAGATCGCTTCGGCTTCGTGCAGCGTGATGTCGCCGCTTTCCCAGCCTAGCCGGCGCAGCGCGAGGATGTCTTCCGGCGTAACCTTGCCGTCTTCCGCCACCTGTGCGGCAAGATTGCTGAACTGGACGCTCATGATGATTGGCCCCTCTTCTGATCGGGGCCTTATGCCGCAACAGGCTTAATTCCGGGTTACCCCTGATTTCAGCGCCTGCGCAGGGCCTCCACGCAGGCCGCGCGGTCCACATCCTGCCCGTCGCTTCCGCGCCGCGCATCCACATGCGTCGCCACCGGATCGGCGCTGTTGCCCGAAGGGTAGAGATAGATGTCGAGCACGCAGGCACTGCCGCTGAATTGCAGCTTGCGCACGTCGCCTTCCAGCAGGTCCAGCCGCGGTTGGCCGAACTGGCGCAGCAAATTGGCCGCATTGGCCCCGATCACGCCTTCCAGCCCGGGCAGGTGCATCACCTGAGGTTCCGGGCGCGGGCGGGGGACGACTTCATATTGCACCGGAGGGCGCGGGTCTTTCTGCACCGGGGGCAGCGGCTGGCTGCGCGGGCGCGGCACGGCCCCGCCGCAGGCGGAAATCAGCATGGCCAGAGTGGAAAGCAGGGCGATTGCCGCCAGATTACGCCGCGCCATTCGAAGCCTTCTCCTTGCCGTGAACCAGATGCGCCGCGCTGGCGGCGCCAAGCACCGGGGCCAGGAAATTGGCGAAAGGCACTGCCAGCAGCGCGGCGGTCGCCCCACCCAGCACGAACCGTTCGCCCCGGGACAGGGGCGCGGGCGCACCCTCTGCATGGCGGTGGCGCAGCCACACCATGTCGGAAAGTTCGCGCCCCAGCAGCACGGCATTGACTGCCCAGAACAGCAAGGCGGTGCCCACCCCGGTCACCAGCAGGGCCAGCGCGAAGGGCAGCACGATCAGATTGGCCAGCAAGGCCCGCCCGACAGCGCGAAGGCTGGTGGACAATTGTTCGCTCACCGGCAGATCGCGCGCGCGGGCGGCGGCATCGGGATAATAGCGCGCCTCCACTGCCAGCACGGCTTCATCGGCATAGAAGGAAATCACGCCCATCGCGATCACGCGCCACAGCAGCCAACCGGCGATCAGCGTAACCGCAAACGATACAACGCCGCGCACACCGCCGGCGCCGGTGAAGGCTGCATCTTTCAGCCCGGCCCAAGCGAGAACCCAGTCGAGCGCGATCCACCCCAGCCAGCCGAGGATGATGAACAGGATCAGGCTTACGCCCACTGTCTTGGCCAGCAGCCGCAGGATGCGCGGATCGGCCATTTGCGCCAGTGCGCGCAGCATTGCGGAAAGGATCGAACCCATCGGGCTTGCGATTGCGCGCCGCGCACGGCAAGTCAACGGCGCCTTTGCCGGTGCGTCATCGCGATTGGTGCTGCGGGCGGCGGGGCGAGTGCAAATTCGGACGAAGGATTCCCATGACCAAGCCCCGCTATGACGTGATCGCAATCGGTAATGCGATCGTCGACGTGATGTCCCCCTGCGAGGAGGAGCTGATCGAAGAGCTGGGGCTGGCCCGCGGGGGCATGACGCTGATCGACACGGACCGGGCGAAGGAACTCTACGCCGCGATGGGGCCCGCGCGCGAGATTTCGGGCGGTTCCGCCGCCAATACGCTGGCGGGCATTTCCGCTCTCGGCCTGCAATGTTCCTTCATCGGCCAGGTGGCGGACGATCAGCTGGGCGAAGTCTTCGCGCATGACATTCGCGCCGCCGGGATCGATTTCGATGTGGCGCCGCGCGCGGGCGATCCGCCGACGGGCCGCTGCCTGATCTTCGTCACGCCCGATGGCCAGCGCACGATGAACACCTTCCTCGGCGCCTCGCACTACCTTCCGCGCGAATCGCTGAATGTGGAAGCCGTGGCCGATGCCGCCGTGCTCTATCTCGAAGGCTATATGTGGGATCCGCAAGAGCCGCGCGCCGTGATGCGTCAGGCGATCGAGGCGGCCAAGGCGGCCGGGCGCAAGGTGGCCTTCACTCTGTCCGAAGTGTTCGTGATCGACATGCATGGCGGCGATTTCCGCGCCATGATCGATGACGGTTTGATCGACATCCTGTTCGCCAACCATCACGAACTGGCCGCGCTGACCGGCGAGGACGATCTGGAGGCCGGGATTGCAGCGCTGGCACCCAAGGTGCCGGTGCTGGTCGTCACGCGCAGCGCAGATGGCGCAGTGGCCGTGGCAGACGGGGAACGCGCCGAAGTTCCGGCCGAGCCGATTGACGAAGTGGTGGACACCACCGGCGCGGGCGATCTGTTCGCCGCGGGCTTCCTGACCGGCCATGTGCGCGGCGAAAGCCTGACCCGCTGCCTCGAAATGGGTGCGGTTGCGGCTTCCGAAATCATCTCGCATTTCGGCGCACGGCCCGAAGCGGACCTTGCCGAGCTGATGAAAAAACGATTCGGTTAGAATCCTTTACCGCACCTTCGGGTGCAGCATGGATACCTCTTCGTCATTGCGAGCGGCGAAGCCGTGAAGCAATCCAGAGTGAACCGCGTTGGGCGCAGGATTGCTTCGCTTCGCTCGCAATGACGAAAATAGGCTTCGCTTAGCCCAGCCGCTCGCGCGCAGCTTCGCGGGCCACTTCGCGATAGCCGATATCGTGGCGATAGAAGCCGGTGGGGAAGTCGATCGCCGTAACCGCGCGATAGGCGGCGGACTGCGCCTCGCTCACCGTGCCGCCCAGCGCCGTGACATTGAGCACGCGCCCGCCATTGGCCACCAGGTTGCCTTCCGCGTCCAGCGCGGTGCCAGCGTGGAACACTTTGGCGCCGCCTGCTTCGGCCGCGTCGATCTTGCGGATCGCGCCGCCCTTTTCCACTTCGCCCGGATAGCCATTGGCAGCCATCACCACGGTCAGCGCGGTGCGATTGGCCAGGCGTGCCGGTTCCATGGCACCCAGGCGGTTTTCCGCACAGGCCAGCAGCAGTTCGCCCAGATCGGATTCCAGCCGCAGCATCAGCACCTGACATTCGGGATCGCCAAAGCGGCAATTATATTCGATCAGCTTCGGCCCTTCGGGCGTCAGCATCAGGCCGGCATAGAGCACGCCGGAATAGGGCGTGCCTTCATCGGCCATGGTCTTCACCGTGGGGGCGATGATCCGCGCGATTACTTCGCCGCGCAGGTTCGCATTCAGCACCGGAGCCGGGCTGTAGGCGCCCATGCCGCCCGTATTCGGCCCGGTATCGCCATCGCCCACGCGCTTGTGATCCTGTGCGGAACCGATGGACATGATGGATGCGCCGTCGGTCAGCACGAAGAAGCTGGCTTCTTCACCGGTGAGGAATTCTTCGATCACCACTTCCGCGCCCGCTTCGCCGAAAGCGCCGCCGAACATGTCGGCCAATGCTTCTTCCGCCGTCGCACGGTCTTCCGCGATCACTACGCCCTTGCCCGCGGCAAGGCCGTCAGCCTTGAGCACGTAAGGCGCCTTGAAGCGGCCGAGCGCCTCCAGCGCCTCGGCCAGCGACCTGGTGCGCACATAGCCCGCCGTGGGGATGCCAGCGCGTTCGCACAGATCCTTGGTGAAGCCCTTGCTGCCTTCCAGCTGGGCGGCGGCCTTGTTGGGGCCGAACACCGGAATACCTTCGCCGCGCAGGCTGTCGGCCAGACCGTCCACCAGCGGGGCTTCCGGCCCGATCACTACCAGGCCGATGCCCTTTTCCGCGCAGAGCGCGATCACTGCGGCATGGTCCGTCACGTCCAAAGACAGCAGCGTGGCATATTGGGCTATGCCGGGATTGCCGGGCGCGGCATAGAGCGTGCCCCCTTCCGACGCGATCAGGCGGGATTGCGCCAGCTTCCAAGCCAGAGCATGTTCGCGTCCGCCCGATCCCAGCAAAAGGATATTCATGTCCGGCCCTTCATTCATTAACGACGATGTTCAGGCCGGTCTCGTAGCGCGCGGCAACCCCGGGGACAACGCTGAGCCGCTCTCCATCACCGAGATTTCGGCCCAATTGAAGCGGGTAGTGGAAGATCGCTTCGGCTTCGTGCGCCTGCGCGGCGAGCTATCGGGCGTGAAGCTGGCGGCCTCCGGGCATTTGTATTGCCGCCTCAAGGACGAGAACGCCCAGATCGATGCCGTGATGTGGCGCGGCAGCGTGCAGAGGCTCGCTTTCCGCCCGGAAGACGGGATCGAGGTGGTCGCGGCTGGCAAGCTCACTACCTATGCGGGCCGTTCTTCCTATCAGATCGTGATCGAAAGCATGGAGATCGCGGGCGAAGGCGCCCTGCTGGCCCTGCTGGAAAAGACCAAGGCGCGGCTGGAGGCTGAAGGGCTGTTCCGTCCGGAACGCAAGCGCCCCCTGCCCTTCCTGCCGCGGACCATCGCGGTGGTGACATCCCCTACGGGGGCGGTGATTCGCGACATTCTTCACCGACTGGCGGATCGTTTCCCCAGCCATGTGCTGGTCTGGCCGGTGCTGGTGCAGGGGCAAGGCTCTGCCGAACAGGTCGCGGCGGCGATTCGCGGTTTCTCGGCCATTGAGCCGGGCGGCCCGGTTCCCCGGCCCGATGTGGTAATCGTGGCGCGCGGGGGCGGATCGATCGAGGATCTGTGGAGCTTCAACGAGGAAATCGTCGTCCGCGCGATTGCTGATTGCTCGATCCCGGTCATCTCCGCCGTCGGCCACGAAACGGACACGACTTTGGCCGATTTCGCGGCTGACCGGCGTGCCCCCACTCCCACCGCTGCTGCCGAGATGGCCGTCCCGGTGCGCGCTGAACTGGCCGCCACGCTGGACGAGCTTGCCCTGCGCAAACGCCGGGCGATCCTGCGGCCCGTGTCGCTGGGGCGGGAGAGGCTGGAAGCACGCGTTGCACGCCTGCCTCGGCCCGAAGTGCTGGTGGCGCAGGCGGCGCAGCGGCTGGACGATCTGGGCGAACGGCTCCGTCGCGGGCTGGCAGACCGGGCGCGCCAGGCGGATAGCCGGTTGCAGCTGGCTTCAGTGCGCCTCACTCCCGCTCTGCTCACTCGCCCCCTTGCCCAGCGGCAGGACAAGCTCGCCGCGCTGGAGCGTCTGCGCCTGCAACTGGACCCCAGGGCTCCGTTAAGGCGCGGTTATGTCCTCGTCAGCGATGCTTCAGGCCGTGTTGTGAAAAGTGCTGAAGATGCCCGCCAACAGCCCGTGCTCACCATTGAATTCGAGGATGGGAAGCTGGACGTATCGACTGGCGGCGCGCCCGTTCCTTCGGCGAAACGCCCGGCAAAACCGGGCAAATCCTCGCCCGAGGGGCAGGCGGAATTGTTCTGAGGGCCCAGGATTGCTAGAGGCATGTCCATGTTGATGTCATCGGGCGGCAACCCCGCCACTCTCATTTACGGCCCCAACGGTTTTCGCGTCGCCAAGCCGGGCAAGTTCGTGATCTGCGCCGTCACTGGCGAGGAAATCCCGCTCGAGGCGCTCCGTTACTGGAGTGTTGACCGGCAGGAAGCCTATGCCAGCCCGGAAATCGCCACGCGCCGCCTCTTGGGCCAGGCGTGAAGGCGGGCCGCGCAACCCGTTTCCTGCCAGCTTTCCTTCTGCTTGCCGGCTGTCAGGCCGATGAGCCGGAGGCCCATGCCGCCACGCTCCCCGCTGCGCCGCTTTCCGCGCCCGTGGCCGAACCGACCGGGCAGGTGGAACTGCCGGTGGTCCAGCCCCTGCCCGCCACAATCGAACTGGGCGGTGAACTGACGCAGGGCGGCTGGATGCGCGGCACGCTTCCGCCCTCCACGGTCGAGGCCACACTGGATGGCACGCCCTTCCCCTTCGCGCCTGACGGATCGTTCTTCGCCGCCTTTGACCGTGATGCAGGCACCAGCGCGAAGCTCGTCGCGCGCCTTGCCGATGGCCGCGTGATCGAGCGGGAAATCGCCGTCTCGCCGCGCAAGTGGAATATCGAACACATCAATGTCGCCCGCACGCCGGGCGGGGCCAGTGCGGATTTCATGAAAATTCGCGAGCCGGAACTGGCCCAGATCGCCACCGCGCGCGAAGTGCGCTCCGATGCGGAGGGCTGGCGGCAGAACTTCATCTGGCCTGCCAAGGGCCGCATTTCCGGCCGGTTCGGGTCCCAGCGCATCTATCGCGGAGAGCCGGGCAGCTATCATTCCGGCCTCGACATTTCGAGCGGCACCAGCGGAACGCCCTTTGTCGCCCCGGCGGACGGAGTGGTGATTCTGGCGGCGCAGACGCCCTTCAGCCTCGAAGGGCATCTGCTGATGATCGACCATGGCAATGGCCTCAACAGCGCCTTTCTCCATTGTTCGGAGATTTCGGTGAAGCTGGGTGACCATGTGAAACAGGGGCAGGTTATCGGGAAGATCGGCATGAGCGGTCGTGCAACCGGGCCGCATCTGCACTGGAGCCTCAAATGGCTCGATTCCCGGCTTGATCCGCTGCTGTTCCTCGGCCCGATGCCCTGACGCATCATGCGCCGTCCGGGTCGTATCGTTCTGGCCGTGCTTCTGGCGCTTGGGCTCGCACCGGGAATCGTGTGGCGCAGCGCGCCGCCGGTGCCCGATTCCAGCCAGCGCATTGCCTATGTGCGGCTGCCCATTCCGGAAGGCGATGCAGCTCGCATCGGCGGACCGGATAGCCCGGTGATGACGGGCGCCTGGCGCATCGAAAGTCCCAATTCGCGCTTCGGTTCCTATTCAGCGCTGCTTGCCGATGGAAAGGACGGGTTCCTTGCCTTCAGCGATCAGGGCGGGTTCCTGCGAGCGCCGTTTCCGGGGCAGCGCGGGCAAGTGAAGATCGGGCGTGCCCTGCCCGGAGCAGGCCATTTCAAGCAGATGCAGGACATCGAATCGGCCACGTCCGATCCGGCGGGCGATTATATCTGGCTGGGGCTGGAAGGCCGCAACGCCATCATCCGCGTGAAGCGCGATCTGTCCGGCGCGCAGACCGTGCGGCCATTGCAGATGAAGCTCTGGCCGGAAAATGGCGGCCCCGAATCGCTGTTGCGCCTCAGTGACGGGCGCTTCCTCACTCTGGCCGAATCGCCTTATTCCTGGAGCACGGGGGGCAGCCCTGCCCTGCTGTTCCCGGGCGATCCGCTGAAAGGGGAAGAAGGGCTGGAATTCCGCTTCTCCCCGCCGGAAGGCTATCTGCCGACCGACATCAAGCAATTGCCGGATGGGCGTGTGCTGATTCTGATGCGCGGTATCGGCCTGTTCCCGCCGCGTTTCACGGCAAAGCTGGCGCTGGCCGACCTTGCGGATATTCGCGAGGGGGAGCCATGGCCGTGGCAGGAAGTGGGCACGATCGACCGTCCCTTCCCGCTCGACAATTATGAAGGGCTGGTGGTTGCCGGGGGCAAGGCCGGCGCGCCGCTCACGCTCTGGATCATTTCGGACGATAATGGCGGCGAGATGCTGCAGCATACTTTGTTGCTGCGGCTTTCATGGCAAATGCCGCCGCCCGCGCGGTGAACCAATCGCCCGGCGAGCGAATACGCGAAAAGCGCGCGGTTTTGCCGCGCGCTCTTGCGATCAGAAGATCGGCTGGCCCCGAAGGGCCGGAAGATCAGGCTGCCGCCTGAACCTTCTTCAGCTCGCGCTTCACCTTGAGGGCGCGCGGGCTCAGCTTCTCGTCAGAGGTCTTGAGCAGCCAGTTGTCGAGGCCGCCATTGTGCTCGACCGAGCGCAGACCATGGGTCGACACGCGGAACTTGTAGCTGCGGTCCAGCTTTTCGCTCAGCAGCGTGACGTTCTGCAGGTTGGGCAGGAAGACGCGCTTGGTCTTGTTGTTGGCGTGGCTCACATTGTGGCCAACCTGGCGGCCCTTGCCGGTCAGTTCGCAGATGCGCGACATGGTTCTCTCTCGTTCGAATTGCTGTCGGGATGTCCCGGAAAGCGGCGCGCATAGCTGCCAAGGTCCGAATCGTCAAGCAATCCCGGGCCTCTATATGGCTCGGTTGCGATGGTGCCCCTGCCGCGCTAGCCCCACGGCATGAACAGGTGGCCCCTTCCCGAACCCATGGCGCGCGCGCTGGCGCTGGCTCGCGAGGGTGCAACGGAGGGCGAAGTGCCCATCGGGGCGGTGATCGTCAAGGACGGGCGCGTGATCGCCGGGGCGCATAATGCGCCGCGCAGCCTGAAAGACCCCACGGCCCATGCCGAGCTGCTCGCGATTCGGCGGGCGAGCGAGGCATTGGGGACGGAGCGGCTGGAAGGCTGCGAATTATGGGTCACGCTGGAACCGTGCCCGATGTGCGCAGGGGCGATCTCCCATGCGCGAATCGCCCGGCTCTATTACGCCGCATCCGATCCCAAAGGCGGCGCGGTGGAACATGGTGCGCGTGTGTTCGAGCACAGGCAGTGCCTCCACCGGCCGGATGTCTATTCCGGCATGGGCGAGGATGAGGCTGCGGGGCTGCTGCGCGATTTCTTCGCCGAGCGGCGCTAGGCAGAGCTACAATCCGCGCCAGATTTTGGCGGGAGTGCCGTCTGCCGGGCCATATTGCGCCCTGGTGCAGCGTGTCGGGCGGAAATTCCTGCCGTAGCAGAGGCGGATTTCTTCCAGCCAGCCACCTTTGTTCAGCCGCACCCCCACCATGGCTGGCGTGAAAGCAGGGAAGGCATCGGCCATCGCCTGCCGAATCGCTCCGGCATTGAGGCCCTTCTGGCGCGAGAGCCGGTCGAGATCGGGCAGGGTGAGCGAATTCCACAAGATGCGTGCAGCCTTGAAATAGGCTTCCGGGCGCTTCGTCATGCAGGCGCCGTGCTTGGCCCATTCATGGGCGAGCAGCGCGGCAGAAGGTGTCATGCACAGATTCTGCCGGGCGATCTGCGGCGTCACCTGCCGGGTGGTGGGGCACCATTGCGGCCATTCGCCGCCCTTCCCTTCCGGCCACAGCCCATGAAGGACGAGGCCGAAGCGGCCATTCTTACCGCCGCACTGGAACCTGTCGGCAGCTTTGGCCTTGCGGGTGCGGCAATATTCGGGGGACCAACTGAGCGCGAGCGTATAGTGCGTCGCGGCACTTTGCCGTGTCGGGCCGTCCGGCACGGGTTTCGGGATTACTGGCGCGGTGTTGGGGACATAGCACTGAAAGGCCTGCGCGTGTGCGGCGGTGGGAAGAATGGCCAGAAGTGCCGCGGCGACAAGACTTGCCAGCCTAGTCTCACGAACGGGCATCGAGGCCTCTCCCACGGGCAAACCAGCTTTGTGCAGACGGGGTGAACAGTAGGGCGACTGCAATCGGCTTCATTACGAAGCTGACCAGCCACAGCGGTGAAGGGGCGCCGTGCAACCCCAGGGCTTCCTGAAGGTTCACAAGGCTGGCCAGAGTGATCAGGGCCACGAACCAGCGGGCGAAACCGGCGCGCAGGAACCAGATCAGCGCAATGGGTATCAGTGCGATGGTAAGCCTTGCCGAGAGGATGACGATCACGGCATCCCGGCTGAAATGCCACTGCGGCAGCCAGCTTTCGAAATAGGCGGTCTGCTGTGCCAGATTGCGCATTCCGTCGATGTAGGCACAGATTGCCGCTGCGAAGAACAGCGCCGCGAACAGCCGGATCGAGGCCGGGCGCCCCGCCTTCATAGCGGCGTGAAATCGAGCCCGATGTCGGCGGCAGGTGCGCTCTGGGTCAGGCGGCCGACCGAGACGTAATCCACCCCGCTGGCCGCGATGGCGCCAATCGTGCCGAGCGTGACGCCGCCCGATGCTTCCGTGGCGGCCCGCCCTGCCACCATGGCGACGGCTTCCCGCAGGGTCTCTGGCGTCATATTATCGAGCAGCAGGTGGCTGGCACCTGCCAGCAGTGCGGGTTCGATCTGGTCGAGCCGGTCTACCTCGCAGATGATGTCCTTCACGCCGGCCTCGCGTGCGCGGCGCACGGCTTCGCCCACGTCGCCTGCGACAAGAACGTGATTGTCCTTGATCATCGCCGCATCCCACAGCCCCATGCGATGGTTCTGTGCGCCGCCCATGCGGGTGGCGTATTTTTCCAGATGGCGCAGTCCGGGGATGGTCTTGCGCGTATCGAGCAGCTTCGCCTCGGCTGGCCCCATTGCGCGGACATAGTCGCGCGTCATGGTGGCGATGCCGGAAAGGTGCTGCACGGTGTTGAGCGCGCTGCGCTCCGCCGTCAGCATGGCACGGGCATTGCCCGAAAGGCGCATGACGTCCGATCCGGCGGGGACTTCCTGGCCCTCTTCGGCCAGAATTTCGATTTCCATCGCCGGATCCAGCAGGCGGAAGAAGGCGGCGGCGATGGGCAGGCCGACAACAACGATGGGATCGCGGCTGTCCATCACGCCGGAAAAGCGCGCATTGGCCGGGATCACGCTTTCGGCGGTCACGTCATGCCCGCCACCCGGCAGACCCACGCCAAGATCCTCGTCCAGCGTAGCGCGGACGAAGGAGGCGAGGTCGAATCCGGGGAGATGCCAGTCAGCAGCCAAGAAATTCTGTCCGTCCCAAGCCCGTCGAAGGACAGTCCTTCTCCTTCAGGCGTGTTGCCACGCGCTAAGTGAAGAGCGGCCCTTCGACAAGCTCAGGCCGAACGGAATTTTCGAGTCTGCAAACCCCGATCAGTGGACGAAGCGTGCCACCACGTCGCGATAGGAACGGCTGACCTTCACCTGTGCGCCGCTTTCCAGCACCAGGAAACATTCGCCATTGGTGTGGGGCTTCACTTGCCGCACCTTGTCCAGATTGACGATGGTGGAGCGGTGAACGCGCTGGAAGATGCGCGGATCGAGCCTGCGGTCCAGATCCTTCATCGTTTCGCGAAGAACCAGCGAATTATCGGCCGTGTAGATCAGCATGTAATCGCCGGCCGCCTCGATATGCTCGATCGAATCGACATCGACGCGGAAAATCTGCCCGCGATCCTTGATGTTGATCAGCTTCTCATAGCGGGTGGCGGCGGCTTCATCCTCTTCCACCAGGCCTTCGACGGCATCGGGGGCGACTTCGGCCAGCACTTCCTTCAGCTTCTCTGCCTCTTCGGCGGAACGCTTCTCGGCAAGGCGGGTGCGCACGCGTTCCATCGTGTCGGCCAGCTTGTCCACGTCCACAGGTTT
Organism: Erythrobacter sp. SG61-1L; assembly: GCF_001305965.1. Lineage (NCBI taxonomy): Bacteria > Pseudomonadati > Pseudomonadota > Alphaproteobacteria > Sphingomonadales > Erythrobacteraceae > Erythrobacter > Erythrobacter sp. SG61-1L. The sequence continues at coordinate 2,854,177 of NZ_JXQC01000003.1, forward strand.
CATCAGGTAATTGACCGCATTCGCCTCGAAGGCGCGGATCGCATGTTCCTGAAAAGCCGTGACGAAGACGAACAGCGGCGGATCGATCTCCATTACGCCCTTCACGACGGAAAAGCCGTCGAAGCCAGGCATCTGGATGTCGAGAAAGACCAGATCGGGCTTTTCCGTCTTGATCTTGCGGATCGCCTCGCGCCCATTGGCGCAAGTATCGATCACTTCGACATCGGCGAATTCCAGGAGCCGCAATTGCAGCCCCTGGATGGCGAGTTTTTCATCATCGACGATGATCGTGCGGATACTCATGCGCCAAGCCCCAATTCGCGCTGAACGGGCTGTTGGCCCTTTGCGAGGGCTTGGCTCTGTGCGGCGTTTCCGGCCATGGCCGGCTTGCTCTGCAGTTTCGGCAGGGTTGGGGTCTCCTCTTGCTCGGCCGCTTCATATGGGATCTCGATCACCACAGTGAAGCCGCCTTGCGCCGGCGTGCGGGTTTCGAAGACATGGTCGTCGCCATAGGCTTGAGCCAGACGGTCCCTGATGTTGGTAAGACCGACACCGGTGGACGAAACCATGCCCGCGCCACTCGCGCCGACACTAGCGAAGTTCGTCCCCGTGCGAGTGTTTTGCAATCCCGGGCCAGTGTCGGCAACGGTGATACGAAGCCTTTGCCCGATGAGCCGCGCCGAGATGCTGATCTTGGCCCCTTCCTCCTGCGGAGAGACCGCATATTTTATCGCATTCTCTACCAGAGGCTGGAGCAGCAACGAGGGGAGCAGCGCCCGGCGCGCTGAATCGTCGATACGGAATTCGGTGCGCAGCCGTTCTTCGAAACGCATCCGCTCGATATCGAGATAGAGCTTCAGCGTCTCCACTTCCTCTTCCACCGTCACCTTGCCTCCCGGCTCGTTCACCAGCGTGTGGCGCAGGAAGGCGGAAAGGCGGGTCAGCATCGCATTGGCAGGCTCGGTCTGCTTGAGCAGCACCAGCGTGGAAATGGAATTGAGTGTGTTGAACAGAAAGTGCGGGTTGAGCTGATAACGCAGCATGGCAAGCTGCGCGGTAGTGGCCTGCAATTGCATCTGGGCAAGCTCGTCGGCCTTTTCTTCCGCCTGCAGGAAGTAGTTGATCGCGTAATAAAGCGCGGACCATGCGCCCAGCAGGGTCATGTCGATATAGAACACACCCAGGAAGAGCTGGGCAAAGCTCGCTTCGCTGGTCGGCCGGTAAAGGCTGATCACCCAGGCATCGATGAAGCAGTAAAGGCATACCGCAATTCCCAGCGCCAGCGGGCTGAAAGTCCAGGTGATGACCGGGCGCCGGTTGATCAACTGGCGATAGATCACCGACAGCAACAGGCTGATCGAAAAGCCTGTGATCGCGGCGATCAGGATGATCACCAGGAAGTTCAGCGGCTGGGTATTGGCCAGCGCCGAGACCGAGCGGAACAAGAATATGCCCCCCCAGCCCGCGAACTGGATTTGCCAGAATGCCCGATTCTTGTTGGCGAAGAACGGGGTGGGTTGGGAAGGCAGCACGGCCATGGGCGGGCTTCTACCGCAAAAATCGCCGGAACGTCAGAATGTTTTGCGGCGTTTCGTGCAAGGAGTAGTGTGATCTGCGGGAGACATGCCGTGACCGACCGTCATCAACCCACCAATCGCGCCCTTTTCCGCTCGATGGAAGAAGGCACGGCGCAGGACTGGCAGATCATCGCGGGTGAATTCCGCCCCTATGCGGCTTCACTGCCCGAACGGGTGCTGGATCATTTGCGCCTGCTCCTGGGCGATTATGGCGGTTTCCCGGTCGATCGGCTGGAACATTCGCTGCAGACGGCGACGCGTGCTTATCGCGACGGGCGGGACGAACCCTATGTGGTGATGGCCCTGCTCCACGACATCGGGGATACGCTGGGCGCCTATAACCATCCGGACATCGCCGCCGCGATCCTGAAGCCTTTCGTTTCGGAGGAACTGCACTGGATCTGCCTCAACCATGGCGTGTTCCAGGGATATTACTTCTTCCACTATCTGGGCATGAACCGTGATCTGCGGGAGAATTTCCGCGATCATCCATGGTTCGATGCCTGCGCGGAATTCTGCGAAAAATACGATCAGGCCGCGTTCGACCCTGACTATCCGTCAGAGCCGCTGGAATTCTTCGTGCCTATGGTGGAACGGGTCTTCGCCCGCCCGCTGAATTCGATTTACAGCGCGGCGGTGGAATAGGGCCTAGAGGCCCTTTTCCTTCGCCACGCGCGCGATGGAGGCGGCAAGCACATCGCGAGAAAGGGCGCCCGAATGGGCCTCGTCGCCGATCACCCAGGAAGGTGTGCCGGTGAAGCCCACCGCTTCCGCGATGCGCTGATTGTTCTGGATTTCCATCTCATACTTGCCGCTGGCGATGGAGGCCTTGGCCTTGGCCAGATCGACACCGGCTTCCTGCGCGGCCGCGTCGATAGTGGCAGGATTGACGGTGTCTTTCGAGAACATCGTCTTGTGGAAGGCTGCGTAAAGGCCCTGATCGGCGGCGGCGAGGGCCATGCGGGCGGCATCGTCGCTGTCAGGGGAAATCACCGCTTCTTCGCGGACGACCACCTTCAGTTCCTTGTTCGTGGCGATCAGTGCCTCCACCTCGGGCATGCTCAGGCGGCAATAGGGGCAGGCATAATCCGAGAATTCGACCAGCACGATCTTGCCGTTGGGGTTGCCCAGAACCGCGCCGGGATAAGGCGTTTCGATTGCGGAGCGCAGCGGCGCAAGGCGGGCCTGCATCTCGCGCTGCTGCATGCGCTGCATCGCTTCGGGCAGAATCTCCGGATGGTCGAGAATGTAATCGTGCACGATCGTTTCGGTCGCGCCGCGCCCTGCACCCGTGGCCTGCCAGGCCCAGCCGCCCGCAAACCCGAACAGGGCAGCGCCAATGATAATGGCAAGAGTGGGCAGGATGCCGCCGAAGCGCGAAGAAGAAGCCATGGGACAGTGCGCTACTTGCGCTTCTTCTGCCGTTCAAGCTCGGCTTTTGCCGTCATCGCAATATCCTGCGCGCGCAGCCAGTCCGGCGTGCCGGTGGGCAGCCCGCGTTCGGCCGCTTGCGCGCTGCGCATGGCCTCTTCCATCTGGCCGCTCATGGATTGCTGTTCGGCGCTGGCCAGCCTGGCGCGCGGCATATCGCCCTGCGCGGCATAGACCACGCCCAGCTGGTACCAGGCGAAGGGATTGTACCGGTCACGCGTGACGGCGGCTTTCAGCACTGTTTCCGCCTCCGCGAAATTCGCGCTGTCTTCCGTGGCGATAAGGGCGTGGCCGAAAGTGGTGGCAATCAGCGGAGTGTTGTTGGTCAGCTGGGTGGCTTCGCGCAGTGGCTCCAACGCCTCGCGCGGACGGCCCGATTCGAGCAGGATCTGGCCTTCCAGTTCAAGGAAATAGGGATCGTGCGGATCGGCTTCGATCAGGGCAGTGGTTTCCGCCAGCGCCTTATCGACCTGTGCGTCCTTGTGATAGGCATAGGCACGGGCATAGCGTGCGGGAATGCCCGTCATCGTCACGGGATAGGCGCGCAAGGTTTCCTGCGGGTTGGCCAGATAACCATAGAGCTTGGCCTTGGCGCGTTGGAAGCGTTCTTCCAGTTCCGGATCGCTGGGTTTGTTCCACGCCACATCGCGCTCATAATCATGCTGCAGGTTGGAAATACGGTCGCCCGTCAGCGGGTGGCTGCGCGAATAGGTGGCATCGTCCTTCTGGCTCACGCCATAGCGGAATTCGAGGTTCTGCAGCTTCTTGAAGAACTCGATCGAACCGCGCCCGGAAATCCCCGCCTTGGAGAGATATTCCACCCCCGCTGCGTCCGCCGAACTTTCCTGCACGCGGCTGAAGGCCAGATATTTGCCCATGGCTGCCTGTTGCCCGGCGGCCAGAATGCCCATGCCCGCATCGCCTGCGCCTGCCGCAATGGCTGCGACGCCCAGCAGGAGCGAGACAATAGTGATATTGGTCGCCTGCTGGATGCCTTCGGAACTGCGGATGATGTGCCCGCCGGTGATGTGGCCCAGTTCGTGCGCCATCACGCCCTGAACTTCATTGGCGGAATCGGCGGCATTGATCAGCCCGCTATGGATATAAATCCGCTGCCCGCCGGCTACGAAGGCGTTGATTGAACTATCCTGCACCAGCACGATCTCGACCGCGCCCTTGCCCAGCCCGGCAGCGTCGGACAGTGGATCGACCATGTCCTGCAGCAGCTTTTCCGTTTCGGCATCGCGCAGCACGGACTGTGCGGCGGCAGGCTGGATGGCCAGCTGTAGCGCGGCAAGCAATGCCGCCAGTCGGGCGATGATCCGGATGGGTGCGCGCATTACTTTCCTGCTAGCGTTCCGGCGGCTGAACCGGGGCTGAAGCCTTGGCAGATTCGGCCCTTTCGGCGAGGAAGGCAAGCACCCGCCTCTTCGTTTCCCCGCTCAGATCGAAAGGTTTGGCCAAGCGGATCAGGATGCCTGCATGGCCAATTCCGTCCAGCACGATCGGCCGGGTTGGCGCACCAGCAGCGGTGAGCGCGCTCGCCAGCTTTTCGGAGTTACGCGGGCGCACGGACGTATCGTCGGAGCCGGTGAGCAACAGCATAGGCGGTGCCTTGGCCAGGGCGAAATTCACCGGCTGCGTTTCGGCGGGCCGGGGCCAGTGGCCGAAGGCCTGTCGCGCGGCATCGGTCGTGAAGGGATAGAAATCATAAGGGCCTGCAAGGCCGACCACGCCCGCAATCATGTCGCTCGTCATCCCCTGCCTGCCCAGCCATTGTGGGTCGAGTGCGACCATGGCGGCATTATAGGCCCCTGCCGAATGGCCCATCAGCAGGATGCGATCGGGATCGCCGCCATAGCGCGCGGCATTGCGATGCGCCCAGGCAACGGCAGCTGCCGTGTCCTCCAGCATAGCGGGAAAGCGCCCTTTCGGCCCCAGTCGATAGCCGGCCAGCACCACGACATAGCCTTGTGGTGCGAAATTGCGCGCGATGAAGCCATAATCAGCCGGATCGCCGCTGTTCCAGCTGCCGCCGTGGACGAAGACCAGCACCGGCAGAGGCTCTGCTCCGCGATTGGGATAGATGTAGAGCTGCTGGGTCGGATCCGGCCCCAGGCTGGCCCGCAGCCGGTGCCGCCCGTGAGTGAACCAGCCATCGATCCGGTCAAGCGTGGCGACCGACTGGGTCTGGCGTGCCCAGAGATAGAATCCGCCGAGCAAAAGCAGGGCGATTACGGCCAGAAGCGCCGCCGGCAGCACACAGCCGATCTTGCGCGGGCCAAGCCTCATGGCGCTGGCGCCCGATAAAGCACGAAATGGCGGGCAGGGCGGTTCATGCCCCCTGTGTTACGGATTCGCCGGGGAAAGCAGAAGCCCTGCCGGGGCAGGGCCTGCCTCAGCCGATCAGTTTCTTCGCGGCCTTTTCGATCATCGCGACATCTTCGGAGATTTCGCCCAGAACGGCCACTTCGCCGGTGTTCATGCGGCGGATCATCACCAGCCCGAATTCATGGCCTTCGCCTGCCAGAGTTTCGAGCGCCATCGGCTGCAGCTTGCGCAGTTGGCGGGCGATGCGGGCACGCGGTTCGCGCGTTACCGGGGTGGAGGGCTTGCCGGATTCCTCGCGGCGCAGGCGGCGTTCTGCCGCGACAACGCCCTTCAACCCGCCATCGGCAGCGCGGAGGAAATCGCCCAGCGCGCCGCGATCCAGTGAATGGCGATGCGCATGGCTTAGTGCGGCGGCATATTCGGTAAGGCGCGTCTTGTCGTAATCCACGCCGAAAACCAGCTTCACCACCGGCGTCATCGGGGCGCGTTCCTGCATGGCAAGGCCCGATGCCTCAAGCAGGTCGGCAAATTCGTCCGGCTCGGCTGCGGCGGCGAGCGAGAAATCGTAGGCGCGCGAAATGGCCTCATACAGGGCGGCGCGCGAACGGTCTTCGCTGGAGACGGCAACCTGCGCCAGTTCCCGCGCGGATGCGAGCCAGTCGCCCAGGCCCATCTGGCTCTCGTCCATGGGGGAGAGCGCATAGGCCGAGAAATCTTCGTCCTCTTCCTCCGCATTGGTCGTAGCGGAAGCGGGAGTGACGTCGAAGCTGTCGGGCCCGCCGAAATGCGGCATCGGCAGGGCTGCATCGTCGAGTGCGGGAATGCCGGCATGGATGTTGAGGTTCAAGATCCCGTCAGCCGGAGTAGCCTGCGGCATGGCGGCAAGATCGACAGTGGCGGCCGGTCCGTCGGCCCAGTCGGTCATCGGATGATCGGAAGAACGCAGCGGAGTTTCTTCGGGAGCGTCTTCCAAAGCCTGATCGATTTCGAGCATCAGCTCGTCGGTCGTGCGCTGGTCAGCCAGTTCCTTCCAGTTGATGACGCCATAGATGAAATCGATCGTGTCATCGTCGCTGGAGAAGGGCAGCAGGATGCCACGATAGAGAATCGTCTGGTTCCGCTGATTTACGAATTCCGCTTCGAAGCCTATCGGGGCCTGATTCGCGAGAATCTGCATGTAATGATCGGTAATGCGCGACAGCAGCGAACGGCTGGGCACGTCGTCCAGATGTTCGATCGTCTCGTCGGCGTCGCATTCGATGGCCAGCTTCTCGCCCAGATAGGAAATACCCGGGTTCTCGATTCCCGCCGTGAAATCCAGCAGTACGCTGTAAGGCCCGAAATCGGTGAGCGATTCGGGGTCGAGATCGTCGATCGAAGGGAAGTTGCGATCTTCCAGCAGGCCTGCCCAGTGATTGTAGGCGCGCACCTGCATACGGCGTTCGTCCTGCCCGATTAGGCTGGGTGTCTCGCGGCCGGCATCGTCTTCAACCGGATCATAGGCATCGCCATCGTCGATCAGATCGGCGCGGTCGGCGAAATTTCCCCTAAGCGTGTCCATGGCCCTCAAGCCCCCATTGCAACATCTGGGGGAGAGTTCTGGCGCGACATGGTAAACTTATCGTTAAGTTGTGCCAAACTCTGCGCAGGCGGCATTTTTTTGCCGCAACCGTGACGTCACGGCGCCAGTCTGGCGCGGCGGATTGGCTGTTCGGCGCTGATTCTAGACGGCGGGAGGGGCGTGGCCTTCTCCGATTCCCGGCATGGGCGCCAGCACCCGCAGAACTACCAGAGATGCCAGTAGCCATGCCGCTGAGGCCAGGAGGGCGTTCGGCGTGCCGACGAAATCCGACAGCGTGCCCCATGCTGCTGAGCCGACCGCCATGCCGCCGAAGATCATCGACTGGAAGATGGAGAGGCTGCGGCCCAGCAATTCGTCCGGGCTGCGCATCTGGATCGAGACGTTGAGGCTGGTCATGGCCGAGACATGGCCGCAGCCGGCCATGAAGGCAGCCGCCATGGCAATGGGAATATTCGGCGCGACGGCCAGCAGGGTCACTGCCAGTGCGGCAATGATGCTGGCGGCACTGACGATGGCTTCCGGCCCGAAGCGACGGCGCACGCGGGCTACCCAGACGGCAGTGATGACCGATCCGACACCGAATGCGCCGAACATCAGGCCGAAGCCGATTTCGCTGCCCTTCAACTGTTCGCGCGCGACCAGCGGCAGCAATGCCTGAAAGCTGATCGCCCCGATGCCGAAGGCCAGCGCGCGGGTCAGCACGCGGCGCACCGGGCTGCTCGACACGGCAAAGCGCAGGCCAGCGCCGATAGCCGCACCCACCCTGTGTCGCTGCGCGCGCGGCGGCGTGACCGGGCGCCAGCGCAGCAGGATATAGACCAGCGCCAGATAGCTCAGTGCATTGATGGTGAAGGCCGTGGAAGGCCCCCAGATGGACAGCACCACCCCGCCGATAGCCGGGCCGACGCTGCGGGCGGCATTATAGGCGATGGTGTTGAGCGAAATGGCCTGCGGCAAATCCTCGCGCGGTACCATCTGGCGCACCGATGCCTGCCAGGAAGGGCCGTTCAACGCGAAGCCCGCGCCGATGGCCATGGTGAAGAACAGCAGCGAATAGGGCCCGATTGCGCCGATCCATGCCAGAACCGCCAGAATTGCGGAAAGCACCAGCATGGCGATATTGGCGATCAGCATCACCTTCCGCCGGTCGTAATTGTCGGCGATTACTCCGGCAAAGATGCCGAACAGCAGCACCGGCACGGTGACGGATGCCTGCACCAGCGCCACCAGCAGGTGGGACTCGGTCAATTCCGTCATCAGCCAGGCCGCCGCGGTCATCTGGATCATGCTGCCCAGTGCCGAGGTCAGGTTGGCCGTCCACACCCTGCGGAATACCGGCCAGCGGAACGGCGCGAATGGCGAATCGAGCGACATGGCCGCCGAAGGATTGCCGAATTGAGTGCTGTCCGCGTCCGCCACGGCTCAGGCCCTAGGCGCGGTTTTTGATTGCCGCAAGCGCCGCCCCTGCCGGAGCGGCCCGGTCAGAGCATGTAGCGCATGCGAATCGTCTGGCTCAGCGGCTTGTCCGCCACTTCGAACGCGGCCGATTTGAAGCTGGGCGGGCCCATCTTCACCTTGGCATCGCGGGAGAATCCATAGCCTTCCTTGGGCATCATCATCAGTGCCCGGTCGGCCTTGCCGTTGTTATTCTCGTCATGCAGCAGCGCGATGGCATAGGTGCCCGGCGCTACATTCTCGAAAGTGATCGTCACCGTGCCCGCGGCATTTACCGTCGCACGGTGGGATTTCGGGTCTTGCCGGCATTTGGGGAAGATGTTGGCATCGTCCGTCATGCAGGCCCGCACCACGCCCTTGGTGTTGCGCAGATCGGTCACGGTGATCGTCACCGTAGTGCCAGTGGAGGAGGCCGCAAGCAGCGGGCTGCCGGCCAGCGCAAGCGCCGGGGCAAGGATCAGGGCTGCGAAAGGCCGCGATCCGTGCCGCACAGATGATCCCAGAAGCGGAAGTAGAGGCCGTAATTGCATCGGTAATTCTCATGATGACGATGGTGGTGGCTGGCAGTTATCAGCCAGTGCCCGAGCCGGGAATGAACAAGGGCGCGGGGGAACATCTCCCAGCCCATGTGATTGGTAACGCCCATCACCGTCATGATCGCCAGCACCGTTCCCAGCATGGCGATGTGGATGGGGATGAAGAACACCAATGCCGGGATCACCACCGCCCCGGTGATCGCTTCCACCGGATGGAAGCTCATGGCCGCCCAGGCTGTCGGCGGGCGGCTGGCGTGATGCACGGCATGGGCCACGCGGAACACGGCCGGGCGGTGCATCCAGCGGTGGGTCCAGTAGAACCAGGTGTCGTGCAGGAAGAGGTAGAGGAACAGCGACAGCGGCAGATACCACAGCGGATAATCGTTCCATGCGGTGTAGATCTTCGTCCAGCCGCGTTCCTGCCAACCCCATGCGACGATGCCCGCAGGCACACCATAGATCGCCGCCGAAGCGAGCGACCAGAAGATTTCCATGCGAATCTGGGGGGTGAGACCCTTGTAGAGGCCGGGGCGGACCTTGTGAGTCGCCCAGGCAAAGGCCCCGCTGGTGATGAGATAACGCAGGCCGACGATCAGCGTCATGGCCAGTGCGGAGAGGATTGCGGCCTGTATCATGGGGCGGCCTGCAAAGCGGCAGGTGTTACACCTGTTACACACACGCGCGTCCCGGAAATCCTGCCCGCTGGCGCCAGATGGCATGGGGCCGGTTTGGATCTGGCGGGACAGTGAATCATGGCGGGCTCCCTACCACCTGCATGGCGTGTAGGACAGCCCGCCCGATCCTGTGTGCGGCCTTTCGGCCAGTTTCAGGTCAGCCCTGACGCGGTGCCTGTCGGCGCTGCGGGCGCTGGCCGCCTTCGATGCGCGGGCCACGGCCCTGACCGCCCCGGCCTTCGCCACCGCGGGATTCAGCGCTGCGACCATGGCCGCCGTGGCTGTGGCGCTGTTCGCCCTGACGGCGTTCGCCGCGCTGATCCGGACGCGCCTCGCGGCGTTCCCCGCGATGGTCCGCACGGTGTTCTCCGCGATGCTCGCCCTGGCGATTGTCGCGGCGCGGATCGGCGGAACGGGCGCCGTCGCGCTGGCCATGGGCCTGGCCGCCGCGCGCGTTCCCGCCATTGCGATTGCCGCCCTGGCGTTGGCCCTCGCGGCCGGATTTGGCTTCGCGTGCTTCGTCGGAATTGGGCCAGGGGTTGCGCGGGGTGATGAACTTGCGCGCGGCTTCGCGGCGTTCTGCATCGCGGCGCTGTCCGCCGCCATTGGCATTGCCGCCGCCATTGCGGCTGCCGCCCCGGCCTTCACCGCGACCTTCGCCACGACCTTCACCGCCACGGCGCTGGCCGCGCCCGTCGCGCGAATTGCGGCGGTCACCCCGGCCTTCGTCACGCTCTTCCTCGGGCTTCGCGCGCGGGGGAAGGGGCAGGCGGGCCATTTCGGTGCGGAAGCTTTCGGGCAGCGGCATGGCGGTCAGCCGCACGCCGGTCAGCTTCTCGATGTCGCGCAGATAGGCCTTTTCGTCGGGCGCGACGAAGCTCATGGCGATACCATCCGCCCCGGCGCGCGCGGTACGGCCGATGCGATGGACATATTGTTCGGGCACGTTGGGCAGTTCGAAGTTGAACACATGGCTCACGCCCGAAACGTCAATCCCGCGCGCGGCGATGTCGGTTGCCACCAGCACCTTCACCTGGCCCCGGCGGAAGCTGTCCAGCGCGCGAATGCGCTGGGCCTGGCTCTTGTTGCCGTGGATCGCGACCGAATCGATGCTCGCGGCGGAAAGGTGGCGCACCACTCGGTCTGCCCCATGCTTCGTGCGGGTGAACACCAGCGCGCGGTCAAGGCTCTGGTCGTTGAACGCTTCGCGCAGGCGCAGGATAAGCAGGGCCTGCTTTTCCTTCTGGTCCACGAAAGTGGAATATTGCTCGACCCGCTCGGCCGTGGTGGCCTGCGGCGTCACTTCCACGCGCACCGGGTTCTTGATGAAGCGCTTGCCAAGATCGGCAATCGCTTTTGGCATGGTGGCGGAGAAGAACAGGCTCTGGCGCTGTTCGGGCAGCAGGGCGGCCACGCGGGTCAGCGGCTTGATGAAGCCGAGGTCCATCATCTGGTCCGCTTCGTCCAGCACGAAGATTTCGACATGGCGCAGGGTCAGTGCGCGCTGGTCGATCAGGTCCAGCAGGCGGCCGGGAGTGGCCACCAGAATGTCGCAGCCGCGCGTCAGGGCGCGGGCCTGCTTGCCCACGGGCACGCCGCCGAACACGCACTGGACGGAAAGGTCCAGATAACGGGCATACAGCTTCATGTTCTCGGCGATCTGGGCAGCCAGTTCGCGCGTGGGGGAAAGCACCAGCATGCGGCAGCCGGCATTGAAGCGGCCGACCGGGTTTTCGGCCAGGCGGTGCAGCGAAGGCAGCGAGAAGGCTGCGGTCTTGCCGGTGCCGGTCTGCGCGATGCCCAGAATGTCGCGCCCTTCCAGCAGGGCGGGAATCGCCTGACGCTGGATGGGGGTGGGGTCGGAATAGCCCTTCGAGTTCAATGCACGAAGGATGGGCTCGGCAAGGCCAAGCTCGGTGAAATAGGACATGAAAATCTCTCATTGGGGCGGCGCGCAGGCGCAATTCGCCTGTGCACGGGCCCGGGTTCGTTTCTGGCGAACCTTGCGTGAAAAAGGCAGCTTGCTTGCGATGTCTACGATCGGAAGTTCGGGCGGAACGCCGGGGAATGCCCGTGCGCCCTCACGCTGCCGGAACCGCGGCGGGAAGTTGCCCCGCTCGCCGATTGCTGCGCTGCACATAAGCAGGATTACCCCGAAAAGCAAGGAAATTGCGTGTCCGCCCCGGATCGCCTGCCCGGGCCGAGCGGTTGCCTAGGCTCCGCCCCAGCGGCCCACATGGGGATCGAGCAGGGCAAGCTGGCGGCGCAGGGCTGTGCGGGCCAGCCGTTCCACTTCCACCTTGCGCCGCGCGGCGACGAGCGGCTGCAGCGGGGCGGGGCGCAAAATCTCCGCATCGTAGCCATCGGCCACGATCACGCCGCATGTGCTGGGCAGGAACCCTTCCGTCTCCAGCGGTGCCCTGTCCAGTTCCGGAGGGACGCCCCAGAAAAACCGGTCGCAATAGTCCAGATAGTCCGGCCACTTGCCGTCGCCCAGCAGGTCTGCACGGCTGACTTTGATTTCTACAATCACGATCTGGCCCTTGGGGTCGATCCCCATCAGGTCTGCCCGGCGGCCGTTGCGCAGGGGCATTTCGGCCAGGCACCAGATGTCGTTGCGGGCAAACAGCCGTGCGATTCCGCGCGCCACGGCCCGGGCGTGCCGTTCGGCGGCTTCCTGTTCCGGGGTTAGTATCGCGAGAGAATCGCCCATGCCCCGGAGATGGAACATAGCGCGAACCCGGTCAACGGGCTTTCGGTGGATTGATGCGGAAGTGTCTTCTCAGGCCGTGGGTCAGGGCCTTGAATTCAGGACATCCGCTTGCGCTGGATCATTCCGTGCGGGGCCAGCGAAAGCAGGGCTGTCCGGGCCGCCAGAAATTCGTGCCACAGGGCCTGCGCCGGGGCTGTGGTGTCTGCACCACGGGCGTTCACGGCCAGCAGGGCAGTGATGCCGGGTTCAAGGATGGCGGCCAGATCGTCGATCCCCTTTTCCGCCAGTTGGCGGCGCCAGGCGCCCGCATGGCGGATGGTTTCGGGAAAGGCGATGATCTCGGGCGTGGGCTGTTCCGGCTCGATCCCCGCAAGGTGCGCCACTACAGCGGCGGCGTCTTGCAGGGCGGCCCATTGGGCAGCCGTAGCGCCATAAAGCGCTTCTGCGAAATGCGGCGTTCCGACCAGCGAATCGCCGTGGGGAATCATGTTGGGAGGGACCGCGTTCATGCCCAATGGATAGGGGGCAGAAGTTTGAGAAATGGTTAGTGACGCGGCAACCTATGCGCGCCACTAACGCATTTCCGGGCTTTTAGTATAAGCCAAACGATTGATTCCGTTCGCCTCAATCGGCGAAGGGATCGTCATCAACCGTGTCGTTGCTTTCAAGTCCAAGGTCGATATTCGCCCCGTTCTCGCCCGTGGTCAGGTGGTTGTTTTCCGAACAGACATATTCGCGAATCGGGAAGGAATTATCCAGCTTGTAGGCCACGCGGGTCACGAAGGGGGCCGTCAGCACCTCGGGATCGGTGATCGTCATCTCGTCGATCAGCTGGCCGGGCTTCTCCAGCCAGATCTTCTCGTCCACGCGCATTTTCTCGCTGTGGTTGATGCCGGGGGCAATGAAGGTGGACAGGTTAAAGCCGGTGCTCTCGATCACCAGCGTATCGCCTTCCCAATGGCCGATCGAATTGCCGTTATAAAACAGGTCGGGATCGGCGGGCAGGGCGCGGCCATCGGTGTAGACGCGGCGGGCCTGGGCATAGGCTTCGGTCAGGATGGTCACCCGGCCGGGGGAATAGAGGATCTCGATCGGATAGGGCTGCTGCATCAGGCCGGGCAGGCCCGGCGGCAGGCAGTGGGCCTGTGCATACTGATTGGGGCCGTTTTCCTTGGTGTCGGCCAGATATTTGTCATAGGCCGCCTGCGCCGCGGGCGTCAGTTGCGGCTTGGCTGCCGCGCGGCCGCCGAACAGGGCGCCCCAGTCCGGATACCAGATGCCGGTCCAGTCCGGCAGTTTGGTGACTTCCTGATAGGCGGTCGCCCGGGGCGTGGCTTCGTCTGCGGCGGCGGCTGGGGTGACGATCGCCAGCGCCGAGGCGCAGGCAAGCATGCTGGCAATGCGGGGTAGGCCCTTCATCTCACTCTCCGGATTGTTTTCTTGTTTCATTTTTCGCCCTCGTGTGGCGAGAATTTGTTCCAAGTCAAGCTGCGGGTTGATAAAGTCATGTAAGATTGGCAGATGGGAAGAAAATCAGCATCCGCAGTGCAAGGTGGATGACATACGGAGAGTAGCATGTCTGGGAAGATTTCACGCCGCAAAACCATGATCGGCGCCGCGCTCGCTGCCGGTGCCGTGCTTGCCGTGGGGGCGCCGCTGGCGGCCCACCATTCGACCGCGATGTTCGAATGGGGCAAGGAAAAGCCTATGCCCAACGCGGTGGTGGACCGCTGGGAATGGACAAATCCGCACACTTTCCTTTACGTGAAGGTGAAGGAAAAGGACGGCCAGGAACACGTCTGGGCGCTTGAGGGGATGAGCCCCAACCACCTGCAGCGTTATGGCTGGTCGCGCACCTCGCTCAAGCCGGGCGAGAAGATCAACCTCACCTATTACCCCCTGCGCGACAAGCGCCGCGGCGGCTTCAACGTCACCGTAACCAAGGGTGATGGTACCAAGCTCAACCAGTTCGGCGAACGCGGCTCTTCCCAGTAAGAGGGGGCGCTCCGGGCATGATCGGCGATGTGTCCCCGGCGGGCGCATCGCTTTTGCCTTGGCGCAGGCCAGCAAGCTTGCTAGGCGGCGCCCCACGCACCCGTAGCTCAGCTGGATAGAGTACTGCCCTCCGAAGGCAGGGGTCACAGGTTCGAATCCTGTCGGGTGCGCCACAAGCAGGGTTCCGGATGGAAGGCCTGTGGCTGGCCCTCAACCCATTTCGTTTTTTCCCATCGCCTTGCGGATTGCCGCAAAGACCCGCTCGTCGCCGAGCTGGGTTACGTTGAAGCGCAGGAAATCCGCTGCTGTCTGCGAAGGGCTGAATACATTGCCGGGGGCAAGCATTACCTTGTCCGCCATGCAGCGCCGGGCCAGATCGCCTGAATCATATCCTTCCGGCAGGCTGCACCACAGGTGGAAGCCGCCGCGCGGGGCGATCCAGGGGGTGATTTCCAGTTCGGCCAGTCGCTCGGCAGCGTGTTTACGGGCGCGGGACAAGCGTTGACGCAGGTCTTCCATATGCTTGCGATAGCTGCCCCCGGCCAGCACGCCGGCCACCAACTCGGTCGCCAGTGTAGAAGGGCCGCCGTAACAGGTTGCCACCTGCAGGTCGGCCAGCTCCTCAATCCAGTCGGTACGTGCCGCGATATAGCCGCAGCGGGCCGATGCGGAGAGGGTCTTGGAGAAGCTGCCAATGCGGATCACTCGCTCCAGCCCGTCAAGCACGGCCAGGCGAGGTGAAGGTGACGGCTCAAAATCCGCAAAGATGTCATCCTCCACGATGGTGATGCCGTGGGTGGATGCCAGTGTCAGCACGCGATGGGCAACTTGCGGCGAAAGGCTGGCTCCGGTTGGATTATGGACGGCCGAATTGGTGATGTAGAGGCGCGGCAATTCGTTGGTGAGCGCCTGTTCGAATGCGGCGGTATCCGGGCCATTGGGCGTATAGGGCACCCCTACGATGCGCACGTGATGGGCGCGCAGCAGGGCCTGGAAGTTGAAATAGCATGGATCGTCGACCAGCACCGTGTCGCCCGGGCGCAGCAGCAGGCGGCAGACGAGGTCGATCGCCTGCGTGCCCGATCCAGCCAGCATGATCTGGTCAGCCCCGGCGGCAATCCCTTCATCGGCGAAGCGCGCCTGAAGCAGCCGCCGTAGGGTGGGGGAGCCGCGCGTTCCGCCATAGCTGGTCAGCAGGCTGTCTTCCGCCCGCGCAAGGCCCCTTAACCCCTTGCGCAGCGCGGCATTGGGCATCCAGTCCGCCGGCAGCCAGCCGCAGCCGGGTGTGAGCACGGCGGGATCCGCGTCGAGCGACTGGCGGGACACCCAGAAGGGATCAAGCTCGCGCTCTCGCACCGGGCCCATTTCGGCCAGCGCCATGGGCGGAAGATTGGCGCCGGTGACGTAGAAGCCCGATCCCCGCCGGGCGCGAATCACGCCTTCGGCCTCCAGCCGGTCATAGGCTTCGACCACGGTAGAGGGGGAAACGCCCATCGTCCGGGCGAAGCTTCGCACAGAGGGCAGGCGGTCCCCCGGAACCAGCGCGCGCGTGGCGATGCGGCTGCGGATTGCCTCCATCAGCGTTTCGGTGCGGGTGAGGGCCGGGCTGGCCATGAGAGACTTCCTTCCACTCTGTATGGCCTATTGGATCAATACAGTTTGATTAAATTGTATGCCATCGTTGCTGTCAGGCCAAGCCCGCCCTGCCTAGTGCGCCCGTGCAAGGAGGTATCGGCATATGGACCGGACAAGCGCGGGCTGGGGTAGCGGCCTGCTGGGCGTAATCATTTTCAGCGGGTCGCTTCCGGCGACACGGCTGGCGGTGGAAGAGCTTTCACCTTTGTTTCTCACCTCGGCCCGGGCCGCGATTGCGGGCCTGCTCGGTGCGGCCTGCCTTCTGGCACTGCGCCAGCGAAGGCCTGCCCGGGCCGATCTGGTTCCGCTTGCCGTCGTGGCGCTGGGCGTGGTGGTGGGCTATCCGCTGCTTTCCGCGCTGGCGCTGCAATATGTCAGCGCCGCCCATTCCGCCGTGTTCCTTGGCCTTCTGCCGCTCAGCACGGCGTTTTTCGGCGTTCTGCGCGGAGGGGAGCGGCCTCATCCGGCCTTCTGGATATTCTCCCTGCTGGGTGCGGCAATCGTGGCGGGCTTTGCGCTTTCGCGCGGAGCTGACGGCTCCCTGCCGGGCGATCTGCTGATGCTCGCCGGGATTCTCGTCTGCGGCTTGGGCTATGCCGAAGGCGCTGCCCTGTCGCGCCGGCTTGGTGGCTGGCAGGTCATTTCATGGGCGCTGCTGCTGGCGCTGTTGCCTATGGCAGCCATCGCCCTTGCCACCACTCCAGTGCATCCGGGCGGGATCGGAGTGTCCGCATGGGCGGGCCTGTTCTACGTCTCGGTATTCAGCATGCTGGTGGGGTTCGTGTTCTGGTATCGCGGCCTTGCGCTGGGCGGGATCGCCGGCGTGGGCCAGCTGCAGCTGATGCAGCCCTTCTTTGGCCTGCTGGCGGCAGCCCTGGTGCTGCACGAACCCATCGCATGGACGATGACCGTTGCGGCGGCGGCCGTGATCCTGTGCGTCGCCGGGGCGAAGCGCTTTGCCTGAGGCTCAGGCCCTGAAAATCAGGGCCAGGCCTTGGCGGGCGCTTCGGCCAGGCAACCGGTGATCCGGAAGGCGCCGCGCGGCATGGAATCCGCCTCTGCCTCGGGGTCGGGCGTCAGCATGGCAACATCGTACCACAGGGCCTCGCCCAGTTCCGGCGTCATCAGATAGGGCGGGGCTTCTTGCCCGGCGGAAGGCGGATTTTCGGCCACCATCAGGTTTGCGTCGAGCGGAAGGAAGCGCAGTTTGGCGAGCAGCTCAAGCTCCGCATCCTGATCTTCCGGGCTTTCTGTTTCGGGCAAAAGGCTGGCAGGGCCGCCATCCTCGGCAGCGGGATCGTAGGGGTTCCCGACCGGCAGCAGGGTGATCCCGCTGTAACCGTTGGAAACGGCGAAGGAGAACCAATAGTCCCGCCGGGGCGTAGTGAGCTTGAAGTAGAGGTCCGATGCCGCGGAAGGCCAGTGCCTGGCCGGAATGAAGGATGCGTGGATGTCCCCCTCTTCGGACGGCAAGGTGTAGACCGCGCGTTCCGCCGGGCAGCTTGCCGCGCCTGCCTGCGCCTCTTCCGCATGGGCCAGTGCGGGTGCCAGCAGCAGGCCAGAACCAAGCGCGCACCGCAGCGCGGCGCGGAAAACATGTGCCATTGGGGTCAGCTCCAGCCTTGTTCGAGGAAACGTGTGGCGCAGCCCGCCAGGAAGGCGGCCCCGCGCGGAAGGACGGCTTCGTCCACCATCATGCGGCTGGAATGCAGGCCGCAGCACTGGCTCCAGTCATCGCCTTCATGCGCGACGCCCAGAAAGAACATCGCGCCGGGCATGGCCTGCAGGACATAGGAAAAGTCCTCTGCGCCCATGATCGGGTGATCCATGCGCAGGAATGCCTGTTCGCCGCCCAGTTCCTTGGCGATGGCCTCGCCCAGCGAAACGGCGCGCGGATCGTTGATGGTGGGCGGGAAGCCCTGCACGAATCCTGCCGTCGCTTCCATCCCATGGGCAGCGGCGATGCCCTGCGCCAGTTGAGAGACTTCTTCGCGCACGCGGGCGCGGTTCTGCGTTGAAAGCGTACGGATCGTGCCGCGCAGCCGCGCCTCGTTGGGAATGATATTGTGGGCACTGCCCGCATCGAGCTGGGTGATGGTGATCACCACGGCCTCTGCCGCGTTGAAGCGGCGGGTGACGAGTGTTTGCAGCGCGCCCACGATCTCGCATGCCACCGGCACCGGATCGCGCGTGTCATGCGGCATGGAGGCATGGCCGCCGCGGCCGGTGACAGTGATTTCCACCATGTCGGCGGCGGCAAGCAAGGCCCCGTCGCGGCTGCCCAGCACGCCGTGGGCCGCGTTGGGCATGATATGCATCGCAAATGCGGCCTCGGGCAGGGGATAGCCGGTCGTTCCGCCCAGCAGCCCGTCTTCCAGCATGAAGCGGGCGCCGTGGAAGCCTTCCTCGCCCGGCTGGAACATGAAGCGCACTTCGCCGGCCAATTCACCCTGCCGCGCCGCCAGAATGCGCGCGGCGCCAGCCAGCATGGCGGTGTGCGTGTCATGCCCGCAGGCATGCATCCGGCCGGGAATGGTGGAGGCAAAGGGCAGGCCCGTCTCCTCCCCCATGGGCAGGGCGTCCATATCGCCGCGCAGCAGCACGGTGCGACCGGGCTTGGCGCCTTTCATGATCGCCACCGCGCCGGTGGTGGAGGGGCCTTCGCGCCATTCCAGCGGCAGATCCGCCAGTTCGGCGCGGACCTTGGCCAGCGTCTTGGGCGTTTCGAGGCCGAGTTCAGGCTCGGCATGGATCGCCCGACGCAGGGAGACAATGCGATCCGCGATCGCGCGGGCATCGGCGAGCAGGGATTCAGTCAGCATTCCGGGTTGATAGCGCCAACCGGCGCGGCCCGCCAGCCGCCTTGATCTTACGGATATTTCATCTGGATATGGGTGGCGAGGCCGGACTTCGACACATTGAGCCGCACCGCGCTGAAGGAGGGAAGACCGGCAATGGTGGAAGGGTTGTTGGAAAAGCCGAAGCCTTCCTTGGGCAGCAGCCCGCGGTCGAACTTACCGCCGCCATCTTCGTCATGATAGACGGCGATGGCGTAGACGCCCGGCCCGGGAATGCACACTTTCGCGCGGGTAGTGCCCTGCTGGGCATCCACCTTGCCGACATTGATCTCGCCCTTGGACGCAAGGAAGCGCTTGCGGTCGTCAGGATAGATCGTGACCACCAGCTTGCCGTTGTTGTTGCGAATGCCGTTCGCCACCACATTTATCGACGCGGGAAACTTGTTGCGGCCAACGCAATCCCCCTCGCCCTGCGCGGATGCGGGGGCGGCGGCGGGGGCGGCTGCCGCAGCAACGGCCAGGGTCAGTGCTGCTTTTCGGAAGAGGGAAGTGTTGGTCATGGCTTTCTACATGGGTTTGCGGTTTAAAATTCATAGGGCCGGATGACGTCAGCTGATGCATTCGCCATTCGCTCATCGTTTTGGTGCGAACCCTGTTGGTCGGGGTTTCTGCCCCCGGCTCGTTTAACGCCCACTGAATTGGCCGATCAGGCCGCGGCAAGGCACCGGACTGTCGCCAAATTGATTCGGCCTGACGATAAATCAAGATTCTGTGTGGAAAATGAGGCAGGCCCGGCTTGTCGCCCCAACCGGTGGTAGATAGGGCCATTGCGCAGTATGAGCGCTCCGCTGATCTCGCCCTCGATCCTTTCGGCCGACTTTTCGCGGCTTGGTGAAGAAGTGCGCGCAATCGACGCAGCCGGTGCCGACTGGATTCACGTGGATGTGATGGATGGGCATTACGTGCCCAATCTCACTATCGGCCCGGCCGTGGTGAAGGCGCTGCGCCCGCACACCAGCAAGCCGTTCGACGTTCATCTGATGGTGTCCCCGGTCGATAACTGGCTGCAGGACTTTGCCGATGCCGGGGCAGACATCATCACCGTCCACCCCGAAGCCGGGCCGCATATCCACCGCACGGTGCAGGCGATCCGGGCGCTGGGCAAGAAGGCGGGCGTCTCGCTCAATCCCGGCACTCCGGCCAAGATGCTGGACTATCTGCTGGAAGATATCGACCTTGTCCTGGTGATGAGCGTCAATCCCGGCTTTGGCGGGCAGAGCTTCATTCACAGCCAGCTCAAGAAGATCGAGGCGATCCGCAAGCGGATCGACCAGATGGGGTTGCAGGTCCATCTGGAAGTGGATGGCGGCGTGAACGAGGAAACGGCGCGCCTGTGTGTCGATGCCGGGGCCGATGTGCTGGTCGCCGGTTCGGCCACTTTCAAGGGCGGGCCGGATCGCTATGCCGCCAATATCGCGGCATTAAAGGGCGGTGGGTGATGGAGCAGGTCGCCAGCCAGCCGCGCCTCGCGCTCGATGGTGACCATGCTGCGTCGCAGGATTTTCCCATGGCCGTGCCGCTTTCCACGCCCGGTGCGGAGCCGCTGACCACTCAGCCCGCTGCCGACGATGCGGGGCTCGACCTCGTGGCAAGCGAGTTGATCGAGCCGGGCCGTTCGCTTGTCCTCAGCGATATTCAGCCTCCTGCGCTCAGTGCCGGTGAAAAGCTGATCCGCCTTGCCTATCGCATGGGTGTTCCGGGTTCGACCATTGCCGCGCCTTTCCGCAAGCCGGCCAAGCCGCGCCTGCTGGCCACGGTGGAAAGCCCGCTGCCGGGAGACCGTGTTGCGGGCGTGGCGCTCAGGGCCGGCCATTTCCTGATTCACGGGGTGAAGGCGCCCATCGGCCAGATGGATTTCACCCCCGCTGCACGGCTCACGCCGCCGTTCGAGCAGACGATCCACGGTTTCGGCTGGCTGCGAGACCTCTCGTCCAGTGCGCCGCGCGAGCAATGTGTCCCGACGTCTGAGCGGATCGCTTCGGCCTGGCTCGATGCCAATGCCCATCCCGGCAAGGGTGCGGCCTGGAGCGTCGGCAATGCCGGGCACAGGTTGCTGAACTGGCTCGTCCATGCGCCGCTTATCCTGTCAGGCACGGACAAGGCGCTGCGTGGCCGGATGCTGGCCGCGATGAACGAAACCGCCCGCTGGCTGGATCGCGCCGTCCTGCGTGCGGAAGACCGGCTGGCCGAAACGGCGGGTTGGTGCGCCATCGTGGCGGCCGGGCTGCTGCTGCCCGATGGCAAGCCGCGCCGCCTTTATGGCGAAGCCGGGCTGATCAAGGCGCTGGGCGAACTGGTGGGCGACGATGGCGGGGTGCTGTCACGCAGCCCTCTGGCCCAGATGGAAGCGATCGGCCTGCTGGTGGACCTTTCCGCCTGTTACCGCGCCACGCGCCGGGATCCGCCCGAGGCCGTGGATGCCATGCTGCATTTGCTGGTGCCGCCGCTGTTGGCGCTGACCCATGGCGACGGATCGCTGGGCAATTGGCAGGGCGCAGGCGCTGTTTCGGCAGATGCGATTGCCGGGCTGATAGAGGCGAGCGGTGTGCGCACGCGCCCGCTCAAGGACGCCCGCCAGTGGGGCTATCAGCGCGTGACCGCCGGCAAGGCAGTGCTGCAGATGGATGCTGCCCCGCCGCCGCTCGCGCGGCATACGCGCAGCGGCTGTGCCTCCACCCTTGCGTTTGAGCTTTCGGACCGTGGACAGCGGATCATCGGCAATTGCGGCGGGGCTGCCTTTGCGGGCGGGCAGGTGCCGGTGCGCATCGAAAGCGGGCTGCGCGCCACGGCGGCCCATTCCACGCTGGTGCTGGACGATGTGAATTCCACTGCCGTGCTGATCAACGGCAAGATCGGTTCCGGCGTCAACGAGGTCGAGCTGGACCGCCGGATGATGCAGGATGAACGGGGCGGGGCGGCCACGCGGATCGAGGCGAGCCATGACGGCTATGCCCAGCGCTATGGCCTGATCCACCGCCGTATCCTGATCCTGCGGGATGACGGGACGGAACTTCGCGGGGAAGATCTGTTGCTTCCCGTGGGCCGCAAGGGCAAGCGCGGCAAAGTGCCCTTCGCGATTCGCTTTCATGTCGGGCCGGGTGTAGAACTGGGCCTGTCGGAAACCGGCACCGGCGCGGGGCTGGCCCTTCCGGATGGAAGCTATTGGCAGTTCGCCACTGGCGCGGGTGCGCTGGAGGAAGGCGAACTGGCAATCGAGGAGAGCCTGTGGGTCGATGGCGGCGGCAGGCCGCAGGCAGCCCAGCAATTGGTGCTGCAGGGAATGGTATCGCGCGGCGGGGGAAGTTTCTCCTGGCTGCTCAAGCGAATGGGATGAATCCGGTGAGCGAGGTCAAGATCAAGCGGGCGCTGCTGTCAGTGTCCGACAAAGGCGGTTTGGTGGAACTGGGCCAGGCATTGGCGCGGCACGGGGTGGAACTGGTTTCCACCGGCGGCACGGCCAAGGCCCTGCGCGAGGCAGGCCTTGCGGTGATGGATATTTCGGAGCTGACCGGCTTTCCCGAAATGATGGATGGCCGGGTGAAGACCCTGCACCCCAAGGTCCATGGCGCGCTGTTGGCCGTGCGCGACAATGCCGAGCATGTTGCGGCCATGGTTGAGCATTCTATCGGCGCGATCGACCTCGTTGTCGTCAATCTCTACCCCTTTGAGGCTACCGTAGCCCGGGGTGCCGAACGCGATGAAGTGATCGAGAATATCGACATTGGCGGGCCGTCCATGGTCCGCTCCGCCGCGAAAAACCATGGTTTCGTCACGCTTCTCACCGATCCGGCCGATTATGCCGAAGTGATCGCGGAAATGGACGCCACGGGCGGTGCCACGTCGCTGGCATTCCGCATCCGCATGGCAGGCAAGGCCTATGCGCGCACTGCGTCATACGATGCGGCCATCGCCAACTGGTTCGCTTTCGGCGATGCCTATTCCAATCCGCTCGGCGCCGAGGCGCTGAAGGCGACTCCTTTCCCCGCAGCATTGCCGCTGGCCTTCAAGCGCGAGGCTGAACTGCGCTATGGCGAAAACCCGCACCAGATCGCGGCGGTCTATCTGCCGCAGGCGAGCAACGTGCAGGGCATCGCCCAGGCAGAACAGCTGCAGGGCAAGGAACTGTCCTACAACAATTTCAACGATGCCGATGCCGCGCTGGAACTGGTGAGCGAGTTCCGCAATGGCGATCCGGCAGTGGTTATCGTCAAGCATGCCAATCCCTGCGGCGTGGCGCAGGCAGGCAGCCTGCTCGATGCCTATAATGCGGCCTTCGATTGCGACCGTGTCTCTGCATTCGGCGGTATCGTGGCGGTCAATCGCCCGCTCGACGGGCCGACGGCGGAAGCCATCACCTCGATCTTCACCGAAGTCGTGATCGCCCCCGGCGCGGATGAAGCGGCGCGTGCGATCTTCGCCCAGAAGAAGAACCTGCGCCTGCTGCTGACGGGCGAACTGCCCGATCCGGCGCGCCCGGGCCTGACGCTGAAGACCATTGCTGGCGGCCTGCTGGTGCAGAGCCGTGACAATGGCGAGATCAGCCTGCCCGATCTCAAGGTGGTGACCAAACGCGCGCCGACCGAGCAGGAGTTGAAGGATTGCCTGTTCGCCTGGACGGTGGCCAAGCATGTGAAGTCCAACGCCATCGTCTATGCCAAGGACGGGGTGACGGCAGGTATCGGCGCAGGCCAGATGAACCGCCGCGATTCCTCCCGCATTGCCGCGATCCGCGCGCGCGAAGCGGCAGAGGAAGCTGGCTGGCCGCAGCCCCGCACCGTGGGCAGCGCCGTGGCGTCCGATGCGTTCTTCCCCTTCCCCGACGGACTGCTGGCAGCCGCCGAAGCGGGCGCGACCGCGGTGATCCAGCCGGGCGGCGCCATGGGCGACGACAAGGTGATCGCTGCAGCCGACGAAGCAGGCCTCGCCATGGTCTTCACCGGGATGCGCCACTTCCGGCACTGATCCGGCCCGTAACGCTTCCACCATTCGTCGCTGATTCCGCTCGCTTCGCGGAGTCCGGCCTTGAACCGGCATGGCCGGGAACCGAACTCGCCCTCCGTCGTCGATAGCGGCAGGGGGCGCTTTCGTTCGTTCCGTTCACGCCCGCGCAAGGGTTTTGCGTTAGACAAATGCGATCCGAAGATCGCGAAGAGCTGAAAGTTACCCCATCATGGGCCTTTTCACTGCCGACCTTTATCGTTCCTTTGCCATCGGCTTTGGCCTTGGGGGACTGGCTGTCGCGATCGCCGTCGCAACACAGAGCCTGATAGCGTGATGACACAGACGAAACCCGCAAAGACTCTTATCCTCGCAGCTTCGCTGCTTTTCTCCGCCGCCTGCGCCCAGCCCGCTTTCGCGGAAGAGGCCGTGCTTGCCCCGGCGGCCAAGGTCACTTCGAAGGAAAGCGGTTTGCAGACCGCGATCTTCGCGGGTGGCTGCTTCTGGGGGATCGAGGCGGTGTTCAGCCACACCAAGGGCATCACCAGCGCGGTTTCGGGTTATCACGGCGGCAGCAAGGCCGATGCGGTCTATGGCACGGTCAGCGATGGCAATACCGGCCATGCCGAATCGGTGAAGGTGACCTACGATCCCAAGATCGTCCGTTACGATCAGTTGCTGCGCATCTTCTTCTCGGTTGGCGCCGACCCCACGACGCTGAATTATCAAGGCCCCGATCACGGCACGCAATATCGCAGCGCGCTGGTGCCGATGAATGCCGAACAGGCAAAGGTGGCCAAGGCCTATCTCGCCCAGATGGGCAAGTCCGGCGTGTGGAAGGCCCCGATTGTCACGAAGATCGAAGCCTACAAGGCCTTCTACCCGGCTGAACAATATCATCAGGACTTCATGAAGCGGAATCCCAACCAGGGTTACATCGTCCGGTGGGACAAGCCCAAGGTGGCCGCGCTGAAGAAGATGTTCCCCGTTCAGTACAGCGCCACCTTCAAGACAGGCTGATCCCGAGCCGCAAGATTGCGGGCCGGGATCGGACTGCCTATATCCTGCACATGGCCAGGCATCATCATCACGAACATTCGGGCGCGAAGCTTGTCGACGCTGCCCGTTCCGCGCTGACCGAAGCGGGCGAACAGTGGACCGACATGCGCGCCGACGTGTTCGAGGCGCTGGCCACTTACGAGAAGCCGGCATCGGCCTATGACATTGCCGAAAGCCTATCCGCCAGCCGGGGCAAGCGCGTGGCGGCCAACAGCGTCTATCGCATCCTGGACCTGTTCGTGCGCACGAACCTGGCCAACCGGATCGAAAGCGCCAATGCCTATATGGCCAACACCCATCCCGGCTGCCGCCACGATTGCATCTTCCTGATCTGCGACAAATGCGGTCAGGCCACCCATTTCGATGACGATGGCATCACCGGCAGCCTGCGCGATGCCGGGCACCGCAACGGCTTTGCCGATGTCCGCCCGGTGGTGGAACTGCGCGGCCTGTGCGATCACTGCGCGGCCTGACCGGCCCTGCGAAGCGACCGGCACAATTGCACCATAGTGCGTAACATGCACCTAGCGTTCGACACTTCTTTGACCTTGGGGTAACAGGGGCCGATGTCCAATCCTCCCGTCACGCCGTTGCTCGACACGGTCGATATTCCAGCCGATCTGCGCAAGCTCAAGCCCGGGCAATTGCGCCAGGTTGCGGACGAACTGCGGCAGGAAATGATCTCCGCCGTGGGTGCCACCGGCGGGCATCTGGGTTCTGGCCTTGGCGTGGTCGAACTGACCGTGGCGATCCATTACGTGTTCAACACGCCGGATGACCGGCTGATCTGGGACGTGGGCCATCAGGCCTATCCGCACAAGATCATCACCGGCAGGCGGGACCGTATTCGCACCCTGCGTCAGGGTGGCGGGCTTTCCGGCTTCACCAAGCGCAGCGAAAGTGAATACGATCCCTTCGGCGCGGCGCATTCCTCCACCTCGATTTCGGCTGGCCTCGGCTTTGCCATCGCCAACAAGCTGGCGGGCACGCCGGGCAAGGCCATCGCGGTGATCGGTGACGGCGCGATGAGCGCGGGCATGGCCTATGAGGCGATGAACAACGCGGAAGCCGCCGGCAACCGGCTGGTGGTGATCCTCAACGACAACGACATGTCCATCGCGCCGCCAGTGGGCGGGCTTTCGGGCTATCTCGCGCGGCTGGTTTCCAGCGCGCAATTCCTTGGTCTGCGCGATCTGGCGAAGAAATTCGCCCGCCGCCTGCCTGCCCCGCTGCATCGCGCGGCGAAGAAGACGGACGAATTTGCCCGCGGCATGGCCATGGGCGGCACCTTGTTCGAGGAACTGGGCTTCTATTACGTCGGCCCTATCGACGGGCACGATCTGGACCAGCTTGTCCCGGTGCTGGAAAATGTGCGCGATGCCGCCGAAGGGCCGTGCCTGATTCATGTCGTGACGCAGAAGGGCAAGGGCTATGGCCCCGCCGAACAGAGCGCGGACAAATATCACGGCGTCCAGAAGTTCGATGTCATCACTGGTGAACAGAAGAAAAGCGCGGGCGGGCCGCCCAGCTACACCGGCGTTTTCGCCAATGCGCTGATGGCCGAAGCGGCACAGGATGACCGCATTTGCGCGATCACGGCGGCGATGCCTTCCGGCACCGGGCTGGACAAGTTCGCCGCTGCCTATCCTGACCGCACATTCGATGTCGGCATTGCCGAACAGCATGCGGTTACCTTTGCTGCCGGGCTTGCGGCGCAGGGCATGAAGCCCTTCTGCGCGATCTATTCCACCTTCCTGCAGCGCGCATACGATCAGGTGGTGCATGATGTGGCGATCCAGAACCTGCCGGTGCGCTTTGCCATTGACCGTGCGGGTCTGGTCGGGGCCGATGGGGCGACCCATGCGGGCAGCTTCGATGTGACCTATCTCGCCAGCCTGCCCAATTTCGTGGTGATGGCCGCCGCGGATGAGGCGGAACTGGTCCATATGACGCACACCGCCGCGCAATATGACGCAGGCCCCATCGCCTTCCGCTATCCGCGCGGCAATGGCGTGGGCGTGCCTCTGCCCGAAGACCCGCAAGTGCTGGAAATCGGCAAGGGTCGCGTGGTGCGCGAAGGGACGAAGATCGCCCTGCTCTCGCTTGGCACCCGCCTTGCCGAAGCGCTCAGGGCGGCCGACCAGCTTGATGCGAAGGGCCTTTCCACCACGGTGGCCGATCTGCGCTTCGCCAAGCCGCTGGACAGCGAATTGATCCGCCGCCTGATCGCCACGCATGAAGTGGTGGTGACGATCGAGGAAGGCTCCATCGGCGGCCTTGGCGCCCATGTGCTGACCATGGCCAGCGACGAAGGGCTGACCGATAGTGGCCTCAAGATCCGCACCCTGCGCCTGCCGGACATCTTCCAGGATCAGGACGCGCCCGAAAAGCAGTATGACGAAGCCGGGCTGAACGCGGGCGGGATCGTCGATACGGTGCTGAAAGCCCTGCGGCACAATTCGGCCGGTGTGGAAGAGGCGCGGGCTTGAACGAACCGCCAACTTCCCCCGCTGAAGATCCGCGTTCCCGTTGGCCAGAGGGCGTCAAATCGGTCGGCGTGGATGATTTGGGGCGCTTAGGTGTGAGCGAGCGTGGCGGCCTTTACTGGGATGGCAGGCAAATTGAAGTTCGTCGGACATTCAGTTTGTCGGGATGGCAGTCACTTTATGCAATCTTGACGCTTATAATTGCCGCTATCGCGGCTGCATCGGCAGCCATTTCAGCTTACGTTGATCTGGGGACACAAAAGATGGTCAGTCTGGCTAAGTCAGATCCAACGCCAAATCCCAGCGGGAATCCCGGCAGCATGGATATGGCCGTAAGTCGCCACAAGCCACAGGACCAGCGAGATCAGCCATAGCGGCAGGCCGGCCGAAGTCAGCTTGCCCCAGCGGGGCCAGAAGCTTGAACGGGCTTCCCAATGTATCCAGGCATCGCCCAGCAACTCGGCCTTCTTCTTGTCCTGCAGGCGGCTGCCGATCAGAGCCAGGATAAGGATGGCAGTGGCCAGGATGGTCGTGCGCGCGCTCCAGCCGATCAGGATATGGGCAATGGCCCATAGCGCTATGCCCCACATCATCGGATGGCGGGTTACCGCGAAGACACCGGTCGGTCTGGCCGCGGCGATCTTCTCCACCGGAGTTTCCGGCATCGCCGGATTGCCGCGAAACGATCCGAACAGCAGCACCAGTGCCACCAGCGTCAGCAGGCTGGCGACAGCCCACAGCAGCTCGCCCGGCAGGCCGGGAAGGCCGCCGCTGCCAACTGGAGAGGCGCGGAAGGCCAGCACCATCCAGATCAGACTGGCAAAGGCCACCAGTGAATAGAGGCCAAGGAAGGGCTTTTCACCCAGCGCACGCACCAGCGGCGCGCGCAGCGGGTGAGACAGCACGAAATGCCCGCCGGTGAAGGCAGTCGATGCGGCGATCAGCGAAACGAGTGACGGGTCCATCGGGGGCCTCCCTCAGACACGATCATCTCACCAATCGTAAGCCTTGGGCAAGGCGCCTTCCTGCGGTGTAAGGTAACGGTCGCGAAGCTTCGTCTGGTGGCTTTCCAGGGGCTGTTCTACTCCGTCCACGAACACGCGCATGGGTGCAGTGCTCAGTTCCAGCGGGTCGCCATCCCAGATCACCACATCGCCTGTCGCGCCGGGTTTCAACACGCCCATGCCGGGCATGCCGCTGATCTCCGCCGGGACGGAGCTGATCGCGGCGAATGCCTCGCCCCAGCTCAGCCCGCTGGCGCCGGGCAGCTTGGTCAGCGCCACCAGATTGCCTGCCTGCTGCGGGGCGTAGCGCGGCTGGTTCATATCGAAGAAGCGGCCGATGGCCACTTTCACCCCGGCATCGTGCATCCGCCCGGCATTGGATTGGGTCGCGGCCAATTGCTCGAACTGGGCGGGCAGATCGTTCAGCGCATTGGCGATTACCGGCACCTTCGCGGCGGAGATTTCCTTCGCCACCATCCAGCCCTCGCTCGCCCCTGCCAGCACGAGGTCCAGCTTGGGGAAATCCTGCCGCAGCTTGAGCGCCGCGAGGATGTCTGCCGCGCGTTCGACATGGACGTAAAGCGGCTGGCGCCCCTCCACGACCGGGATCAGCGCCGCCGCATCTGGCCGGTTGAGCAGGGCATCGTCATTGCGCCCGCCGCGCGAGGCGAGATCCTGCGCTTCGGCAAGCGCGTTGCGCAGGGTGACATGGGCGGCCGTGCGGCTGCCTCCGGCCAGTCCGCCACCGCCTTCGCCAAGCTCGACATATTGGAAGGCGCGCGGCTTCACCACCGGCTCGCTGTCGGAACCCAGGTCGATCACGGCGCCCTGCCCGGCGAAGATCGCATTGCCGGATCGGGGGAAGACACTGGCCCGCGTCACTCCGCCCGCGCGGCTGACCTTGATGTTCTGCGCCAGTGGATTGACTACCGGGGCAATGTCCAGCGCGGCACTGAAGATGGATTTATCGGCGCTGATGTCGCGGCTCTGGTCCACTGCGTCGACATCGTACAGGCCAAGATCAGTGAGGGCGGAGAACAGGCCGGGTGTCACCCATTTGCCGGTTCCGTCGATCTGCTCCACGCCCTGCGGCACGGCAACGCCCCGGCCAACGGCAGCGACCTTGCCGCCGCGCACCACAAGGGTGGCATCGGCAATCGGTTCGCTCCCGTCGCCCAGTGCGACAGTGGCGTGGGTGATGGCGAAATCCTGCGCGACGGCGGGGGCTGCGATGGCCAGCGCGGCAGCCGCAGCCAGAAGAGCGGGAAGGCGCGTCATTTCACGTCTCCTTCACCGGGCTGGCCCAATTCGAAATCGCTGACCGGGCGGCGCTGCGGATCGAGTGCGTCAAACATCAGCGCGCCGTCGATCCAGACCTTTTCCGGCCGTGAATAGACCGACAGCGGATTGCCGTTCCACAGCACCACATCGGCCATCTTGCCGGTTTCAAGGCTGCCGGTGAGCTTGTCGATCCCCATCGCCTTCGCGGCGTTCAGCGTGAACCAGCCGACCACCTGAGCATCGGGAATGTCGATGCCGATGCGCTTGCCCGCAGCCTGTGCCTTGGCGGCTTCCTGATTGAGGCGCTGGATGCCGTTCTCGTCATCCGAATGGATGATGACGCAGGCCCCGGCCTGCTGGATCAGCGCGGCATTTTCAGGGATCGCATCATAGGCTTCCATCTTGAAGCCGTACCAGTCCGCCCACACGGCGGAGCAGACATTGGCCTGACGCAGCAGATCGGCAATCTTGTAGCTTTCCACTGCGTGGTGGAACGCAGTGACCTTGTAGCCCATCTCCTTCGCCATATCGAGGACGAGGGCCATCTCGTCCGCGCGATAGCAGTGGTTCTGGACCAGGATGTCGCCATCCAGCACTCCGGCCAGCGTTTCCATCGCAAGATCGCGTTCCTTGCGGTCGCCAGCGGCATATTTCTTCGCTTCGAACCAGGTCTTCCGGTTGACCGCGAAATTGCCCATGCGGGTCATCGGGGACCGGCCCTGGCTGCCATAGACGCGCTTGGGGTTTTCCCCGCAGGCCATCTTCAAACTATAGGGCGCGCCGGGGAACTTCATTCCCTGCACCGTGCGGCTGGGCACATTCTTGAGCGTGACGGAGCGGCCGCCCATCAGATTGCCCGAACCGGGCAGGATCTGCAGTGCGGTAACGCCGCCATTGGCCAGTGCGCGGGTGAAGCCGGGATCCTGCGGCCATACGCTGTGTTCGGCCCATACCTGCGGCGTGGTCGGTTCCGTCATTTCATTGCCGTCTTCATGCGAGGCAACGGCGGGGGAGGGGTAGTCGCCCAGATGGGAGTGAACGTCGATCACGCCGGGGGTGACGAACTTGCCCGTCCCGTCAATGCGGGCATAGCCTTCAGGAATGGCCAGTTCGGCATTGCCGACGGCGACTACCTTGCCTTCCGAAAACAGCACAATGCCCTTGTCGATCCGGCCGCCCTTGCCGTCATACACCGTGGCGCCAACCAGTGCGGTCGGCGCGCCGGGATAGGGCTTGTAGGTGGAAGGATAGGGCTGGTCTTCCCTTTCGTCCTTTGCAGAGGCGGCGGACGGGGCAGGCGCGGGCTTTGCGCTCGCGCTGTTTACCCCGCCGCTTTCGCCGCCACAGGCCGCCAGGGCGAATGCCCCGGCCAGTGCCACACCGATTGCCGCCTTGCTGCGTGCCATGCCCTGCACCCTTGCCTTAGTCCTGTTGCTTCATGGCAGGGCGGATGCCCGCAGCCTCTGCCTCGCCTGCTTCGGCCTTGCCAAGCAGATCGTCGCCGACATTGTCGTCGCGGAGCGTGTCGAGATGCATCAGCTTCTTCACGAAGGGGCTGACGACCAGCACGGCCACGCCGATCAGCATGGCGGTCCAGCCCACGGCGGTCCACACGTCGAGGAACAGTTCCTTCGCCGCTTCGCCGCTTTCGGCATTCTCGGCCCCGGTCATGGCCGAGAGCTGTCCCGCTACGAAATTGCCGCCAGCAGTGGCGAAGAACCATGCGCCCATGATGAGGCCTGCCATATGCCAGGGCGCCAGGCGGTTCATGGCCGAAAGGCCCACGGGCGACAGGCACAGCTCACCAGTGGTGTGCAGCAGATAGAGCAGGATGATCAGCCACATCGAAGTGGCGGTGTCCACGCCGGCTGCCTGCGTGCCCCAGACCAGCAGGAGGAAGCCGAGGCCCACCTGCACGATGGCGAGGCCGAACTTGGCCGGGGTGGAGGGTTCCAGCCCGCGGCGGCCCAAAGAAGTCCACAGCCAGGCGAAGAGCGGACCGAGCAGGATGATGAAGGCCGCATTGACCGACTGGAACCAGGTGGTCGGCACTTCCCAGCCCAGGAACATGCGGTCCACATGACGGTCCGTGAAGAGATTGACCGAAGCGCCCGCCTGTTCGAACAGGCCCCAGAATACGGGCTGCAGCAGCAGCAGGAAGATGATCACCAGAATCCGGTCGCGTTCGTGCTTGCCCAGCTTCGTCACAGCGATCCAGGCGATATAGGCCAGCAGGATCGCGCCGGAAACCAGCAGCATCCAGCCCACCAATTCCTGTGCCTGTACCAGAACCCACAGCACGCCGATCGAGGCAAGGCCCACGGCATAGAGCAGCCATTCGAGGCGAATGCCGGCAACGGGCTTGGCCAGCAATTCGGGAGAGGGCGGTTCGGCCCGGCCCATCAGCAGCGGCTTGCCGATGATGAACACGATCAGGCCCAGCAGCATGCCGACGCCCGCCGCGCCGAAGCCGTAGCTCCAGCCATAGGTTTCGCCCAGATAGCCGGCGATCAGCACGCCGAAGAACGAGCCGAGGTTAATCCCCATGTAGAAGATCGTGTAGGCGCCATCGCGCCGCACGTCGGTGAGCGGATAGAGCTTGCCCACGATCACCGAGATATTCCCCTTGAGGAAGCCCGATCCGACGATGATGAAACTGAGCGCGAGCCAGAATATGTTGATCGCCGGATCGCCCTGCCCGCCCGAACCTTCGAAGGCCATCAGGAAGTGCCCCAGTGTCAGCACTACCGCGCCGAACAGCACGGCCTTGCGCTGGCCCAGATAACGGTCCGCCAGCCAGCCGCCCAGAACAGGGGTGATGTATACCAGCGAGGTATAGGCGCCATATATCAGCGAGGCGCGCCCGTCGGAAAACAGCCAGTGCTTGGTAAGGTAGAAGATCAGCAGGGCGCGCATCCCGTAATAGGAAAAACGCTCCCACATTTCGGCGAAGAACAGGACGAAAAGCCCTTTCGGATGCCCCAGGAAGGTTCCGCGGGCATCTCCGCTTTCCGCATATTGGCTGGCCATTGGCGCTTGGTCCCCATGTATCATGCGTCTGCCGGGCAATCCCGGTCTGGCGAATGGGGCACCCTACCGGAAAAGGCGGGCTTGTGAAGCAGGCTTGTTGCATTCGTAACCGAATTGCGACCGGCAAAGCGGCTCTTCTCTTGACCTGCTCCGCTGTATTATGGCACTGATGCACCTGTCGCTTCCGGGCGAAAACCACAGGACCAGAAATGTCTCAAGCCAGCCGCCCCGTCTATCTGAAGCTGCGCGATCTGATCGCGGCGGCGATCATAGAGGGGCGATATGCGGAAGGGGACATGCTGCCGTCCGTGCGTGCCTTCGCGGCGGAACAGAGGGCCAATCCGCTGACTGTGGCCAAGGCCTATCAGCAGTTCCAGACGGATGGGCTGGTGGAAGTGCAGCGCGGCGTAGGCATGTTCGTGGTTAAGGGTGCGGCCGAGAAGCTGCGTCAGGCCGAGCGCGAAGTCTTTCTTGCGCAGGAATGGCCCGAAATTCGCGCCCGGATGCAGCGGCTGGGCATCGCCACGGCAGACTTGTTCAGGGACGCATGAGCCGCGCCGCGCCTGTGAAGGCGCGGCAGTGGAATTGTCCCGTTTCTGCCCACTATATCCGGGATTTGACCTAACTCATTGCAACTAAGGGCGTGCTCTGGCAGTTTTGCCCATTGGCGCATGACTCGCCATGCCCCAGGGGGTTGGAACGATGATCAGATCCGAATTGCTGCAGGCGTTGGCTAAGGACAATCCCGAGCTGCGCGCTGACGAGATCGAGCAGGTCGTCGATATTTTCTTCGACGAGATTGCCCAGCGGCTCGCGGAAGGTGGGCGCGTGGAACTGCGCGGCTTCGGCGCATTCTCCACCAGACAGCGCGAAGCCCGTACCGGCCGCAATCCGCGTAGCGGGGATTCGGTCAGCGTGCCGGCCAAGCGGGTGCCCTATTTCAAGCCGGGCAAGGAAATCCGCGAACGCCTCAACAAGTAAGGCTTGATCTGCCGGATCCGTCAGGCCTGCATTTGCGGGCAGTTCTGGCCTTGCGTCTGTGGACGTGGCCATTGAGGCAGGCGGTGCGACAGACAGAAAAAGGGCGCGAACCGGCTGGGTTCGCGCCCTTTTCGTTTGGGCCCCTTTTCGTTTGGGAATGGCCCCTGTCGAAACAGGGGCCGCCCTTATCAGAAGCTGCGGCGAACCGTGACCGCCCAGGTGCGGGGCAGGGCGGGCACGCCCGTGACCAGACCCAGCGAAGCGGTGACGTCGCTCTTGCTCAGGTAATAATACTTGTCGAACAGGTTCTGGACTTCCAGCGACACGCGCCAGTCGTCGTCGGCCGAAGTGTAGGTGAGCCGGGCATTGCCCAGGAACACGCCTTCAACACGGCTGTATTCGCTGTTCGAAGCTTCAGTGAAAGTATCCGACTGATAGGAACCGTCGAAGCGGACGCCAAGTGTCGCACCGTTCTTCAGTTCATGGTCGTACTGGACGCCGAAGCTGTAGGTCCATTCCGGCGTATAGGGCGTGACCTCATCACCCGTCAGCCCGGCCGATGCCACCGACGCCGCATCATACTTGAAGTTGATGTAGCTCAGCGAACCGTCGAACGACAGGCCGTCCACCGGATAGGCCGACATTTCGACCTCGAAGCCCTTCACATCGGCCTTGCCGACATTGTTGGGCTGGAGGCACGGAACCGACGGACAGGCCGACAGCGTCAGGATGATGTCGTTGTACTTGTTGATGAAGCCGGCGGCATTCAGGCGCAGGCGGCGGTCAAGAAGATCGCTCTTGAAACCGATTTCGTAAGTCGTGAGGGTTTCAGGATTGAAGGCCTTGAGCTGGTTACAGGCTGCGGGGGCCACATAGCCCGGCGCATCGCATTCGCCCGCCGAAGGGCCGAAGAACGGACGCGGGTTGACGCCGCCGCTCTTGTAGCCAGTCGAGACCGAGGCATAGGCTAGGAACTGATCGGAGAAACGATAGTCCGTGACGATGCGCCAATCCCAGCGGTCCCCTTCGAAAGTGTCGGAGATGCCATAGAGGCCGGACAGGAGGCAGTTCGGCGTATTGCCGACGCCGGTCGGGCCTGCCGTCGGTGCGCCCTGGAAGAATTCGCAGATCGGCAGCGCAGGCAGGTCGGCCGGGGTCCAGTCCTCGAAGGGAATCGAACCATCGGGATTGCTGCGGTAATAGGTGTAGGTCTTCTTGTCCTTCGAATAGCGCAGGCCGCCCGTAATGCTCCACGCATCGGTCGGGTGCAGCGTACCGTTGAAGAACACCGCCTTCGACGTGCTCGGCGTGGTATCCGGGCCGTGGATGAAGTCGATGCCGGCGTAGTTCAGGTCGACGCGGGCGGTGTAATTGCCGTCCTGGTCGAAGTAGAACCCGCCAAGGGTATATTGGAACAGGCCGTCGCCCAATTCGCCGTTCAGGCGCAGTTCCTGGCTCCATGCACGGTGGTGCATTTCGTTGTCGAGCTGCGCGACCGGAACCGGGGTAGCATCCTGATCCTGGCCCCAGCGCGATTCATATTCACGCCAGGAGCTGATCCACACGAGCTGGAGGCTGTCGCTGAGGTCCAGCGTGACATTGCCGTGGATGCCCCAGCCGATGAAGTCCTGGTTCTGCAGTGCAGTATAGGGCTTGTAGGGGGCCTGCGTCGTGTTCGCCATGCCGTCCACGAAATTGGCATAGCTGATGTACCGGGGGTCGACGCCGAGTGCGGAGGCATCGAGCGTGTCGCAGCTGTTCACGCCATAAGGCACGAAGTGGCAGTCCACCGGAACGGGCTGGCCGTTAACGCCCGGCAGCCACGCGCCGCCATTGGCGTTGGTGGCCGGATTCGGGACGCTGGGATCGAACGGATTCGGGTTCGTGGACGTCGGGCCGGGCCGCCCGGCAGCGAGAACCACCGTCGGTGCCGGTTCAGAGTGGTCCGACGTGTAGTCGCCCGAGATGTTCACTTCGAGCGTGTCGGTCGGGGTCCAGCGCAGGGCCAGCTTGCCCGCGACATAGGACTGGCCGCCCTGCGAGCCGACAATGGCGTTCGCGCCGCGTGCATTGGACGAAGGCACGTTCGAACCCACATGGGTGCGGCCATAGTCGAGCAGATCGACATAGCCGTCACGGCTCTTGGCCACGCCGGAAACACGGGCGAACAGGTTTTCAGCAACCTTGAAGTCGGCCATGCCACGGATGTCGAGCCGGTTGTAGGAGCCGTAGCTGACCTGCAGCGAGCCTGAACCATCGCCCTTGGGCTTCTGGCTGAACAGCTTGATCGCGCCGCCGATGGAGTTCTTGCCCGCCAGCGTGCCCTGCGGACCGCGAAGGATTTCGATACGGTCGAGATCCATCAGGTCGAGCAGCGAGCTGGACAGGGTGGGAATATAGACGTCGTCGACATAGACGCCGACGCCCGGATCGAGCGCGTAGTTGAAGTCGGTCTGGCCGACACCGCGAATGAACGCGATCAGGCCGGCGCCACCGTTCTGCGGCTGCGGCTTCAGGGTTACGTTCGGGGCTTGAGCAGCGACCTGCGCAATGTCCGTTTGCCCGCGAGCCTCAAGCATTTCGGAATTGACCGCGGTAATCGCGATCGGCGTATCCTGCAGCTTGGCTTCGCGGAATTCCGCGGTCACGATAATTTCGTTGGTCCGGACACTATTGTCCTCGGTTCCTTCGTCCTGCGCGTAAGCCGGCGTCGCCAGGCTGGCCATCACGGCCAGCGAAGACACGACGCCCATAGTCTTGAGCTTCATGTAGACATCCTCCCAAACCGGGGCCGATCCAGCCCCGAGTTCTCACCAATTATCCAACGCGGCTGCCGGTCATTGCCGGAAGGCTCGCGAAAGACCCCAGTAGGGAGGCTTCCCGATGAGCGCGTTCGTGGCGCCCAATTTTCCTCCCCATGTCCATCAAGTAAACCTGAACAAGGGCGCCGCAAAGAGCCCAGAACGCACCCGGCATACCGAAAGCGAAGTTGATGTTACTATGAGGCAACAGTGAAAAACCCCGGAAATACGAGGAAATTTGACTAAGTCCGATTTGAACATTTCGCCCTGAGGCAAGACGTTTCGGGGCGAGACAGTTAAGTTGCAGCCAAGATACAAAGCCCGTTGGGAGAGGCGGAATATGCGAATTTGCTTGTATAAGAGGCGCTTGTGTCAGCGTTGACACACGGGGCGCCCGAAGCCGGGGGCAATGCCGGCGAGGCAAGCCATTCCTACGCCTATGAGCTGCGCGTGTTGCTTTTGCTCGGTCTGGCGTTCGGTTTCGCCTATTTCGACCGTATGGCGATGACCTTCCTCGGTCCCTTCGTGATCGAGGATCTATCGCTCAGTAACACGCAGGTGGGGGCGCTCGGGTCCGGGCTTTCGGTCACCTGGGCGCTGGGCGCCTACTTCGTCGGCCGCTGGTCTGACTCCATCGGTGCGCGCAAGCCCTTCCTGCTCGCGGCGCTGGTGATCTTCTCTTTCTGCTCGGTCATGTCTGGCCTTGCATGGAACTTCGGCACGCTCTTCGCCACGCGTGTGGTGATGGGCGCGGCTGAAGGTCCGTTCCTGCCGATCTGCCTTGCGATCATGGCCGCCGCTTCCGCCGAAGGGCGGCGCGGGCTGAATGCCGGGATGGTCCAGAACGTCTTCGGGTCGCTGCTGGGAACGGCCGTGGCGCCGA
The DNA here is from genome assembly GCF_001305965.1 of Erythrobacter sp. SG61-1L. Lineage (NCBI taxonomy): Bacteria > Pseudomonadati > Pseudomonadota > Alphaproteobacteria > Sphingomonadales > Erythrobacteraceae > Erythrobacter > Erythrobacter sp. SG61-1L. Next base: position 2,891,427 of record NZ_JXQC01000003.1, read on the forward strand.
TTGTGCTGGTGTGGCTGGCGGAGGCCTATGGCTGGCGCGTGGCCTTCTATCTGGCAGGCGTGCCGGGCCTGATCCTGGCCTTGCTGATCTGGCGCTTCGTGGCAGAACCGCCGCGCGCCAAGGCGCCAGCAGTCACCACCGCGCGCGATGCTTCGCTTTCGCCCTGGCACATGCTGGCGGAACGCAACGTGCTGCTCTGTTCGATCCTCAGCTGCTTTGCGGTCGGTTCCGCTGTGGTCGGCTCCATCTTCATGCCGCTCTATCTCGACGGGCCGCGCGCCATCGATCCCACGACATGGAAGTGGATGATGGCCGTCGTGGGCCTGTGCCCCGGCGTGGGCGCCGTGGTGCTGGCGGCCCTTTCCGACCGGATTGGGCGCAAGCCGCCGATGATCCTTGGCGGCTTCCTGATGGCGCTGCCGCCACTGGCGCTGCTGCTGGTGCCGGGCACTCCCGTGATGCTGACTGCGCTGATGTTCCTTGGCTGGATGGGCATGGGCATCTTCCCGCTGTTCATGGGCGTGGTCCCGGCAGAGACACTGGGCGGCGCCCGCGCGGCGACTGCCATGGGTTTGGTGGTCGGCATCGGCGAATTGAGCGGCGGCGTATTCGGCCCGATCCTGGCGGGCTGGCTGGCCGACAGCTTCACCCTGGACGTGGCGCTGTGGCTGCAGGCAGGCCTCGGCCTTGCGGGCGGGCTGACCGCGCTGCTGCTTTCCGAAACCAATCCGCGCGTGCTTGCCCGCCGCGCTCAAGCGAGTGTGGCCCATGGCTGAGAAGCAGAATGTCATCATCGTGGGCGCAGGCCCGGTCGGTTTCCTGACTGCACTGGGCCTTGCCCGGCAGGGGATCGAAGTGACCGTGCTGGATGCGGAAAGGGAAGTGAACACCTCCCCCCGCGCGGCGGTTTATTACCACACCACCCTGTCGATCCTGAACAAGCTGGGCGTGGCCGACGATGCGCATGAAATCGGCCTGCCCAGCACCGAATTCCGCATGCATTGGCTGGAAACCGGCGAGACCATGAGCTCCGACATGCGCGAGACGCTCGATCCGGGTCAGGAATATGATCACAACCTCCATTTCGGGCAGCATATCCTTGCCGAACTGGTGATGAAGCACCTCGCCCGCCTGCCGCATACGCAGGTGCTGTGGGGCCACAAACTCACCGCGATGGACCAGTCCGCCGATGGTGTGACGCTGACGGTGGAGACGGCTGACGGCGTGAAGCAGATGGCCGCCCATTGGGTGATCGGCACCGATGGCGCACGGTCCACCATGCGGCGGCTGATGGGGCTGGAATTCGAAGGCATCACCTGGCCCGATCGCTTCGTTGCGACCAATATCGAATATCCGTTTCTGGAAAACGGATTCTGCAACGCCAACATGGTGGTCGATCCGGTGAACTGGGCCGTAGTCGGCAGGCTCGGGCGCGAGAACTTGTGGCGCCTGACCTATGGCGAGGATGCCGAACTGGACGAGGCTTCCATTCTGGAACGCCTGCCGGAACGCTTCGCCGCGATCCTGCCCGATCCATCCATTCCCTATCGGATCGACAATTTCTCCCCCTATCGCGTGCATCAGCGCAGCGCGCCCACCTATCGCGTGGGCCGTGCGCTGCTGGCGGGCGATGCGGCCCATGCCTGCAATCCCTGCGGGGGGCTGGGGCTGACCGGCGGGGTGCTGGATGCCGATGCGCTGAGCGATGCGCTGGGCGCGGTGATCCTTGGCCGTGCGGCTGACGGCGTGCTCGATTTCTATTCGCAGGAACGCCGCCGCGTATTCCTGGAAGTGGCTTCTCCCCTGTCTTCCAATTTCAAGCGCTTGCTTTCGGAGAGCGATCCGGTGCAGCGGGCGAAAGACAAGCAGGACATGCTGGCGGAAGGGGAAAAGGGCGGGGCCGAAATCCGCGCTTCCTCTCTCGCAGAGCTGATGAAGGGCCAGCCGATGCCGGTTCCCGCGCCCGCGATACAGGAAGACGCATGAGCGAGTTTGCCTACAGCACCGAAGGGTTCGAACGCACCGTCTATCGCATCGATGGCGTGGAAAGCGTGGTCTATGAAATCGGCGAGGGGGAACCCTGCGTCTATTTCCACGGTGGGGGCACCTATCACGGCTTCGAATGGGCGCGCGATTTCGCCGATTCCTTCCGCATGATCCTGCCGATCCATCCCAATTTCGGTGAAAGCGGCGATGCCGATTTCACTGCTATCGGCGATTATGTGATGCATTACGAAATGCTCTTCGCCGCGCTGGGGCTGGAGACCTTCCACCTGATGGGTGCGTCCATGGGCGGGCATTTTGCCGCGCGCTATGCCGGGGAACATTGGGAAGAGATCGACAAGCTGGTGCTGGTTTCCCCCGCCGGGTTGAAAAGCGACAAGGCCGCCATTCCCGACTTCTCGCAGATCGCGCCCGAGGAACTGCCCGACTGGTTCGTGGAAAGCCGCGAATGGCTGGAACCCTATTGGCCCGCGCAGCCCGGCCCGGAATGGCTGGCCTTACGCCAGCGCGAAGGTGAGGCAGCGTTCCGCACGCGGGAAGACCTTGCCGTCACCGATGCGAAATTGCGCGAATTGCTCAAGGGCTTCGACCGGCCGGTGCTGTTGCTGTGGGGCGGGGATGACCGGATCGTGCCGCCCGGCTTCATTCCCGAATGGCAGGGCGTGCTGCCTGACGCGCAAGTGGCCGTGATCCCCGGCGGGGCGCATCTGCTGCTCGACGAGAACATGGCCGCGCGCAAGGCGGCGAAGGACTTCCTGAACCGCTAATTCGTCATTGCGAGCGTAGCGAAGCAATCCAGGGCAGTTACACTGGGCCTTGGATTGCTTCGGGGCCTTGCCCCTCGCAATGACGAGGCCTTACCGCCCCGGCTCCATCCGCCGGGCGCGGCTGAAGGTGAGGGCGGAAAGCACGGCGGGCACGGCCATGGCGGCGCAGACTGCGCCCACGGCCAGCCCTTCGCCCAGCAGCCATCCGCCCATGATCGGCCCGAAGATCGATCCGACCCGCCCGGCCGTGGTGGCAAAGCCCAGCCCCGTGGCGCGCAATTGCGGCGGGAAGGCATAGGCGATGGTCAGCCAGTTGGCCGTGGCCGAACCGAACAGCATGGCGCCCACCAGCGGGGCGATCAGCCACAGGGCCTGCTGGCTGCCGGTGAACTGGCCAAACAGGGCGATCAGCGCGGCAAGGCTCAGCATGGTGAACCACATCATGCGCTTTACCCCGATGGTGCCGCACAGGAATCCGGTGGTCATCCCGCCCACGATCCCGCCATAGGAAACCCAGGCCGAATATTGCGCGCCCAACGTGTCGGACGCATTGGCCTGTGCCACCAGTGGCGGCCCCCAGTTGATGATGAAATACCAGGCGAACATGTTCAGCGCATGGGCCAGGAACAGCTTTGCCAGTTCCTTCGCATGGAAGGGCTGGACGATCTCCGCCAGCACCGCGCTGCGCGCGCCTTCCGGCTTGGGCGGCAATTCGGCAATCTCGGGAATGGCCATGCGGCGCAGCATCCTGTTGGTGCGGGCGACGGCGTTTCTCGGCTGGCGCGAGAGCAGGTAATCCAGCGATTCAGCGAGCCACAGGAAGGCAACGGGAAACAGCAGCGCGGACAGGGCCGAACCGACCCAGAAGATGCCGCGCCAGCCATAGGAACCCAGCACAGCCACCGCCACCATCGCACCCAGGATCGTGCCCACCGGATAGGCCGCGGCCACGCAGCTCGATGCGAATTCGCGGCGTTTGAAGCTGGCATATTCCAGCGCCAGCATGCCCGCCGTGCTGGTCATCCCGCCAATGCCGATGCCGGTGACGATGCGGCCTGCCGCCATGGAATAGAAGCCGTGCGACATGGCGGAAATCGCCATGCCCATGCTCATGAAGATCAGGCAGGAAAGGATTGCCGGGCGCCGCCCCCATTGGTCCGCCACAGGCGATACGCCCAGCGCGCCAATGGCCATGCCGACAAGGTTCATGGACAGCAGAGTGCCCAGCGCCGCATCGCCCATACCCCATTCGCGCTTCAGGGCGGAACCTGCCTGGGCAAGGGCGAGAATATCGTATCCGTCGATCATGTTGATCAGCACGCACAGGCCGATCACCGCATATTGCGGCAGTTGCATGGGCCGGTTGCCCAGCACTTCGCGCGGATCGGAAACGGAAACCGGCGTTTCGCTTGCCACCAAGACTTCCCCCTCACCCTGCCGCTATGTTGCGGGCTTCCGGGCAAGCTATGCTGCGCAGCATGGCGCGCCAAGTTCACCGGGCGAAGGAGAGGTTGACCGTGAGCGAAGCCGAACAGATCACCTGCGATGTGGAAGCGACGATGAACTATGTCGTGCGCGGAGAGAAGGCGACTTTCCATCCCGGCGTGCGGGAGAAAAGCTACTGGCCGGTGGAAGAACATCGGGTGACGATCCACGATATGCGGCCCTACACAAGCGATCTGGGCTTCGATCGCAACGGCTTCGTCCTGCTGGACGAGCCGACCGCTGTTACGGACTTCACGGACAAGGACGCGCTTGCCCACTATTGCCGCGAGACGGAGGCGCTGGTGCGGCGGCTGACCGGTGCGGCCAGGACGATCAGCTTCGGCCCGGTGGTGCGCACCAATGCGGGCGGAACCCACGGCCACAACATGCCCGCCTATGGCGCCCATGTGGATTATGGCGACCGCACGGTGCGGGACTTCACTTATGATCTGCTGCCGAAGGACGAGGCCGACCGGCGGCTTTCCGGCCGTTACATGCTGATCAATGTCTGGCGCCCTATCACCATGGTCGAAAGCGCGCCTTTTGCCCTGTGCGATGCCAGCACGGTGAAGCGGGAGGACATGTTCCCCAGCGAAGTCGTGGGCGGGCTGGGGGACTTCAACCGCCGTTCGCTATGGGGCTTCAACCTGGCATGGGCGCCGGGCCAGAAATGGTACTGGGTGCCGCATATGCAGCCATGGGAAGTGCTGGCCTTCAAGCTGTATGACAGCGATCCCGATGCAGTGCAGTTCACGGCACACAGCGCCTTCGACGCGCCCGATACGCCCCATGATGCCGCGCCGCGCCAGAGCATCGAATTGCGGACCATTTCCTATATGGAATGACGGGGATCACGCCTCCACGGGTGAAGGTGTCTCCAGCGTCTTGACGAACCACAGGCCGTTCAGGCGGGCATCGGCATCGCTGCTCATGGCGCGCAATCCGCCCAGTGCAGCCTCCAGCGCAGCACCCCCGCCACAGGCGTGGAAGACAAGCTGCTTGTTCGCCACCGCGCGGGGCGATGTGCGTTCAAGGAACACGCGGCGCCGGTCTTCCGCATAAATATCCAGCAGCGCCGGGTCGGCTCCATCAAGCACGATGGCGGCCAGCGTGGGCCACAGGGCATAGGCATCGAACAGGCCGGTGGTCAGGCCATAACCGCCTGTGGGGTTAGTGACGTGAGCGGCATCGCCCGCCAATACCACCCGGCCCTTGCGGAAGCTGTCCGCCGCGCGCTGATGCATCTTGTAGGGGGCGGCCCGGTCCAGCTTGTAGCCCCCTTCTCCCACCAGCAGGTGCCCGTAGGCTCCGTTCAGGCGCTGCAAATAATCCCGCTCCGGCAAGGCGGCGTCCTCCATATAGGTGCAGCGCCACAGCCCTTCCTCGTCGATCTTCACGATCACCGCGCCCCATTCCTCGTCAATCACCATGGTGGTGAGGCCGTAATTCGCGCTTTCGAAGTCGTGATAGACATTGGTGGCCACGAACCGCTCCGGCCAGGTCATGCCTTCAAAGCCCAGGTTCAGCGTCTTGCGCACAAGGCTGCCTGCCCCGTCCGCCCCGACGACATAGGCGCAGGAAAGGTATTCCACGCCTTCCGGACCTTCCACTGCCACGCGCACGCCATCGGCATCCTGCGCCAGGGTGATCATGCCGGTGGCGAAGCGGATTTCGGCATTGGGCAGTGCCTCCAGCCGGTCCCGCGCGATGGCGGCCAGCCGATCCTGCCCCAGATGGATGTTGTAGGGAAAGGCGGTGTGCCCGGCGAGCACGGAGAGATCGTAGCGGATTTTCTCGCCCGTCTTCTTCACCAGCCAGAGATAGTCCTGCTTGGGAAAGCCGACCTGTTCCGCTTCCTCGCGTATGCCCAGCCGCTCCAGCCCGTCGAGCACCGACCAGTGGTAGACGGCCGCGCGCGGGCTATCGATGATGGCTTCTTCCTGCTCCACCACGCAGACCTTCACCCCGGCCTGCGCAAGGCCCAGCGCAGTGACGAAACCGGTGGGGCCGCCGCCCACGATAATCACGTCATAATCGTACATGCATCTCTCTCCCCCACTGCACCTGCCAGAGGGCTTCGCGCGCTGCCAAGAGATTTTCGCCCCGGTTCAAGCGGTGGCGACGGGCGCGGCCTAGGACTTGGTGCGGGAAGAGGAGAGGAATGCCAGTGGCGCAGGCCCAGTTAGACGAAACCATCGAAGCGCGTGGCGGCACCTATCGCCTGCGCGGCCGTTACAATTCCGAATTCAGCGGAGTGGCCGAAGCCTTCATCGAGAATTTCCGGGTCGAGGAAGAACTCGGCGCTGCCACCAGCGTGGTGCGCGATGGCGAGACAGTGGTCGACCTGTGGGGCGGCTGGGCGCGCGAGGATCGCTCTCAGGAATGGGGCGAGCATTCCACCGTCTGCATGATGAGCGTGGCCAAGGGCGTGACCGGCATTGCCTTCAACATGCTGGTGGACCGGGGGCTGGTGGATATCGACAAGCCGGTCGCCCATTACTGGCCTGAATTCGCGCAGAACGGCAAAGAGGATATTCTGGTGCGCTGGTGCCTCGATCACCGCGCGGCGATCCCCGTGCTGACCACCGACACGATGTATCCGGGCGGGTTCTTCGATTACCCGGCCTATATCCGCGCGCTGGAAGTGCAGGAGCCACTGTGGCAGCCGGGCACCCGCGCGGCCTATCACGTGCATAATCAGGGCTTCCTGCTGGGCGAAATCATGCGCCGAGTCACGGGCATGACCGTCGGCCCCTTCCTGCGCCAGAATGTCACCGGGCCGCTCCATGCCGAATATTGCATCGGAGGGATGAGCGACGAAGAACAGTCCCACGTCGCCGAAGTGCTGCCCAACACCAAGGCGCGGCTGTTCGCGGCCAAGGACCAGACCGTGCCGCCCAAGCCCAGCACGCCGGAAGGCTGGCAGGACGGGGCCACCCTGCGCAGCTTCGCCTTCCTGCAGAACCCCAGCGAGCCGTGGCATACCACGATGAATTCGCCGATCTGGCGCACCTGCGAGATCGCCAGCGGTTCCGGCCATGGCAATCCGCGCGGCGTGGCGCGCATCTATGGCGCCGCCGTGGGCGAGGTCGGCGGGGTCAGCCTGCTGTCGACGGAAGCGCTGGAGGCGATGCTCGTCGAGCAGCACAACCAGATCGAACTGTTGCAGGACCGGCCCTATCATCAGGCGCTGGGCGTTCTGCTGAACACGCCAGAGGCGGTCTATATGGGCCCCAATCCGCGCAGTTTCGGCCATCATGGCCTGGGCGGTTCGATCGGCTTCGGCGATCCGGATGCGAAGTTCGGCTTCTCCTATTGCTGCAACCAGATGCACAGCGTGGGCGACAATGGCCCGCGTGCAAGGCGCCTGATCGACGCGGTCTACGCGGCGATCGGCTGAGAAAGGACAGGATCAGATGGACAAGGAACTTTTCGACAAGGGCATGCAAATCCGCCGCGAGGTGCTGGGCGATGCCTATGTCGACCGGGCACTGTCGAAGAGCGGGCCGTTCAACGATCCGCTGCAGGAACTGGTGACCACCTATTGCTGGGGCTGGACCTGGGGGCGGGAAGGCCTGCCGCGCCGCGACCGTTCGCTGATCAATCTCGCGATGATCTCCGTGCTCAATCGCGGCCACGAGCTGAAGGCCCATATTCGCGGCGCGCTCAATAACGGTCTCTCCAAAGAGGAGATCCGCGAAGTGCTGCTGCAGGTGGGCATCTATGCCGGCATCCCGGCCACGGTGGACAGCTTCCGCATCGCCAATGAGGCTTTTGCCGAAATCGAAGCGGAACAGGCATCGTGAAGGACCGGAAACGCCTGCGGATCGAGGCGGAATGCGGCAAATTGCCGCTGCTCTTCGCGAGCTATGCCGACAATGGCGATCACGAGGCGCTTGCGGCCCTGTTCACTGAGGATTGCATCTTCGCTCGCCCGTTCCAGCCGGACTTCCCGTTTTACGGGCGGGATCGGGTGCAGGCGATCTTCCGCGACCGGCCACCGATCCTTGTCCGCCACATCGTCACCAATGTGCTGGTGGAAGTGATTTCGGAGACGGAGGCCAAGGGCACCAACTACCTCGCCATGCTCTCCAGCCACAAATCGGTGGAGCCGCCGCAGGAAGCGGGCGGGCTCTATGTCGGCGGGTTCGAGGATCATTACGTGAAGACGCCCGAAGGGTGGAAATTCGCCAGCCGCTACGGCCAGGTCGCGCTGCATCAGGGCGGCGCGATGCCGGTGATCCCGCCACCTACCGAGCAGGCTCGCGGCGTTGGAAAGGGAGAGTGAAATGAGCGTGACCGCAGCCAATGCCGACGAGCAGCTGGTGCTCGATTTCTTCGAAGTGCTGTCCTCGGGCGATCTGGAGAAGCTGCGCGGCTTCTATCACGACCAGTCCGTGTGGGAACCGAAAGTGAAGGGCATCGCCGGGGCCGGGCGCCATGTGGGGATGGACATCATCGACAAGTTCCTCGCCCCGGTGCGCGGCATGTTCCATCCGGGCGATCCCAAGGTCCATGTCCATGCCATGTTCTCAAGAGATGGCTGGGTCTGCGTGGAATCCAATTCCACGGGCACCACGATGGACGGCAAGGTCTATGACAATGACTATTGCTGGGTGTTCGAAATCTCGAACGGCAAGATCGACGCGATGCGGGAATATATGGACAGCCATTATACCGCCAAGCTGTTCGGGATGGACTGAGCGATGAAGTTCGCAGGCCGTCCCATCCTTATTTCCGGCGCCGGGCGCGGCCTTGGCGAAGGGATCGCGAAGCATCTTGCCGCCGAAGGCGCCATTGTGGGCGTGGCGGATATCAACCAGGCTTCCGCTCACAAGGTGGTGGATGAAATCCGCGCCGCCGGGGGCGCAGCACACGCCTATGGCGGGGACCTGGGCCAGCGGGCGCAGTTCTTCGGCGTGGCGGAAGCCTTTCGCTACGATGCCGGGCCGCTGCGCGCGGTGATCAACAATGCTTCCGTGCTGGTCTACGAACCGATCGAGGACGTGACCGAGGAAACGCTCGAGCTGATGCTGTCCGCCGGGCTGAAATCGGTGTTTTGGGGCGTGCAGGCCTTCCTCGCCTATCGGGATGAGGAAGCGAGCGGAAACATCCTCAATTACTCGTCACCCGTTGCCTATCGCGGGCGGCCGAATACCGGGGCCTATACCACCATCAAGGCCGGGATCGCCGGGCTGACCAAGGTGCTGGCGGGCGAATTGGGCCCGCGCGGCATCCGGGTGAACGCCATCGCGCCGGGCAGCGTGCCGACCCCGGCGACGGATGGCTTCGTCACCCCCGAACAATATGCCCAGCGGGCCAACAACATCCCCCTGCGCCGCAACGGTACGCCGGAGGATGTGGCCCGAGCGGCGGCCTTCATCCTCTCCGACGAGGCGGATTTCGTGAATGGGGCAATGCTGGCCATCGATGGCGGCATCATCGCGGCGGGGTGAGGGGATGAGAGAAATCCTCCTCCTTCCGTTTGCCCCGAGCTTGTCGAAGGGCCGCTCTTTCCCTGGGCAGCACGCCGAAAAAGAAAAAACGGCCCTTCGACAGGCTCAGGACGGACGGAGTTAGTTATGGCAAAAGTCTGGCAGGAACGGCTCGACACACTGCGCGAGGTCATCCTCGCGGATATTGCGCGCGGGGATTATTATGGGCTGGTGCTCACCGTCGGGCGCGGCGGGGAGAAACTGTTCGAGGAAGCGCTGGGCGCGCAGGACGCAGCGGGCGAACGGCCCTTGCGGCTGGATAATGTCTTCTCCATCTTCTCCACCACCAAGGCCTTCACCAACATCCTGATCCTCAAGGCAATCGAGGAAGGCCGTTTCGCGCTGACCACCAAGGTGCGCGACGTGCTGCCGGAATTCACCGGCAAGCCTCGCGAGGAAGCCACTTTCTATCATCTGCTAACCCACACGGCTGGCATGCCCGGCGTGTGGACGCCCAAGCCGGGCATGTATCTCGACCGTTTGTCGGAACTCTACGAGGCGACAATCGAGGCCGTGCATGGCGCGGTAGAGCCAGGCAGCCGCTGCGACTATTCGCCGCTGGTCAATCATGTGCTGATGGGCATGGCGCTCGTCCGCACGGACCCCAAGGGGCGCGATTATCAGACGCTGCTCTATGAAGACCTGTTTGCTCCGCTGAAGATGGACAGCACCTCCATGGGGCTTCGGGCCGACCTGAAGGACCGGCACGTCCGCCCGGATATGCGCGGCACGGTGCCGATCAAGCATCTGTCCCGCAATATCGAAGGCGACCACGCCCTGTTCGAAGACCCGGCGACCGAATCCCCGCATGTCGGCTGTGCGTCGACTTCCGGCGATCTCTATCGCTTTGCCGAGATGCTCCGCCGGGGCGGGGAACTGGACGGCGTACGCATCCTCTCCCCCCGCATGATCGCGGTGGCGCGGCAAGTGCATACGGGCGAGATGCCGAACGAACTGTACAAGGCCGCCCATCTGCGCGCCGGCTGGCAGGTCGCGCCTGCCTATATGGGGCTGGGCTTCAACGTGCGCGGTACGGCCATCGTGAACCACCAGCTGGGCACGCTCACTTCGCCGCAGACTTACGGCAATTACGGCGCGGGCAGCACTTTGTTCTGGGTCGATCCGGAGCTGGACGTCAGCTTCGCCGCAACCAGCGCCGGGGTGATGACGCAAACGGCCAATATCGAACGCTTCCAGAAGCTGTCCGACATGATCGTGTCGGCCATGCTCTGACTGCCCCAACGGCCGCGGGATTGAGGATGATTGAATGAGCGACGCAGACATCATTGCCATCGGTTCGGGCCATAACGGCCTGGTCGCCGCAGCCTATCTGGCAGTGGCTGGCAAGAAGGTGCTGGTGCTGGAACGCAATGACTGGTTCGGCGGCGGCGTGGTGACGCGCGAACTGACGCGGCCCGGCTTCCGGCACGATCAGCATTCGATGAGCCATATCTTCATCCAGGGCAATCCGCTGCTGCTGAATGACGATCTGGGGCTGAAGTCGAAATACGGCCTGCGCTACGTCTTCCCCGACGTGCCGATGATGAGCGTGTGGGAAGATGGCGCTACCTTGCCACTGCATCGCGATCCGGCGAAATCGGCCGAAGCGATCCGCAAGTTCTCCCACAAGGATGCGGAGACTTTCCTCGAGATGTCGCGCCAGGCCGCCCAATGGCTGCCGATGATCCAGGCGGGGCTCTATTCCCCGCCCATGCCGCTGGGCGCGCAGACGGCGATGATGGACCAGAGCGCCGAGGGGCGCGAGATCATGCGCACCATGGCCGTCAGCACTTTCGACCTGATGGAAGAGCTGTTCGAGCATGATAAGGTGAAGGCCCATTTCGGCCGCGTAGCGGGCGAAAACCTCGTCAGCCCGGACGAGAAGGCCACCGGCATCGGTGCCTATGTGTTCCTTGGCTTCCTTGAGAAGTTCGGTTTCGGCGTGCCGGTGGGCGGATCGGGCAGTCTCACTGCCGCACTGATCGCCTGTATCGAGGATCACGGCGGAAAGGTGCTGAACAATTCGCAGGTGCGCGAGATCGTGACCGACGGCACGCGCGCCACCGGCGTGGTGCTGGACGATGGCTCGCGCCTTTCCGCGAAGGATGGGATCATCGGCGCAATCCATCCGCACATCCTGCCCGATCTGGTCGCGGCCCTGCCCGCCCATGTCGCGAAGAATGCGAAGCGCACACATATCACTGATGCGGCCTGCTTCACGGTTCATGCCGCGCTGGATGCGCCGATGAAGTTCAAGGCCAAAAACAGCGAGGGTGGCGACATCTCTGCCGTGATGTATGAGCTGATGCCCGCCAGGTATGAGGATATGCGCCGCGCGTTTGACGAGCTGCGCTATGGCAATTTCTCACCCACGCCGCTGGTGGGCGTCGGCCAGCTGACCCAGCACGATCCCAGCCGCGCGCCCGAGGGCAAGGCGATCTTCCATGCGTGGGACTATGTTCCCTACACGCGCAAGGATGGCCGTAACTGGGATGAGGCCAAGGGCGAATTCGCCGAGAAGATGATCCGCCGCATGGGCGATTTCATCGAGAACGTGCCCGACGTGGTGCTCGATTATCATTGTGACAGCCCGGTGGATATGGAGCGGACCAGCCCCAGCTTCTTCCGCGGCGATCTGCACGGCATCGCCACCACCACCTATCAGTCCGGCTCCCACCGGCCCACGCCGGAGCTGGGCCAATATCGCGTGCCGGGCGTGGAAGGCCTCTATCTGGTCGGTCCGTTCCAGCATCCAGGCGGCGGCGTGTTCGGCGCCGGGCGCGCCACGGCGCAGGTAATGGCCGAAGACCTCGGCATCGATTTCGACGGGATCCGCGTCTCGTGAAGATCTATTCCGCAGACAAGAGCGAGCTGATGCAGGTTTCCGCCATAGAGCGGAAGGGCAACGATCTCGTGCTGAAGGGCAAGGTCTTCGGCACCATGCCGATGAGCGCCACGCTCACCCCCGAACAGGCGCGCGCTGCCTTCAAGCTGCTGACGCCCAGGCTGATCCTGTTTCTCCTCACCATGCCATTCCGCAGGTCCAAATGAGCCGCCTCGTCATCGCGAGGCGCGGAGCGACGAAGCAATCCAGGGCGGTTGTGCGCCGTGCCCTGGATTGCCGCGCGACCTTCGGTCGCTCGCAATGACGAAAACGAACCCGGAGAGAATGTTATGACCAAGCGCCACGAAGGCAAGACCATGCTCGTCACCGGCGCGGCCGGTGCCATCGGCTATGCCACCTGCGAAATCCTCGCCCGCGAAGGGGCACTGGTGATGCTGGTGGATATCGATGCGGCAAAGCTGGAAGAACGGGTGAAGGCGCTCAGCGATGCGGGCCACACAGTGTTCGGCCATCACGCCGATTGCGCCGATGAGCAGCAGGTGATCGGTTACGCGGAGGCCGCGCTGAAGGCCATGGGCCGGGTGGACGGCTTCTTCAACAATGCCGGGATCGAAGGGCATCTTGCCCCCACGCACGAATATGAGGTCGCCGAGTTCGACCGGGTACTGCACGTAAATCTGCGCGGCATGTTCCTGGGCCTGCGTTACGTGCTGCCGGACATGGTGAAGCGCGGTGCGGGCGCGGTGGTGAACACCGCCTCCATCGGTTCAGAACGCGGCCTTGCGGGCGCCTGCGCCTATAATGCGGCCAAGCATGGCGCGGTGGGCCTCACCCGCACGGCGGCCAGCGAAGTGGCGCAAAAGGGTGTGCGCGTGAACTGCGTGATGCCCGGCGTGATCGAAACCCCGTTGCTGGTGGGCATGCTGGAGCAGATGTTCGACGATGTGGCCGCCGGTATGCGCAAGCTGGGCGAAGTCGCCACGCTCAACCGCGTGGGCCAGCCCGCCGAAGTGGGCAATGTCGTCAGCTTCCTGCTCTCGGACGAGGCCAGCTACGTCAACGGTGCGAAGTGGGAAATCGACGGCGGCGCGCTGGCGACGATCCGCAACGACATCTGAAGCGAACCGACAGGCATTTCATCGGCGGGTTAGTCATTGCGAGCGTAGCGAAGCAATCCAGAGCGCAACGCGGCGGGCCCTTGATTGCTTCGGACCGCCAGTCCTCGCAATGACGGAGATTACTCGCTCAGCACCGCGTCCAGACCGGGCACGATCAGCGTGCGCCCGCCTCCGAAATCGTGGCGGACCACGATCAGGCCCTTCCTTTCCAGATGTTCGAGCAGGCGGCGCGTGCGGCCGGGCGAGCTGGTGCCGTAAACGCGGGAGAGTTCCTCGTCATCCGGTTCCTCGATCCCTTCGGCGGCATGGCGCGCAATAGTGAGAAAGGGCGCGAGCACATCGTCATCCAGGGTGCTGCCCATTTCCAGGATGTGCTGGCGCACATGGGGCTCCAGCCCGTCCAGCCGGGCGAGCGCGATGGCGAACATGCGGCGGAAGCCGGCCATGTCGGGCGTGGCGGCGCTGGCCTGCCGCTTGCGGCAATGGAGCAGGAAGGTCTGATAGAGCGCAGCGGAAGGCTGGAAGGCAGCGCGCGGGTCGCTCGCCATGGCGCGCATGATATCTTCCACCACTTGCGCGGCGGCGCCCGGCGCTGCGGAAGAAGGTTCCGCCCCATCCTCGTCGCTTGCCACGGGATCGGCTTCGAAACGGGTGATCTGCTCGGACAGCTGCTCGGCCGTGAAGGCCGGCGGAGGAGGTGCGGCGCGCTTGGCTTCGGCCTGGCTTTCCATCACGGCGGCCAGTTCGGCATGGAGCAAGGCCTGCATTTCCTCTGCCGGGGCAGTTGGCAGCGGGGCGAGCTTGCTGGTCGTCTGTTTGGGGCCGGATTTAACCGGGCCGACCTTCACCGCACTGGGGCGGCGGCAGATCGCCGGGCCGAGGCCGAGGAAGCGCCCACGCTCAAGGTCGCGGATACGTTCGGCCTGCCGGCGCTCCATGCCCAGCAAGTCCGCCGCGCGCAGCATGTCGATATCGAGGAAGGTGCGCCCCATCAGGAAGTTGGAGGCTTCGGCAGCGACATTCTTGGCCAGTTTGGCAAGGCGCTGCGTGGCCACGATCCCGGCCAGCCCGCGCTTGCGGCCGCGGCACATCAGGTTGGTCATGGCATTCAGGGTGATGCGGCGCGTATCCTCGCTGATCTCGCCCGCCACGGCGGGGGCGAACATCTGCGCTTCGTCCACTACCACCAAAGCAGGGAACCAGTGTTCGCGAGGGGCGTCGAACAGGGCAGTGATGAAATGGGCGGAGCAGCGGATCTGCTGTTCCACGTCCAGCCCTTCCAGCGCCAGCACCACCGAAGCACGGTGTTGCCGCACGCGGGCGGCCAGTGCCTCGATTTCGGCAATGGAATGGGCCGCGCCGTCGATCACCACATGGCCGAAATGGTCGGCCAGCGAGACGAAATCCCCCTCAGGGTCCACCACCACCTGCTGCACCATGCCGGCGCTCTCTTCCAGCAGGCGTCGCAACAGGTGCGACTTGCCGGACCCGCTGTTGCCCTGAACGAGCAGGCGGGTGGCCAGCAATTCTTCAAGGTCGATCCGGACCGGCTGGCCCGTTTCGTCCTCACCTATGACGATGTTCGAATCCACGCGCCTGAGCTAGCGGCAGGCGCCCGCTGGCCCAAGGGGGTGAGGGAGGTTTTCCAGATGTGCGTGCGGAGTCGGGCATTTGAACTGCATCTGCCCCCTCCTTGCGCAACGGACTAGTCGGCGAACGACGACGCCTGTTGCTGTTCCCTTGTGGCGCGGGGGCTCAGCCCAAAGCGGTTATCTTCTGCTTTCCCAGGGACAAGAGCGATCGTGAGTATTGCGATAGTAAGGGGCAGGCATGCCAATGTCGCAGGCGTGTACCACCAGGGGTCGCCCCCGCTGAGTACCATTGGGTTCAGTTGCGTCACCGACCAAGCTTTGTAGATATCCAGAGCGACGACGGGCAGGCCGAATATCGTCCACCAGCCAGACAGATTGTGATCGTGCAGGCGTTTGGTGATGAGAAACAGGGATGCGAGTCCGCTCAACCCGTCCGCAGCAAGTCTGATCTTGATTCCAGTGTTCCAGTCAAAACCCTTTGAAAGCAGAAACGCTGCAGTGTTGAACGTGCAGGTCAGAAGAAGCATGGCCAACAACCATTCGCCGACCGTCAGACGGCCGGAAAGAGAGAATATTCTTTCTAACAGGTGCTTCATCTTCCGCGCGCGGCTTCGTCCCAGTTGAAACTGTCCAGCAATTCTAGTGTCGCGAAAGGCGGTGTGGCGATCGGGAGAAGTCCTTACCCCCGCCCGCCTGCACGATAGTTCCTCGGGCTCATCTCGAAGCGGCGGCGGAAGGCGCGGCAGAAGCTGGAGAGGTCGTTGAAGCCGACGTCGTAGGCTACGTCGGTCACCGTCACATCGCCGCCTTCGCGTTCCAGGCGGCGGGCGGCGAGTTCTAAGCGGCGGTTCTGGATGAAGGCGCGCGGAGTAGTGCCCATTTCGGCGAACAGCATCTGCACATAGCGCGCGGAAACTCCCATGCGGCGGGCGAGGCGGTGGACGTCCAGGTCGGGATCGGTCAGGTCCACTTCCACAGCTTCGAACAGGGCGCGGCGGCGCTCGTCACGGCGGTTGGGTTCCACGGCCGGGCGGGCAGAGGCATAGGCCATGTCCAGCAGCGGCCAGATCGCATCGCCCAGCGCGTCCACCCATTCGCCGCTGCCGTCATGCTCCAGCTCTTCCCAGGCATTACGCATGAAGCGGGAGAACAGCGCACCCGCGCCGCGCGTGCCGCTTACTGGAATGCCTGCCTGACTGCGCAGATGGGGCATGCGTTCTTCCACTGTCGCCAGCGGCAAGCGCACTACGATGGCTTGGGTATATTCCTCGAAATTGAGCCAGAGCGGCTTGGAAGGGTCGTAAAGAACGAAGTCCCCTTCCTCCAGCACGGCAGTGCGGCCGCCCGTATGGTTGGTGCTGCGGCCACGGTGTTGCACCTGGATGTTCAGCACCCCGGCGCTTTCATGGTCGGGCGCGCTGTAGATGCGCGCGGGGCTGGAACAGGGTGACAGCAATTCGCACTCGCGCAGCTTGCGGCGATAGAGCCGGGCCTCGAAAGGCGCTTCGCCCAGAGGCTCGACCCGGATCGGGGCGACCATGCGGGCTATGTCGTTCCAGAAGGGCAGGCGGTCGCACGGGTCGACCTCTGCCGTGCTCAGTTGCTCGAGCAGCGACATGGCATCCAAACTCCCAATGCCGCGAGATTCGCGGCGGGCCTCGTATCGGGCCGTTGAGGGGGAGGTTATGGAGCCTTTGGGCGCTTGGCAAGCGGCGTGCGAATCGGGGCCTCAGGCACCTCGTTCCGGGTCCAGACCGGCATCACTTTCCACCACCTTGGCCATGGCAGTAAAATCCGCGTCCGGGCCATAGTCGGCCAGCACGCGTTCCAGATAGCTGCGCACCACCTGCCCCAGTTGCAGCGGAACGCCCATGGCCTCCGCCTCGTCCAGTAGCAGGTTGGTGTCCTTGAGGCTCAGCGCGGCGGCGAAGCCGAAATCGAAAGTGCGCGGCAGGACGGAGCGGGGCCATTTGTCGCGCGTGGCGGAATTGATGCCGGTGCCGCTGTTCAGCACCTCGATCATGCGGGCCGGGTCCAGCCCGGCCTTGATACCCATGGCCATGCCTTCGGAAGTGACGCCGATGGCCACTGCGCCCAGCAGATTATTGACCAGCTTCATCACCTGCCCGGCGCCGGGCGTCTCGCCCATGTAGAAGGGCTTGCCCATGCGTTGCAGCAGTGGAAGAACCTGATCGTATTCCGCCTGCGGCCCGCCTGCCATGATGGCCAAAGTGCCGTCTTTCGCGCCCTTGATCCCGCCGGAAACCGGCGCGTCGATGCTGGCGATGCCCCTGGCGGAAAGCGCGGCGTGCAGATCCTGCGCCAGACGCGGGCCCGAAGTGGAAAGGTCGCAGACTATCTTCACGCGGCTGCCTTCAGCCACGCCGCCGGGGCCGAGGATCGCTTCGCGCACGATGGGCGGGGTGGGCAGGCTGGCGAACACGATGTCGCATTCATCGCCCAGTGCCTTGGCCGAACCGGCCGCCTGCGCGCCCTGCGCCACCATTGCGGCGACGGCATCGGGCGAAACGTCATGTACGAGCAACTGGTCGACATGGCCGATAAGATTGGCCGCCATATTGGCGCCCATGCGGCCAAGGCCGATGAAACCGACAATGCTCATAGATACTCCGAAACGGGTTTGTGCGGGGGCAGATCCACGCGGGCGATGCCGTTTTCCGAAGGGAAACAGGCCAGCACCAGCGGATCGTGGCCGGGGATAAGATGATCGAGCGACCCGCCCGCAAGCTCCAGCGCGCGAGCCTGCGCGGCGCGATATTGCGGCTCGTCGATGAAGATCGGGAAGGGCAGCTTGCGCGCGATATTGGCGTAAAGATGCGCCGCATCGCTGGCTAGCACCACTGTGCCGCGCGCAGTTTCGCAGCAAACCACCATCAGCCCGGCCGTGTGGCCGGGGCACAGGCGCAGCGAAATGCCGGGGGCGAATTCGCTGTCTCCGGCATGGAACACCACCCTGTCGGCATAGAGCTTGCGCACCAGCTGGGCGACCGGCTCCCCATCGAAAGGCGCGCGAATATCGTGATTGCACATGGCGCGGCTGGTGGCGAAGGCCAGTTCGGCATCCTGCACGTGGAAATGGGCATTGGGAAAGGCGCCCAGAGACCCGGCATGATCGTAATGCAGGTGAGTGAGGATCACATGCTCCACCAGCAGATGGTCGATCCCCGCATCGCGTAGCCCTTCAGCCACCGGGCGGATCAATGTGCGCCCCCGCGCCATCGCCGCCGCCTCACCAAAGCCGGTATCGACGATTACCGGCGGATGGCCCTCGCGGTGGATTGCCCAGACATAATAGTCGAGCGGCATGGGCAGATCGTGATCGTCCACCGGCTGCGTGAAGTTGGCTGCCGCCACACGCTCGTGCCGCGCATAAAGGATCGCGTCGATGCGGGTGACGGGGGCGCTCATGGGGCGATCATACCCTGTTCGTCACTCTTCGTCATTGCGAGGGGCGAAGCCCGGAAGCAATCCAGTGCCCAATGCGGGACGCCCTGGATTGCCGCGTCGCCTTCGGCTCCTCGCAATGACGAATGATGCTTCACGCAAACTTCAGCCGCACGGGCTGGCGGATCGGGCCATGGCCGACGGTCGTCATCCAGGGTTCGTAAGGTCCGGCCAGTTCGAAGCCTTCCACCTCGCTGATTATAGTGCCGAGAAGCGCCTGTGCTTCCATCTGTGCCAGCACGCGGCCCACGCAGCCATGAACGCCGTAACCCCAGCCGAGCGAATGTTTGTTGTCCCGCTCGATCCGATATTCTTCCGGGGCATCCCAGAAGCGCGGATCGCGATTGGCGGCGGCGAACATCAGCCCGCAGCGCGTACCGGCGGGAATGAGGATGTCATCCACTTCCACATCCTTCACTGCGATGCGCCCGGCCATGCGGCTGGGGCTGTCCCAGCGCAGGCTTTCATCGAAGGCATTGCGCAGTAATCTGGGATCGGCGCGCAGCTTCGCATATTCACCGGGGAACATCGCCCATGCGCGGATGGCATTGGCCATGGTGAGATAGGTGGTATCCGCCCCCGCGCTCAACACGGTCTGCAACAGCAGCTTGGCTTCGCCCAAAGTGACCTGGCCTCTGTCGGCGGCGCGGAAGAATTCCGCCCCGATTCCTTCCGGGTCGATCGCATCGCGCTCGCAGGTGGTTTCCAACCATTCGATCACGCCGGAAAAATCCTGATCCATCGCCTCGTCGAACAATTCTCCCGGCGGGCCCATCGTGGCCCAGACCATCTGGGAAAAGCCGTGCATATGGTGCCGCCCTTCCTGTGGCAGGCCCAGAATGTCAGGCAGGACGCGGAAGATATAGGCCTGAGTGATGTCGCCCACGGCGTCCACCACTTCGCCTTCCCTTGCGCGAAGCTCGTCGACGAAATCCTGTGCGGCGGCCTCGAAGATCGCCTTCACCCGTTCCAGCGCGCGAGGGGAAAGGGCATCGGCCACCACCTTGCGCACCTGCGTGTGGCGTGGCGGATCGTCGGTCAGCAGGATTTCCGGCCGGGGCGAATTGGGATCGTGCCATGGCCGCGATGTGGAGGAAAAGGTCTGCCAGTCCAGCAGGCCCTTCGTCACATGCTCGTGCCGGGCGATCATCACCACCCCGTCATGCAGCCGCACGGCAGGGGCGAATTCGCGCAGGGCATCGTCCACCTCGCGCGCATTGCGCACGGCGTCGGGAGTGAAGATGTCCAGCGGGTAATCGGGGATTGCGCGCGCCATCTTACAGCCCCAGTCCCTTGAACCAGCGCTCGCCCTTGGCGTCGGTGGTGAAATGCCCGGCGGTGGGATCGGCGAAATGCGCGCCGATGATCAGCACGCCGCTATCGGTATATTTCTCGGCAAAGCGCACGCGGCTGGCGCGCCCGGCGTCCTTGTCCATGTCGAAGGTCGCGTCGCGCTGCGGCATGGCGCATTGCATCGGGTGGTGCATCAGGTCGCCGGTGATGACGGCCCGCTCGCCATTCGATTCGATGCAGACATGCACATGGCCGGGCGTATGGCCGTGGCTGGGCTCGCAATAGAGCTCCTCGCAGATGCGGTGATCGGCATCGATGAAATCCGCCATGCCTGCCGCCACGATGGGATCGACGCATTCGATCATGTGGCCGGGATGGTGGATGCCATCATTGCGAATATCCTTCCATGCCTCGAACTCGGTCTTGCCGAACAGATAACGGGCATTGGGGAAGGTCGGCCGGAACTCGCCCGTTTCCGGGTCCTTGTAGGTGTTCCAGCCGACATGGTCGAAATGCAGGTGCGTGCACATCACGATGTCCACGTCGTGCCGGTCCACGCCGAGGCTTTCCAGATCCTGCATGAAGCCTTCGGGCAGGTTGGTGAACACATCGAACTGCCGGTCGCGCCCGGCGCCGATGCAGCTGTCCACCACGATGGTCTTCGTCGGGGTCTGCACCACAAAGCCCTGGAAGTTCATTCGCTGCTTCCCTTCGGGCGTGGCGTAATGCGGGTGCAGCCATTCCAGCGCGATCACTTCCTCGGGCGTCGCATCGGGCATGGTCATGTTGATGTTATCGCGAAAGTCCCACACTTCCACGATCCGGCTGACGGTGACGTCGCCCACTTTCCAGCTTTTGACGTGTTCCTTCGCCATGGTTTGCCTCTCCTCAGGCGGCTTTTTTCTTCGAACGGGGTGCCGCCTTTTTCGGGGCGGGTTTGTATCGGGCGACCGATTCCGGCGGCAGCTCGGCGGCCGGAAGGGCGGGCTTGCCCAGGATGAAATCGGCCGCGCGCTCGGCGATCATCACGCAGGGCGCATTGGTGTTGCCGCCCACGATGCTGGGCATCACGCTGGCATCGGCAATGCGCAGCCCGACAATTCCATTGAAGCGCAATTGTGGATCGACCACGGCGGCTGCATCGCTGCCCATGCGGCAGGTGCCGACCGGGTGGTGCACGGTGTAGCCGGTGCTGCGGATATAGGCGTCGATCTCCGCATCGCTTTGCACTTCCGGCCCGGGCGCCACTTCCACCCCGCTGAAGCGGGCGAAGGCGTCGCTGGCGAAGACCTTGCGTGCGATCTTTATCGCGCGGATCAGGCAGTCGATCTCGCCATCCTCGGCCAGCAGGCGCGGGTCGATCAGCGGCGCGGCGGCGGGATCGGGGCTGGCCAGCCGCAAGGTGCCGCGCGCCTTGGGATAGAGCGAGACCGGGCTGATCGCGTAGCCATGGCCCACGGGGAAGGGGATTTTCGTCGTCAGGCGCTTGGCCGGCTGGAACACGAACTGCACGTCCGGCCGGGCCAGCGCGGGATCGGTGCGCAGGAAGGCCACGCTTTCGAACACATTGCCTGCCAGCGGCCCCTTGCGGGTGAGGATGTATTGGAAAAGCTGGAAGATGTCGCGCGGCAGGGCGGGCAGCGAGAGGCCATAGGATGTGGTGTTGGCCGTTTCCATATGGACGGGGGAGGCGACATGGTCGTGGTAATTTGCGCCGACGCCCGCCACGTCCTTCACCAGCTCGATGCCCATTTCCTGCAGATGGGCGCCCGGGCCGATGCCGGACAGCAGCAGTATCTGCGGCGTCTGCACCGCGCCCGCGCACAGCACCACTTCATGCCTGGCGCGCACGATCCGCCCGTCGAGCAGTTCCACGCCCGTAGCGCGACCTTTGTCCACCAGCACACGGCGCACCGGGGCGCCGGTCTGCACATGGACATTGCCGCGCTTCAGCGCCGGGCGCAGCATGTTGATCGAGGTGCTTTCACGGCGGCCTGCGCGCATCAGGCCCTGGCGCCGGCCATAGCCCTCCGAGTTGGGCCCGTTGAAATCGGGGCAGGCGGGGAATTGCAGCGAGGCGAGCCCGTCCATGAAGGCGTAGTTCAGCGCGTTGGGATTATCGACCACCTTGACGTTGATCGGCCCGCCCTTGCCGTGGAACACGCTCTCGGGATAATTCTCGTTATTCTCGGTGCGGGTGAAATAAGGCAGCACTTCCGCGTAAGACCAGCCAGTGGCCCCGGCATCGGCCCAATCGTCGTAATCCGTCGGATGGCCGCGGAAATAGACCATGCCATTGATGCTGCCCGATCCGCCCAGCACCTTGCCGCGCGGCAAGGGGATCGGCCGTCCCGCCATGCCGGGCTGGGGCACGGTGGCGAAGTTCCAGTTCAGGCTCTTCGTATGGATCGCGGCTGCCACGAAGCTCGGCACATGGATGAAGGGATGGCTATCCGCGCCGCCCGCTTCCAGCAGGCAGGTCGTGCGATCTTCCCGCTCCCCCAGCCGCGCGGCCAGCGCCGCGCCCGACGTGCCGCCGCCCACCACTACGTAATCGAATTCCGCCGCATCCATCCCGCGCATCTCTCCCATTATCGGGAGAGGGATAGACCGTGCATGCGTTCAGCGGCTTGGCGGGGTGCGAAGAGGGGTTGCCGGGGGGCGAAGATCAGACCGGTCGAGGAGCGAGTTGTCCAAGAAGCTCCTGCGCCTCCTCGCGTTCAAACTCCGCGATATATTCTGAGTTCACAGCCATCGCGAGGCAGCGAAGGGCAGCCTGCGGGTTCTTGCGAACTCCCTGCCCTGAGAGATAACACTTCGCCATGTGGAATTGTGCGCTACCGTCGCCTGCCTCGGCAACCTTTGCAAACCAGCGGAACATGGTTCGGTATTTGCCCTGTTCACGATAAAGGATCGCAATGTTTGCTGCGGCGGCATGGCTGCCTTTGCGCCATGCCCGACGGTAGAGCGCCATCGCCAGTGGCTTGTCCACGTTCACGCCCTCGCCCACATCATACATGTAACCCAATGCTTGAAGGCACATGGCATCCCCAAGCTCAGCGCCTTGCTCGTAGCACTTTCGTGCGACGTCGAAGTTGCCAGCTTCTGAGGCGTTGTAAGCGATCAGGAGAAGGGCGTCGGTATTGACCATCACTGATCGGTTGGCTCTGGCCCGTCATACTCGATCCCCTCCGCCGCCTTGCCGGACAGGATGAAGCCGATGGGCCGCTCTGCCTCTTCGGTCAGGTGGCCGATCAGCCCCGCTGTGCGGCAGAGTAGGCCGATGCCTTTCAGTGCCGCGAGCGGGAAGCCGACATCCAGCATGATTGCCGGGATCGGGCCGTTGACGTTCACCGGCAGGTGGCGGCCGATGGTTTCGGGCAGCGCTGCCTGCAGCGCGCGCATCATGGCGACGTGGTCGCCGGAAACGCCGCGCTGGTCGGCCAGATCGAGCAGCAGATTGGCGCGCGGATCGCCTTCGGAGTGCTGGGGGTGGCCGAAGCCGGGGATGGCCTTGGTCGTCTGGCGCAGGCGAGTGATGTTGCGCAGGGCCACGGCATTGATGTCGTCCCCGCTTTCCCGCCAGTCCGCCACGCAATCGGCATAGAAGCGACCCGCTACTTCCGCGCTGCCCAGCACGACCGATCCGCAGCCGAGCAGCCCCGCGGCGACCGCGCCCTGCAAGGCCTCCGGCGCGGCGGCGTAGGTCATGCGGGCGGCGACCACGCTGGGCACCAGACCATGTTCGGCTAGCGCGCAGAGCACGGCATTGGCGAAGAACAGCTGATCCTCGTTCGGCTCCACGCCTGTGACCAGAAACCAGAAATAGCTGGTGAAGTCCGTCTTGCCGATGATCTCCCCCACCAGATCCTTGCCGCGCACGGTGATGCTGTCGGCATCGGAAGTGCAGATGGCGGTGAAGGGGGCGTCCTGTTTGCCGATGCGCATATTCTCTCTCCTTGCTGGTGCTATCCGCCGCTGCCTATACCGGCGTCAAGATTGGGAGAGGTGCACAATGGCAAAGCCGCTGGAAGGCATTCGCGTGCTGGATATGGGAACCTTCATCACCGGGCCGCAGGCCGGTTCGCTGCTGGCGGATCTGGGCGCGGAAGTGATCAAGGTGGAGATGCCCGAGGTTGGCGACCCGTTCCGGGCCTTCAAGGGCGGGCTCTATTCGCCGCATTACCAGACCTATAACCGCAACAAGAAGTCCATCGAGCTGAACACCAAGCAGCCCGAAGACCTTGCCGCCTTTGACGAGCTGGTGAAGGGCGCGGATGTGTTCATCCAGAACTTCCGCCCCGGCGTGGCCGAGCGGCTGGGGGTGGATGCCAAGCGGCTGCAGGCGATCAACCCGCGCCTTGTCTATGCCCTGATCACCGGCTTCGGTTCCGACGGCCCGCATCGCGACCGCCCGGCCTTCGATACTGTGGCGCAAGCCTCCTCCGGCTTCCTGCGCTTGTTGGTGAACCCCGAACATCCCCGCGTGGTCGGCCCTGCATTGGCCGACGCACTGACCGGCTTCTATGCGGCGCACGGCGTGGTCGCGGCGCTCTATGAGCGGGAGAAGACCGGCAAGGGCCGTCTGGTGGAAACCAGCATGTTCGAGGCGATGTGCCACTTCAATCTGGACGATTTCACGCACCTGCTCTCAATGGGCGAAGTGATGGGGCCCTATTCCCGCCCGCATGTCTCGCAGAGCTATGTCTTCGAATGCGCCGATGGCGGCTGGCTGGCGCTGCACATGTCATCCCCGCCCAAATTCTGGGAGAATCTGGCCGTGGCGGCCGGGCAGCCCGACATGCTCCAGCGCCCCGAATTCGCGGATCGCAATGCCCGCATTGCCAATTACGACAAGGTGATCGCCTTCCTCGCCCCGATCTTCAAGCGGCAGCCGCGATCCTATTGGGCAGAGCGGCTGGCCGAACTGGAAGTGCCGCATTCGCCGGTTTTCACTTCGCAGGAAGTGGTCGATGGCGAATTGGCGCAGCATCACGAAATCGTGCTGGAAACCGAAGGTCCGCACGGAACCTTCCGCACCATCCGTTCGCCCCTGCGTTTCGATGGGCAGAAACAGGAAGAAGTGGTCGCTCC
This sequence comes from Erythrobacter sp. SG61-1L, assembly GCF_001305965.1. Classification (NCBI taxonomy): domain Bacteria; kingdom Pseudomonadati; phylum Pseudomonadota; class Alphaproteobacteria; order Sphingomonadales; family Erythrobacteraceae; genus Erythrobacter; species Erythrobacter sp. SG61-1L. The sequence continues at coordinate 2,916,585 of NZ_JXQC01000003.1, forward strand.
GCCAGTACTTGGCCAGCACAATGAAGAAATCCTTGGTCGTAAAGGTAGCGATAAACCCGGTTAAGGAGTGAATTGCGTGTGGCAAAAGCTTTGATATGCTCGCCCTGTAGAGCCGTATCCTGAAAGGACTCGGCGCGAGGGAGAGACAAGATGAGCAAACTGCCGAGCAGGCTGCACCACACCGCCTATGTAACCAAGGATCTGGAAGCGACGCGTGCCTTTTACGAAGACGTGATCGGCCTGCCGCTGTCGGCCACCTGGTGCGAGACGGATTTCCTGTTCGGCAAGGATCGCACTTATTGCCACGTCTTCTTCGATCTGGGCGACGGTAGCAGCCTTGCCTTCTTCCAGTTTGCCGATGCGGAAGATCAGGCGCAGTTCGGGCCTGAAATCCCGGCATCGCCCTTCATTCACATCGCGCTGAACGTGGACAAGGAAACGCAGGCCGAAATCGAAGGGCGCATTGCCAAGGCCGGAATCCAGCCGCCCAACACCTACACGCTTGAACATGGCTATTGCCGCTCGGTCTATGTGAACGATCCCAACGGCATGATCGTGGAATTCACTTGCGACGATCCGCGCGCTGCCGAAGGCGCGGCAGACCGCCGCGCGCGCGCCCATGCTGAGTTGAAGCGCTGGCTGGCAGGCGATCACACCAACAACAACCTGTTCCGCCACGAAGAAGAAGCGGCTTGATGGCCCTGCCCTTGCTGCCGACCTCGCTGGTCGGTTCGCATGCGCAGCCGGACTGGCTGATCGACCGGCAGAAGCTGGCCGGTCGCTTCCCGCCGCGCACCCGCGCCAGGGAATTGTGGCGCGTTGCGGAAGACTGGCTGGATCAGGCGTGGGACGATGCCACCATCGTCGCCATCCGCGAGCAGGAAGAGGCCGGGCTCGACATCATCACCGATGGCGAGATGCGGCGCGAGAGCTATTCCAACCGCTTCGCCACTGCGCTGGACGGGGTGGATATCGAAAATCACGGCACCGCGCTCGACCGTTCGGGAGAGCCGGTGCCGGTCCCGCGCGTGGTGGGTGAAATCAGCCGCCGCCACCCAGTACAGGTGCGCGATGTGGAATTTCTGCGCGCCCATACGGATCGCACCACCAAGATCACTGTGCCCGGCCCCTTCACCATGGCCCAGCAGGCACAGGACGATTATTACGGCGATCCCGAGGCATTGGCGCTGGCCTATGCGGCGGCCGTGAACGAGGAGATCAAAGACCTCTTCGCTGCGGGCGTGGACGTGGTCCAGCTCGACGAGCCCTATATGCAGGCACGGCCGGACAAGGCACGCCAGTTCGGCCTCAAGGCGCTCGAACGCGCGCTGGAGGGTGTGAGGGGCACGACGGCGCTGCATATCTGCTTCGGCTATGCCGCGCTGATCCATGAACGGCCCGAAGGCTATAATTTCCTGCCCGAACTGGCGGCGACGGCCTTGGGCCAGGTGTCGGTGGAAACGGCGCAATCCCACCTCGATTGTGCGGTGCTGGAAAAGCTGGCGCCCAAGACGGTGATCCTCGGCGTGCTCGATCTTTCAACCCATGAGGTGGAAACGCCGGAAACCGTGGCCGTGCGCATCCGCCGTGCCTTGCCGCATGTCGATGCGAACCGTCTGATCGTGGCCCCGGATTGCGGGCTGAAATATCTGCCGCGCGATGTGGCCAACGGCAAATTGCGCGCCATGGCCGCTGGCGCAGCCATAGTGCGTGAAGAGCTGGCATGATCTTCAAGACCACACATACCGGCAGTCTGCCGCGCCCCGAACAGCTGCTTTCCCTCGTCTTCGCGCGCGAAGGCGGCGGGATTGTGAGCGACGCGGAAATGGACGCGGCAGTGGAGGATGCCACTGCCTATGTCCTTGCCCGGCAGCGGGATGCGGGCATTGCCATCGTGGGCGATGGCGAGATGTCGAAGCCCAGCTATGCCACCTATATCAAGCACCGCCTGACCGGGTTCGACGGGGAAGCGGGCAGTTACGAATTCCAGGATCTGGAAGAGTTTCCCGGCGCCAAGGCGAAGGTGTTCGGTGATACCGGGCGTGCGCGGCGTTCCGCCCCGGCTTGCACGTCCGAGATCACCGTCAAGGACATGGAAGCGCCGCGGATCGATGCCGAACGGCTGAACCGGCTGGCGGGCGATCACGAGACTTTCATGTCCGCCGCATCGCCCGGGGTGACGGCGCTGTTCTTCCCCAACCGCTTCTACAAGGATGACGAGGAATATGTCTTCGCCATCGCGGAGGCGCTGCGGCACGAATATGAAACCATCGCGAATGCCGGGATCACCCTGCAGCTCGATTGCCCGGATATGGCCATGGGCCGCCACGTGCAGTTCACGCATCTTTCGACCGAGGAATTCCGCAAGAAGCTGGCCATGAACGTGGCCGCGCTGAACCATGCTTTGCGCAATATCCCGGCGGAAAGGCTGCGCATGCATCTGTGTTGGGGCAATTATCCCGGTCCGCATCATTGCGACGTGCCACTGGATGACATTGCGGACATCGTCTGGCAGGCAAAGCCGCAGACGGTTCTGCTGGAAGGCGCCAATCCGCGCCACGCCCATGAATTTGCCTGGTTCGAAGAAAACGAGCTGCCCGAAGGCAAGGTGCTTTGCCCCGGCATGATCGAACCGCAGAGCAGCTATATCGAACATCCCGAACTGATCGCCCAGCGCATCGGCCGCTATGCCGACCTGTTAGGAACTGAGCGGATTCTGGCGGGGGTCGATTGCGGCTTTTCTGTCCACGCAGGCAGCGGCAATCTCGATCCCGAAGTGGTCTGGGCGAAACTTGCCGCGCTTGCGGAAGGGGCAGAGATCGCCGGGCGGCGCTTTCGTTAGGTTAACCGTCGCAGGCCTCGATTGGCGGAAATACGTGCCGACAGCTCAGCGCCGGGCGCAGTCTTGCGCCCAAGAATTGCGATCGAGACCGGTGGGCGCCGAAATAGTTGCGGCCTGCCGGTAACCAATCGTTTCGTAAGAATGACAGGATATTGCTGTCCCGCTTTGAGCCGGAATTTGCCGCGCGAATCGTGTCAAAAACGCTCGCGCTGCTCGTAGAAAGCCGTTATCCGGCAAGAGCTTAGTTGGTTATCGCGGACCCGGGGACGGGTCTGAACATCACGTGTGCGGGCGTGGCGGAATGGTAGACGCCGGGGACTTAAAATCCCCTGAGCTTTGCTCGTGCGGGTTCAAGTCCCGCCGCCCGCACCATCAGTGTTTACTACGAGGCTTCACCACACACTTTATTCACGTTTGGAAGTCAGGGAATATTAGCATTTATCGGATACCCACGTAGAAATGCGGGGTTCTCTGCCCCGGAGTGGGCAGGCCCATCTTCCGGACAGTTGCCTCGTCGAACGAAAATTGGGTGGCCAGCCGGCTGGCCCATGCGAGAAAACGCTATGACTGAGGTTGTGCAATCGCCTGGCGGTCATGTGCAGGGACAGGTGGCAGGCCCGCCGGGTGACGACGGCGAGGAGCAGCGGATTGCCCCCCGCTTCACCCTGCTGATCCGTACTGCCAAACTGATCTGCTCGTTGGGCGAATATCTATGCATTGTCCGCGATGCCTCCTCCACGGGGGTCAGCATCCGTACCTTCCATCCGCTGCCGCAAGGTGTGCAGCTGACCCTTGAACTTCCCAATGGTGACCGGCACCCGGTGGAACGTGTGTGGGAAAAGGAAGGTGCTGCTGGATTCCGCTTTCCGGTGGAAGTGGATATTGATCGCCTGCTTAACAACAAAAGCCGCTTTCCCAAGCGTGCGGTGCGGCTGAAGCTGCAACTGCCGGCGCTGATTTCGTGTCACGGCCGCACGGCCGGAGTGGTGATCCACAATATCTCGCAGCAGGGCGCGCAGATCGAATCTCCGCTCTACATGGCAATCGACCAGAAGCTGCGGCTGGAGGCCGACAATCTGCCCGTGATTCAGGCGCGGGTGCGCTGGCGCAAGGATTCCAATTACGGGCTGGTGTTCGACGATACGTTCCAGTTTGCCGAACTCGCGCGACTGGCAGCGCAGCTTCAGGGAAGCTGTAATATCGAGAGCGGTACGTGGATACCCGGACCCATGGATTCCGTCCGGCGTTAACCTGCTCCTAACCATTATCGTTCACTCCCGGACAGGAGCAAATCACCGGGGGTAGATTGTGACGGAATTCAGCCGAACTTCGCAGGCCAAAGAGGTCGTTGTCGACGTGGCGATCATCGGTGCGGGGCCTGCGGGCCTTACTGCCGGTTATCTGCTGACCAAGCAGGGCAAGACTGTCGCGATCATCGAAAAGGACGAGACCTATGTCGGCGGCATCAGCCGCACGGTGGAGCATGAAGGCTACCGTTTCGACATTGGCGGCCACCGGTTCTTTTCCAAGAGCGCCGCTGTGGTTGACCTCTGGAACGAGATCCTGCCCGACGATTTCATCCAGCGTCCGCGGATGAGCCGCATCTATTACGAGGGCAAGTTCTACTCCTACCCGCTGCGCGCCTTCGAGGCTCTGCGCAACCTGGGTATCTGGCGCTCGACCACCTGCATGGTCAGCTATCTCTGGTCCAAGGCCTTCCCGATCAAGGACGTGAAGAGCTTCGAGGACTGGACGACCAACCAGTTCGGCCAGAAGCTCTATTCGATCTTCTTCAAGACCTATACCGAGAAGGTGTGGGGCATGCCCTGCAACGAAATGAGCGCCGACTGGGCCGCCCAGCGTATCAAGGGCCTGTCGCTCTGGGGTGCAGTTGTCGATGGCCTCAAGCGTTCGCTCGGCCTCAACAAGCGCCCGAATGACGGGCAGCAGGTCAAGACCCTGCTTGAAACCTTCCGCTATCCGCGCCTCGGCCCCGGCATGATGTGGGAAGCCGCCCGCGACCGGATCGTGGAGCGCGGCGGCCATGTGGTCATGGGCCACGCGCTCAAGCAGCTCGCTTCGGATGGGCAGGATGGCTGGCGCATGGTTGCCACGGGCAAGGATGGTGAACTTGTCGTCCGCGCCAAACACGCCATCAGCTCCGCTCCGATGCGCGAACTCGCAGCGCGCCTGCATCCGCTGCCGGAATCGACGCTCAACGCCTCGCAGCTCAAATATCGGGATTTCCTCACCGTCGCGCTGATGATCCGTTCTGAAGACCTCTTCCCGGACAACTGGATCTACATCCACGACAGCAAGGTGAAGGTCGGCCGCGTGCAGAACTTCCGCAGCTGGTCGCCGGAAATGGTGCCGGATGAAAGCGTCGCCTGTGTCGGCCTCGAATATTTCTGTTTCGAAGGCGACGGCCTGTGGTCGTCGAGCGATGCGGATCTGGTCGAACTGGCGAAGAAGGAAATGGAAATCCTCGGCCTGCTCGATCCCTCTGCCGTGATCGGCGGCGCGGTGGTTCGTCAGGAAAAGGCCTATCCGGTCTATGACGAAGCCTATGCCGCCAATGTCGACGTGATGCGCAAGGAACTGGAGGACAAGTTCCCCACCCTTCATCTGGTCGGCCGCAACGGTATGCACCGCTACAACAATCAGGATCACGCGATGATGACCGCTATGCTGACGGTGGAGAACATCCTCGCCGGCGAGCGCATCTACGACACGTGGTGCGTCAATGAGGATGCCGAATATCACGAGGCAGGCGATGAAGGCGCCGAAAAGGCCCTGCCGCAGCGTGAGACCGCCGCTCGCCAGCCGGTGAGTCCGGATCAGGCCGTCGCGCTTGCATCCGTGCGCGATGTTCCTGAACGCATTGTGCCAGAAGGCCGCAAGGCCGCCTGACGCCGGAGGTAAAGCCATGACGGACAGTCTCTACCGTCTGAGCCAGAACCAGTTCCTGCGCTATCTTATTGCCAGCGTGGGTGCCCTGTCGGTCGATATGGGCAGCTTCATCCTGATGCTGCACTTCGGGATACTGGCCGGGCTTGCGGCGGCAATCGCCTATACGCTCGGGATCGTCGCGCATTGGGTCTTGCTCAGCCGGGGGGTGTTCAAGGAAGGCGTTGCCGAACGCGGCATGGCCCGCACGCAGCAGAAGGTGATCTTCTTCGTCACTACACTGGCGGGGCTTGGCCTGACGACTGCGGTGGTCAGCGTACTGGTTGCGCTTGGCGTGGCGCCGATCGTGACCAAGGTGTTGGCGGTGGTGCTGAGCTTCACGCTCAACTGGCTGATCCGCAAACGTTACATCTTCCGGCCCGCCGTGGCGGTTGCCTGAAGCATTACAGGGGGAAATCATGGCGGAATATCTCGTCACTGGCGGTTCCGGCTTCGTGGGCACTTTGCTGGTGGGCAAGCTGCTCGATGAAGGGCACCGCGTCGTCTCGATAGACCTGTTGCCTTCCACCCTGTCTCACCCCCGCCTCAATGCGGTGGTCGGCGACATTCGCGATCGCGCCGCGCTCGATGCGATCTATGCCGCGTGCAAGCCCGATGCGGTATTTCACTGCGCCGCGCTGCTGGCGCATGGGTCCATCACCGAAAAGGAACTGATGTCCCACAATGCGGAAGGCACCCGCGTGCTGGCGGAGGCCACGGCCGCTGCCGGTGTGCGCAAGGTGGTTTATCTTTCCAGCAATTGTCTGTGGGGCCACGGTTTCGAACGCCCGGTGAGGGAAGACGATGCCCCCGCCCCCTGTGAGCCTTACGGCGTGAGCAAGCTGGAGGGCGAACGGGTGCTGGCCGGCTTCGGCAACCAGTTCGAAACTGTCGCCATCCGTTGCCCGACCATCATCGATGAAGGGCGCCTCGGCCTGCTGGCGATCCTGTTCGAATTCATCTCCGACGATAATCGTATCCCGCTGGTGGGCAGCGGGGCGAACCGGTACCAGTTCATTTATGCCGCCGATCTGCTCGATGCTATGGTGCGCGCCGCCAGTTGCGAAGGCAGCCATGTCTTCGGCATCGGTTCGGACAATGTTCCCAGCATGGCGGGCGCCTTCCAGCACGTGATTGACGGTTCGGGCAGCAAGTCCCGCCTGCTGCGCTTGCCCAAGGCACCGATGATCCTGGCGATGCAGATCGCGCACCACCTGCGCATTTCGCCGCTCGGCCCCTATCACTACCGGATGATTGCCAGTTCCTTTGTGTTCGACACAACTTCGATCAAGCGGGTTCTGGGCTGGAAGCCTACGCTGACCAACGGGGAGATGCTGCTCAGGGCCTATCGCTATTATCATTCCAACCGCAGTGAGATCGCCGCGCGTTCGAATGTCTCGGCCCATCGGCAGGCCACCAAGATGGGCGTGATCCGGGTATTGAAGTGGCTGTCTTGACCGACAGTCCGGCTAATTCCACTGACGGGGCCGCACAGGAGGAGGTTCAGGGCGAACCGGCCGGGCCGTGGCGTCCGCGCCTCTGGCATATATGGCTGGCCCTGTCGGCATTTCTGCTGCTGATCAATCTGCATGATGTGACCCGCTCTCTCGCGCCGGAGTCTGACGATTATCTGCGTCTGGCACAGGTGCGCGACTGGCTTGCCGGGCAGGACTGGTTCGATTCTCGCCAATATCGGATGAATCCGCCGGTCGGTGCCGACATTCATTGGGTTCGGCTGGTGGATTTGCCCATAGCGGGCTTCATTCTGTTGTTTCGGCTATTCCTCAACCAACAGGCGGCAGAGACGGCGGCCATGGTCGCAGTGCCGCTCGCGCAGCTCTATGTCACCATGCTGGTGCTGCGCGCGCTGATGCGCGAGCTTGGTCAGACGGCTTCGGAAGTCCAGCTGGGAATGCTTCTCATTCCGCTGATGCCGCTGCTCAGCTTCAATTACATGCCGATGCGGATCGATCACCACGGATGGCAGGCGACTGCCATGCTGACGATCGTCTGGCTGATGATCCGAACAGGGTATCGGCAGGCATTTGTGGCGGGTTTTCTTGCGGCTGTGCTTCTCTTCATCTCGGTGGAAGGCATGCCGATGGTTGCGGCAATCGGCGGCCTTTATGCCGTCCGCTACTGGCTGGATCGTGCGCGCGAATATGAGGGCTATCTTCTAGGGCTGGCTATCGGTGGGCCGGTGTTGTTCCTGGTTCTGCGGCCGCTGTCGGATGTCGCTACGCCCTATTGCGACATGCTTAGCTGGCCGCATTTTCTTGCCTTTGGCGCCAGTGCGCTTGCGGCAGCGGGTGCGCGCATAATGCCTGCGCAAGGTGGCAAGACGGGACGTTTGCTTGCACTGCTTCCGATTCCGCTTGTGGCCGCGCCTGCCATGCTGCTGCCACTGGGTATTTGCGCGATTTCGCCCATGTCGGTGCTTGATCCGGTATTGAAGGCAAACTGGTTCAATTATCTGATGGAATCGGCGCCTCTCTGGCGGCAGATCCCTTCAGTTGCGGTCATGCTGGTTGCGGATTTCGTGCTCATTGCCCTTGGCGTCCGCCTGGCGCGGGAACGTTGGCGGGGCACCGATTACTGGCAGAAATGGATATTTCTCACCCTTGCGACACTGGCTGCCGCGGTGGTCGCCCTGCTTGTCATGCGGGCGGCGATTACGGCCCAATTGCTGACTCTGCCATTTTCCGCGCTGCTGCTTGCAACGCTACTCCCACGGGCACAGGCGCTGGGCGGTACGGTCAAGCGGGTGATCGCAACCGTGATTTGCTTCGTGCTGGTTACCCCTGCGCTGGTCACTGCTACGGCAAAGCCGTTCGATGCCAAGGTCAGCTACACTCTGGTAACTCATCCCAAGCTGGGAATGGATGGCGAATGCAGCATAGATCGATTGCGCGAAATCCCGCCATCGATGATGTTCGCTTCACTGGACCTCAGTGCGCAGATCGTCGCGCGGACGCCGCACAGCGTGGTGATGGGCGGCTATCATCGCAATCAGGCCAAGATGCTTGAAGTATTCCGTGCCTTTGGCGGGCCGATCGATCAGGCGGAAACGCTCATCCGTGCCAATCACGCGAAGTATGTGGTGACGTGCACCAGTTCTCCAGATCTCGCGGCCTATGCGAATATGGGCGAGGATAATCTGGCCGATCGTATTTTTGCAGGCAATCCGCCGCCCTGGCTGGAGCCGGTGCCGAATCTGGGTAATGCGGCCTTGCGCTTGTATCGGGTCAGATAGGCCCGGTCAGGCAGGCCGGAACTTCATCGCCACGCCGTTCATGCAGTAACGCAGGCCGGTGGGCTTCGGCCCGTCACGGAACACATGGCCAAGATGGCCGCCGCAATCGGCGCAATGCACTTCCGTCCGTGGATAGCCGATCTTGTTGTCGGTAGAAGTGCCAACCGCCCCCGCAAGCGGCTTCCAGAAGCTGGGCCAGCCGGTGCCGCTTTCGAACTTGGTCTCGCTCGAATAGAGTTCGTTGTCGCAGCCCTTGCACAGAAAAGTGCCCTTGCGATGTTCCTTGTTGAGCGGCGAGGTGAACGGTCGCTCGGTCGCTTCCTGGCGCAGCACGTCATAGGCTTGCCGGTCCAGCAGCTTGCGCCATTCTGCGTCGGTATGAGTTACGCGATAGCCCGCCGCGAATGCGGGGCCGGCGCCGGAAAGGGCGGTGAGCGAAACGGCGCCGCCGAGCCAGCCGAGCAACGTTCTGCGCGATGGGGTGAGATGCTGGTTCATGTGCCTCTCCAAACTCGGCTTATCCTATCATGCCAACGCGCGAATGGCGAAAGGGTTGCACCTATCCGCCCGGCATTGCCCTTCCCCTTACGATCGTCAGCAGACCGCGCCGCCGCTTGTTGCCGTGCTGCGGACCCGATTTCATGACGCGCCTGCGGAACAGTGCCGATCCGGCCTTGATGAAGAGCGCGACCGCCACGGCCTGCCACGCGAGCGCCGCGAAATGCGGCCACAAGGCATCGTCGGTCGCGGCGCGGGCCAGCATGGCGAAGGGTGAACTCAGCGGGAAGGCGATTGCGGCAAGTTCCATGGGCTTGCCTGTCTGCGTCAGGGCCAGGGCGGAGAAGAAGAACACCAGCACCTGCATCATGGTCACCGGCATGGACAGGGTCTGCACCTCGCGGACCGTGGAGGCCATCGAGCCGATCGCCAGAAAGATGGAGCCGAGCAGCAGATAGCCCATGGAGAAATAGATCACGCCGAACAGGAAGAAGAGCGGCCAGCCCACCCCCGGCGTCGGCAGATCTTGGATATTCCACCCGCCGGGCAGGGTTTCCTGCATTCCTGCAACGCCAACCAGGCCGCCGATGACGGTGGCCCATACAGCGATGCCCACCAGCGATACGGCCAGCATGGCAAACAGCTTGCCCAGGAACACCGCATCCATCGGAATGGCGGCGGCCAGAACTTCGATGATCTTGTTCGCCTTTTCCTCGACAAGGTTGGAAAGCACCATGCCGGCCAGCAGCATGATCAACAGGAATAACACTGTCTGCCCCACCTGCGCGGTGGCGACGCGGCCCTGCTTTTCCCGTGCCCCGCTGGTGGCCACGCCAGTAAGCGTTACGGGCGGAAATTCCGTGGGCGCGCGCTTCAGGGCCTGTGCGGCGATCAGGCCCACCGGGCCTTTCCACCAGTCCAGCCTCTCTTGCGTGGCGGTAAGTTCAGGTGCGGAGGGCGTGCCGGTGACGATGCCCGCCATGTTGCCCTTTGTCTCTTCCAGATAGGCTCGCGCGTCGAATGTCTGGCCAGGACTGATTCGCTTCAATTCCACCATGCGGGGAATGGCCGGGCCGATCTTGGGCGCCAGATCTTCATAGGCGGCCAACATCCGGTCAACATCGGCGCTTTCCATAGCGATGCCGATTTCAGGCCGGGCAGTTTCCTGCTGCACCTGTTCGCCGATCCCGCCGGCAAGGCTGCCCACGATTATCGGGAACAGCGGGCCGAGCAGGAAGAAGATGAAGGCGCGGCTGAACAGGATCGCCACGAAATCGCGCCGTGCGATGACGAAGGCGGCCTGCCAGATGGACAGGCGGCCTGCCGTGCTGCCCGAAATCATGATCGCGTGCCCTCCTCTTCGGGAGAGGCTTCCAGCGCGCGTGCGGCGGCCTCTCCGGCGATAGCCACAAATGCGTCGTGCAGGCCGGCACGTTCGATGGAAAGGGAAAGGATGCCCGCTTCCCCTTCGATCAGGGCGCGCAGCAGTGGCTCGATGCCCGTATCGGGCAGGTCGAAATACCAAAAGGTGCCTTCATGCCGCGCATTTGCGGGCAGGGCCGTGCGCCACGGGCCGTCCACATGGGCGGTTTCCAGCCGCACCTGCGCGGGGATGCGATCCCGCGCTTCGTCCACCCGGCCGGCAAAGGGGACTTTGCCCCCGGCGATGATCGCGATCTGTTCGCACAGCCTTTCGGCATGGGCGATGACATGGGTGGAGAAGATCACCGTAGTACCGTCATCGGCAAGGCGGCGGATCATCTGTTCCAGCTTGCCCTGATTGAGCGCGTCGAGGCCGGAAAACGGCTCGTCCAGCACAACCAGCTTCGGTTTGTGGACCAGCGTGCCCAGCAATTGCACCGTCTGCGCCATGCCTTTGGACAATTGCCGGATCTGGCGGTCCGCCGCGTGCCCCAACCCATGGCCTTCCAGCAATTCGCGGCCCCGTTCTCGCCCTTCCTTCAATGGCACACCGCGCAGGGCGCCCATGAAGGCGATTGCCTCATAGGCTTTCATGGAAGGATACAGCCCGCGTTCCTCAGGCAGATAGCCGATCAGCCGGGCGACATCGTGGGGGCGATCATGCCCCAGCACACGGCGGGTGCCTTCATCGGGATCAATGATGCCCAGCAACATGCGCAGGGTGGTGGTCTTACCCGCGCCGTTCGGACCGAGAATGCCGTAGATCGCACCTTCGGGGACGGCAATGTCCACCCCGTCGACGGCCAGAGTGCCGTCGAAGCGCTTCACCAGGCCGCGGGCTTCGATTGCCAGCGGTCTTGCATGGTTGTCCGCCGGTCGGGGTTCGCCTAGCTCGGTCTGCATGTGTGCGAGTTAACCCTCGCCAGTGAACAGGAGCAACAGCGAACTTGGTTAATTCCAGCCTCGATTCCTTCAAGGCGCGTCTGGTCGCGGAAGCGAAGCGGCTGGGCTTTGCCGCCATCGGCTTTGCGCCGGCGGCGGACGATCCGCAGCGCGCCGCACGGCTGGATGAATGGCTGGCCGCCGGGTTCCATGGCGAAATGGACTGGATGGCCGACCGCGCCGATGTCCGGCGCGGGCCGCAAAGCATGTGGCCGGGCGCGCAAAGCGTGATCGCGCTGGGCATGTCCTATGCCCCGCCGCACGATCCGCTGGCACTGGAAGGGGACACTGAAAAGGCCCGCATTTCCGTATACGCGCAGGGGCGGGACTATCACGACGTAGTGAAGAAGGCGCTGAAGGCCCTTGCCCGCTGGCTGGTGGCCGAAGCGGAAAAGCAGGGGCTGGAAGCTCAGCTCAAGGTCTTCGTCGATACTGCCCCGGTGATGGAAAAGCCGCTGGGTGAGGCCGCCGGGCTGGGCTGGCAGGGCAAGCACACCAATCTCGTCAGCCGCGCCCATGGCAGCTGGCTGTTTCTGGGCGCGATCTATTGCACCTTGCCCTTTGCCCCGGATGCGCCCCATTCCAATCGCTGCGGAAGTTGCACTGCCTGTCAGGATGCCTGCCCGACCGAGGCGTTTCCTGCACCCTATCGGTTGGATGCGCGGCGCTGCATCTCTTATCTGACTATCGAGCATAAGGGGCCGATCCCGCAGGAATTCCGCAAGCAACTGGGCAACCGCATCTATGGCTGCGATGATTGTCTGGCCGTGTGTCCGTGGAACAAGTTTGCCGATCAGGCCGCCCGCAATGCCGCCTTCCTGCCGCGAGAGGAACTGGTGGAGCCGCGGTTGGACGAATTGCTGGCGCTGGACGATGCTGCCTTCCGTGCGAAATTCTCAGGCAGCCCGATCAAGCGCATCGGGCGCAACCGCTTCGTGCGCAATTGCCTGATCGCCGCCGGGAATAGTGGCAATCAGGCGTTGGCTGCGCAGGTGCGCGCCCTGACCGGCGATGCCGATCCAGTAGTCGTCGAAGCGGCCCATTGGGCGCTGTCGGAACTGGAAGGCGCGCTTACAGCATCTCCTTGAGCGGCGTTGCCGTATCCATCAGAAGTTCCGGGGCGATCTTTGCGCCGGCTTCCACCAGCTTCCTGCCCTGCACATAGTCCTTCATCGCATTGACGCAGTCGAGCGCGATGACCTTGCCTTCCTTGAGATAGACCACGCTGAAACTGCGCGTGGCCGGATCGCCGCGCAGTACGGTGGTGTCGTGCCCCATGCTGAGGCCGGCAGTCTGCAGCTTGAGATCGTACTGGTTGGACCAGAACCAGGGCAACGCGTGATAGGGCTGGGGCTCGCCGCAGATCGCCTTTGCCGCCGTGGTCGCCATGTCGTTGGCGTTCTGTACGCTTTCCAGCCGGATCACCGCCCCGCCCGCGAAACTGTTCGCATGGGCGGCGCAATCGCCGATGGCATAGACATCTTCCAGCGCGGTGCGGCAGAATTCGTCCACATCCACGCCGTTGCCGCCTGCCGCCCCGGCTGCGATCAGCGGGCCGACTGCCGGAACGATGCCGATGCCGACCACCACCATTTCGGCAGGGACGATTTCGCCGCTGGCCAGCTTCACGCCGGTTACGCGGGTGCCGTCGCCTTCGATGGCCTCGACCATGGTCTCGGTGCGCAGGTCCACGCCATGGGCGCGGTGTTCCGCCTCGTAGAAGCGGGACAAATCTTCGCCCGCAACGCGCGCCAGCACGCGGGGCAGGGCTTCCAGCAGGGTCACATCGCAGCCGAACTTGGTCAGCACGGCGGCTGCTTCCAGCCCGATATAGCCGCCGCCGATCACGGCGACCCGTTTTGCCCCGCCGTCCAGTTCGGCCATCATCTGGTCCGCATCGGCAAGGTCGCGCACGTAATGGATGCCCGCGAGGTCGGCGCCGGGGCAAGAAAGGCGGCGCGGATCGCCGCCCGTGGCCCAGATCAGCGATCCGTAGCCAAGGTGCGTGCCGTCGGCCAGTATCACCTCATGCGCGGCGGGATCGACTTCGGTCACTGTGGCGCCCAGCTTCAGTTCGACATTCTTGTCGCCCCAGAACTGCGGGGGCCGGATCAGGATGCGTTCCAACGGCTTCTCTCGCGAGAGATATTCCTTGGACAAGGGCGGCCGTTCATAGGGGGGCTGGCTGTCGCGCCCCAACATCAGGATCGATCCTTCGAAGCCCTGCTGGCGCAGTGCGATTGCCGCCTGCGCCCCGCCGTGGCCCGTGCCCACTATGATTACGTCATATGCCATGGTCCGGCCCTTCGCATATTCGCCAGCCCCGCCTCAAGTGCACCCGGCGCATATAGTTTTGCGTTTGCGCCGGGGTGTGCGGAATCAGCGCGCCAACAGGTTGCGCCCCTGGCTGGCAATCTGGGCGAGCATGGCTGGGGTTGCAGGCACGGCGGCGCGCGCACGGGCCACGGCGTTGCGGAACTGGGCGATGGCAGGTTCCTGCGCCTGCGCCCAGCTTTCCACCGCCGCTACCGGCCCGGATTTGCGGCCCATCGCCCGGCGCAGGAAATCCAGCCGCATATGCTGGAAATCGCGGGCGAGGCCGTTCACCAGCAGACGCTCCCATGGGTCGGAAGGGCTCATCCGCGCGGCTGTCTGCTGCGCCCAGTCCAGCCCCAGCCTTGCGCCCAGATCGATGAAGGCGCGGGTCAGCTCCAGCGTATCGGTGCCGCTGCCGCGCGCCAGCAATGCAAGGCCGATCGCACCGTCCAGATCGTAGAGATGGGCGACGGATGCGGCTTCTTTTGGCGGGGCGCCAGCGTCGATGAAGGCGTTCTGCATCCGCGCCGAAAGGGCAAGCGCTTCGGTGGCGAGCAGCCTGTCCGCCGCGCCGGACAGGGCGCTGACGCCCTTGCCCAATTCCTCCACCAGTCTCGACGGGCGCAGCGATCCCTTACCGGCGCGCAGCAGATCGGCCATGTGGTCGGTCAGGGCGGCGGCGGCACGGTCGAACAGCTTCAGCCTTGCGCCTTCGGGCATGGGGGCGGTTTCGATCCGCTTCCAGATGGCGCCCATGCCGAACAGCGCCTCCGCACCGGCGAAGGCGGCGGCGATCTGTTCCAGCGGGGCGCCTTCTTCCTCGGCCAGTTCGAAGGGGTGGATCAGCCCCATGCGGTTGACGATGCGATTGGCCAGCTTTGTGGCGATGATTTCCCGCCGCAGCCGATGGCCAAGGATCTGCTTGCGGAACTTGTCCTGCATCGGGCCGGGGAAGGCCGCGATCAGCGTGGGTTCCAGCAAGTCGTCATCGGCCAGCACGCTCTGTTCGATCGCGCTTTGCAGGGCCAGCTTGCAGCTGGACAGCAGCACGGCCAGTTCCGGCCGGGTCAGTCCCTGTCCGTCGGCTGCGCGGCGGGCGAGCGTTTCGTTATCGGCAAGGCCTTCGGTCTTCCGGTCAAGCTGACCGAGTTCCTCCAGCTTGTCGATCACCCGAAGGTAGGATGGCATGGCCGCCGCTCCGCCCGCCTGAGCGATTGAAAGGCCCAGCGCCTGCAGCCGGTTATCTTCCAGCACGATGGCCGAGACATCGTCGGTCATCTCGGTCAGCAAGGTATCGCGCCGTTTCTCGCTCAGCTTGCCGGTGCGCTTTGCCGCTGCGAATGCGATCTTGATATTCACTTCATTGTCGGAACAATCGACCCCGGCGGAATTGTCGATGAAGTCGGTATTGATCCGGCCGCCATGTCCGCCATTGCCGCGCAAAGCGAATTCGATGCGGCCAGCCTGCGTGCAACCCAGATTGGCACCTTCGCCGATCACCCGGGCGCGAATGTCCCGTCCGTCCACGCGCAGCATGTCGTTCGCCGGATCGCCGACGGCCACGTTGTTTTCGCCCGATGCCTTCACATAGGTGCCGATACCGCCGAACCACAGCAGGTCCACTGGCGCCTTGAGGATGGCGGAGATCAGGCTTTCCGGGTCGATCTGGCTGGCATTGATGCCCAGCGCTGCTTGCGCTTCGGGTGATAGCGGAATGCTCTTCATCCCGCGCGGGAAGACCCCGCCGCCGGTGGAGATCAGCGCCTTGTCGTAATCGTCCCAGCTTGAGCGCGGCAGGCCGAACATGCGCTTGCGTTCCTTCCAGCTCTTCGCCGGATCCGGATCGGGGTCGATGAAGATGTGGCGATGGTCGAATGCGGCAACCAGCTTGATTGACTTGGACAGCAGCATGCCATTGCCGAACACGTCGCCCGACATGTCGCCGCAGCCCACCACACGCACCGGCTCTTCCTGAACGTCCACACCCAGTTCCAGGAAGTGGCGCTGGACGGAAAGCCACGCACCGCGCGCGGTGATGCCCATGGCCTTGTGATCATAGCCATGGCTGCCGCCGCTGGCGAAGGCATCGTCCAGCCAGAAATCGCGCTCTTCCGCCAGTGCGTTGGCCGTGTCGGAAAAACTGGCGGTGCCCTTGTCTGCCGCGACCACGAAATAGGGATCGTCGCCATCGCGCACCACGACGCCTGCCGGATGGACCACCTTTTCGTTCACGATATTGTCGGTCAGCGACAGCAGGCTGCGGATGAAGATCTGATAGCTTGCCTTGCCCTCTGCCGCCCATGCGTCCCGGTCACGGCGGGGATCGGGCAATTGCTTGGGATAGAAGCCGCCCTTGGCCCCGGTTGGCACGATCACGGCGTTCTTCACGCGCTGTGCCTTCATCAGGCCCAGAATTTCCGTGCGGAAATCGTCGCGCCGGTCCGACCAGCGGATGCCGCCGCGCGCCACCGGGCCGGCGCGCAGATGGATGCCTTCCAGCCGGCGCGAATAGACCCAGATCTCGCGCCATGGCACCGGCCGGGGCAGGCCCGGCACTGCGGCGGAATCGAGCTTGAAGGCCAGCGCCTCGTCGCTCGCATGGCTGAAGGCATTGGTACGCAGCACCGCTCCCAGCACGGAATGGTAGAGCCTCAGCAGCCGGTCATCATTGATTGCTTCGACCCGGGTCAGCCCATCGCGGATCGCTTCTTCGGCAGCGGCGGCAGCGTTCTGGCGATTGCCCTTGAAAGCGGGATCGTGCTGCGCTTCGAACAGGGCGATCAATGCGCGGGTGACATCGGGCGCGCGGCCAAGTGCGTCCACCACAGTGTAGATTGTGTAACTGACCCCAGTCTGCCGCAGATAGCGATAGAAGGCGCGCAGCAGGTCCGCATCACGGGCGGACAAAGCCACGCCCACGGTCAGCCGGTTGAACACGTCGTTTTCCGCGCTGCCGTTCAGCACGGCGGAAATCGCCTCTTCCACGGCCTCGGCCCGGGCCATGATCTTTTCGGCATCGTCGCCCGCTGCAAGGGCCAGCGTGAAGTCGTGGACCGTGGCCAGCCGCCCGCCTTCCAGCGCGGTGGGCACTTCCGACACCACGCGGAAGCCGAAATTCTCCAGCGCAGGCACGGCATCCGACAGGGGCAGCGAGCCGCCAAGCTGATAGAGCTTCAGGCGCAGGCGGGAATTGTCATCCCCCTCGCGTCGATAGAGCCGGGCACTGCGCCCTTCGGCATGGGGCGGCTCGGCATTTTGCAGTGCGCGCAGGCGCAGGATGTCGCGCGCGGCCTCTGCCGGGCCGTAATCGGCATGATAGGCAGGCGGAAACGTTTCGGCATAGCGCGCGGCGAGCGCGGCGGCGCGGCCCGGTTCCTCGAACTGGGCCAGTTCGTTCTCTACTGCCTCGGTCCAGCCGCGCAGCATGGCCTGCAGCCTGCTGTCCAGCAGAGCTTCGTCGGGGACGGTGGCGGAACTGTCGCGGATGTCGATCAGCACGCGCAGGGTGACGAGATTGCCGCCCTCCACCGCAAGGCTCCAGTCCAGCACGTCGCCGCCGGTTTCCGCTTCCAGCATGGACTGGATGCGCAGGCGCACAGCGGTGGACAACATGTCGCGCGGGAACCAGACGAAGGCGAACAAATGCCGTTCCAGCGCGGCGGGCACGATGGCCACGCGCGGACGGGGGCGGTCCACCAGCGCCATCATGGTGGTGATGACACGCTCCACTGCTTCGTCCGAAAAGCCGATCACCACATCATGTGGCAGGGTGGCAAAGGCGTGGGCCAGGCTCTTGCCGTCATGATCGTTGGGTTCGAAATGCAACCGCTCCAGCAGGCGGCTCATTTGCAGGCGCAGGCGCGGTACACTGTCGGGCGTGGCGGCCAGCGCGGCGCTGGTCCAGATGCCGGCGTGGACGGACAGCGCCTCGACCTTGCCGTTCTCGATCACCGGAACGATGAACAGGTCCAGCGGCACGTTGCGATGCACGCGGGCAAGGCGGTTTGCCTTTACCACCAGCGGAGCACGGATAGCGCCGGTAGCATTTGCTTCGTCGAACCGGGCGAAGGCCCGCTCATACGTCGCATCGGCCAGGATTGCGCGGGCGGAGCGGCGGCAGATGCCCAGCAGGCTCGAATTGCCGCCATCGCGCCTGCGGGTGACGTGGCCAAGCTGGGTCAGCATGCCGCTGCCCAGCCAACGCAGCAGTTCGGCGCCTTCGCCATCGGCCAGTGTTTCGGCGTCGGCCTGGATCAGCGCCTGCATGCGAGGCCAGTCGGCAACGGCGGCGCGCACATCGGCCAGCGTATCTTCCAGCGCTTCGGCCAGAACCCGGCGCTGGCGCGCGTCGACCCGGGTGGTTTCGACATAGATCAGCGATTCGCGTTGCCCGGCGGAATCGTCTTCCGGATATGCGATCAGCTGGCCGTCTTCGGCGCGCTGCGCGGTCATCACCGGGTGGATCAGCTGATCGATGGCAAGGCCCTGTGCCGCGATGGCCGCCGCGACCGAATCGACCAGGAAGGGCATGTCGTCATTGATGACGGCTATGGCCATTGTGCGGTGCCCGTCCGCGCCGGAACGGATGGCGATGGAAGGCTTTTCGGGCGCGCGCTGCTGCGCTGTCTCCAGCAGGAAGTCCGCCGCTTCGGCCAGCCGTTCTGCGCCAAGCGGCGTGTCGCCGGGCAGGACCGATTCCGCCAGCGCTCTGGCGATTGCATCGGCCAGCGGGTCGCTTGCGGGGCGCTGTGATGCCGGGTCGGCGGTTTTGGAATGCTTGGATTTTGCCTTCGAACGCGACGGGGCCATCGCTTGCTCCTCTCGGGGCCGGACTTGCGCCGGCATGAAATTATCTTACGGCAATTGGTTTCATTTGATCCTAACGCTGCAATCCGGGCTGTTCAAGGCGGCACGGGCGTTTCCCGCCTATTCCTTCAGGGCCTCCATGGTGACTTGCAGCGATCGGATACGGGCATCGGGATCGTAAGTCGCGCCGGACAGGATCAGTTCGTCGGCCTGCGTACGCTCGGCAAAGCGCAGGATTGCCTCGCGCACTGTGGCGCGCCCTCCCACCGCGCGGGCAACGCCCATATGTTCCAGCATGGCCAGCGCCGGGGGCGGCAGAGTGGCCCGATAGCCGGGCAGGGGCGGGGGAAGCTTGCCAGGATCGCCGCTGCGTAGCCTCACGAAGGACTGGTCCTGCGAGGAGGCGAGCAGTTCGGCATCGGCATCGGTTTCTGCCGCGATAACGGTCATCGCCGCCATGGCATAGGGGCGATCCAGCGCCGGGGAGGGGCGGAAATTGCGGCGATAGAGTGCCAGCGCCGCGTCCAGATGATCGGGCGCGAAATGGCTGGCAAAGGCATAGGGCAGGCCCAGATGGGCGGCGAGCTGCGCGCCGAACAGGCTTGATCCCAGCATCCACATTTCAACCTGAGCGCCAAGGCCGGGCGTGGCGCGGATCGGCAATTCCAGATCGCCGGTCAGCAAGGCGCGCAGTTCCACCACATCTTGCGGGAAACTCTCGGCAGCGGCCATCAGATCCTTGCGCAGGGCCTGTGCGATCCGCCCGCCTGCACCGGGCGCGCGGCCCAGCCCCAGATCGACCCGGCCGGGAAACAGCGCATCCAGCGTGCCGAACTGTTCCGCGATCACGAAGGGATTGTGATTGGGCAGCATGATCCCGCCCGAACCGATGCGGATGGTGTTTGTCGCGTTGCCGATATGGGCCAGCACCACCGATGCCGCACCGCCCGCCACGCCCTCTGTCGCGTGATGTTCGGCCACCCAGAACCTTTTGTAGCCCGCTGCTTCGGCAGCCTGGGCATAGCGTGCGGCCTCAGCCAGAGCTTCTGACACACCGCTGCCTTCGCGGATGGGAACAAGGTCGAGGACGGAAAGGGGGATCATCCACCGGTTCCTTCGTTGGCCGGATCGGCGCCGGTTGCGGCCGCTGCCGGGGCAGGCGCTTCATTCAATTGAGCCAGATAGTCGCGCGCGGTCTGCGCTTCCGCGCTGTCGGGAGAAGTTTGGACGACCGATTGCCAGCTCTTGCGTGCGGCATCGTCCCTGCCGGAAAGGGCGGCAATCACCCCGGCTTCCAGCCCAATTGCGGGATTAACCGGGTCCAGCCCTGCGGCAGTCTGGATCTGCGCCTGGGCGCTTTCCAGATCGCCATCGCGGCGCGAAAGGGTCGCGGAAAGCAACCAGCCATCGGAATTCTGCGGGGAATCGCGCCGGGCATCGGCAAGGGCGGCAGCAGCTTCTGCAGCGCGGCCCAGCCCCACCAGCGCGCGGGCGCGGTCGATCTGGATGTCGCCCGCCAGCATTGCATCCCCGGCGGAGGCCGCATCGCCAGAGGCAAAGCCAAGATCGGTCAGCGCATCGTCATAGCGGCCTTCGGCCAGCGCCGAATTGCCCGCCATGGCGGCGAACCTTCCGCGCTGGGCGGGGTTGGTTTCCGGCACGTCCGCACGAGCGCCAAGGAATGCGTCTTCCGCGGCCTTCCAGCGCAGCAGGCGGGTGTAAGCGATGCCCAGGCATTGCTGGGGAAAGCTGCGTTCTGCATCGAGCGCTTCGCCGAGCCAGGCACTGGCGGTAACGATGGCAGTCGATGGATCGTTACGCGCCTGATCGAGGCACACGGTCAGGCGGTCCTGCTCCAGCGTAGGCGGAATCTGGTAAGTGCTGAACTCGGCGATGTCCGGTGCGGCGGCCTGAGCGAGAAGGGGGAAAAGGAAGGCGGCAGCAATCATGGGGCGACGGTCCGGCTGAGCGCGTCGACGGTTCGCAACAGCAGGGCGATATCCGCCTCGCGCGAGAGGCGATGGTCGCCGTCCTTGACCAGCACCACCTGCACATCGTCTGAACGCAAGCGCTCCGCCAGTTGCAGCGCGATGGTCCAGGGCACGTCCTCATCCGCCTGCCCGTGCAGCAGGCGGACCGGGCAATCGAGCGCGATCTCGCTTTCCAGCAGCAGCAGGGCCTGCCCATCCTGCCAGAACGCGGCATGGGTGGGGGTTGGCTCGGGGCCATAGGGATTGTCTTCCAGAAGGGTTTCGCCTGCCGCCAGCAGCGCCTTCTGGTCCGGATCGTAACCCCATTGGGTGAAGTCCGGCGCGGCGGCGATGCCCACCAGTCCGGCAAGCCTGTTGCCCAGTTGCAACCCGCAAAGCAGCATCAACCAGCCGCCCATGGATGAACCGACCAGCACGACCGGCCCCTGCGTCTCCGCTTCGAGCAGGGCCAGCACTTCGTCCCGCCAGCGGGAGAGCGTCCCGTTGGAGAAGGTGCCTTCGCTTTCTCCGCAGCCGGAATAATCCAGCAGCAGGCAAGCGCGATCTTGGCTTATGGCCCAGTCGAACAGGGCAGTCGCCTTGCTGCCTGCCATGTCGGACATGTAGCCCGGCAGGAAAACCAGCGTGGGGCCAATGCCCTCCGTCTTGCGGAAGGCGATCCGCCGGCCATTGGTTGCGAGGCTATCGGGCAGAACGTGGAAGCGTGTTTCGCTCATCTGCGGCAATGTGGTCCGGCGGTCTGCAATCGGCAAGGGGCATGGGGTGCTCAATCACGCAGGAAGATCTCCTCGATCGACAGGCCGAACAGATCGGCAATCCGGAAGGCCAGCGGCAGGGAAGGGTCATATTTCCCGGTCTCGATGGCGTTCACGCTCTGACGGGAAACATCGAGCCGGGTGGCAAGATCCTGCTGGCTCCAGCTGCGTTCCGCGCGCAGAATCTTGAGCCGGTTCTTCACTGCCGCGCCTCGGTATGAAGACTGACATTGTTGAGGATCGCACCGATGCCCAGCCCCACGAACCAGATGAAGGTTGCGCCGAAACCGTGCGTCCCCTGCGAAACCAGTTCGTAATTCTGCAGGAATTCCCACCCCGTCATGATGGTGAGGCAGAAGCCGGTGGCGAACAGGCTCTGTCTCACGAACAGCATGCGCATATATTCGTCAGTCTCTTCCGCCAGCAGCCGCATGACGGACCAGATTACCCCGATGATCGGCAGGGCGGGCGCCAGCGCCAGTGCATATGCAAGCGGGCCCTGTGGTGGATCGTGCCGGAACAGATAGCCCGCCGCGAAGATCAGCACGACATAGGCCGCCATCATCATGGTGAGGCGGCGGAGGTAACGGCGAACGGCGGGTGATTTGCTGCGCATGGTCAAGTTTCCTTGTAAATATGTAAAGGAACATTGACCAAGGCGGGCGTGTTGTCAAGCGCCCTTGACATGATGGGCGTGAGATTTCGTGATGCGTGCCGATAGGCTGGCTGAGAGGGTGATGGCCCGCGCAGTGGTGGCTTCAGGCCACGCGCCGCCGTTCCTCATGCATGCGGGCGAAATAGGGCGGCACTTCATGCGGCTCGATGGGGCGGCTGTAATGGAAACCCTGCATGTGGGTGCAGCCAGCGCGGCGAACGGGTTCCACCAGCTCCTCGTCGCTGATCCCCTCGGCGACCACTTCGGCGCCGATCTTCAGCGCCATGGTTACGGCGGCATCGAACACAGCCTGAGACGTGGGATCCTTGCCCAGATCGGCGATCAGGCTGCGATCCAGCTTGAGCCGATCGAACTTGAACGTCTTCATCAGACAAAGCGAGGAATAGCCGGTGCCGAAATCGTCGAGCGCGATGCGGAAGCCGGCATTGCGCAGCAGGTTGAGCGTCATCAGCGCGCGGGTATTGCGTTCGATGGAAAGCGATTCCGTCACTTCCAGGATCACGCGCCGCGGCGTGATATTGTGCTTGCGGCAACAGCGCATCAGGAAGCCGACGAACCCTTCCTGCTGCAATTGCAGCGAGGAGATGTTGAGGCTCATCGAAAGGCCCGGCCACCCCGCAAGGTCTGCCAGCGAACGTTCGATGATCCAGCTTCCCAGGCGGACGATCTGGTTGGAGCGTTCGGCGGCTGGGATGAAGCGCGAAGGCGATATTTCGCCGAGTTGAGGATGGGTCCAGCGCACCAGCGCCTCCACCTCGTCCTCGCGTTCGACATTCGCGTGGATCGGCTGGTAGACCATGCGCAACTGGCCGCGTTCGAAAGCAGAGGCGAGGTCGCGTTCCAGCCCGCGATCTGCCTCGCGTTCGTTTTCGAGTGCCGCTGTGTAGGACGATGCACGGTTGCGGCCGTTGTTCTTGGAGGCATAGAGCGCCAGGTCCGCGCGGTTGAGCAGATTATGCACAGCCGCCTCGCCGGTTTGCCCTTCCGCCTCTGCCAGGCCGAGCGAAATGGAAATCGTGACCATGAAGCCGCCAAGGTCGAACGGCTCGCGCATGGCAGTGACGAGCCGGGCGCCAACGGCATAGGCCGAGGCAGTGTCGTAAAACGGCGCGCAGATCACGAACTCGTCGCCGCCCGAGCGGCCGACGATGGCGTGTTCGCCCAGCACAGCCTGCATCCGCTCGCCAGCCAGCCGCACCAGCAGATCGCCGCAGGCGTGGCCGTAATCGTCATTCACATGTTTGAAGTTATCGACGTCGGCGACCATCACCGCCAGTCCGGTTTCACCGTTGCGCGGCCCGGCATCCAGCCGGGCGCAGGCCAGTTCCATGAAGGATCTGCGATTGGGCAGGCCGGTGGCGGGATCGGTATAGGCAAGGTTCTGCACTGCCAGCGCGTTGCGGCGGAAGGTTTCCAGCGGCCCGGCGAGGGCGGCCAGCTCCTTGAGCGCGAAGTGCCCGATTTCAACGTCGAGATCGCCGCTGGCAAGGCGGCGGATGATCAGGTTGATCCGCCGCAGGGCAGGCAGGATATTGGCGATCAGATCGGCCAGGATCACCAGAGCGAGCACCATCATCAGAATGCCGATGACGCTGATCTGTGTATGCCAGCCATAGGTGGAGGCGCTGATCTGGGAATATGCGCGGTCGCGTTCCTTATCGAGCTTCGCTTCGATCGCGCGGGCCAGTGTCTGCATCTGCGCTGTGCGCGCTTCGATGGAAACCAGCAGCGCCAGATCGCGGCCGCCCAGCGAGGCTTCAAGCCGGATGTCCTCCACCAGCTTGCCCAGATCGTCGAAGGCAGAAGTGTGCTGCGGCAATCTGAAGAGCTCGACGCCGTTGAGGCGCAGCGCCGTGATCTGCTGGTCGATGCGCACTGCCGTATCGGTCAGCACGGCTTCGGAATTATCGGGCCGGTTGGGCATGAGCGCAAAATGCGACTGCATGTGAAAATCGGCGACCGAGCGAATCAGTTCGCCTGCATGTTCTGAATTTTCGGAGGCGATGCGCATGGCTTCGCTCTCTTCGCGCAGGGTGATCGCGCGTTCGTCCGAAACGATCTGCAGAGCCGCGGCGGCAACCACGATCAGCATCAGCGCACCGGAAAGCCGCCGTTCGAGCGACCCGAAGATCCAGCGGTATGCGCGCAAGGGGCCCATCCGCCACAAATGCCACATCAGCTATTCCCCCTGCCCCGAGCGTTCCGGCTGAAAAATGGCCAAGCCATGCGATTGAGAACTGAGCTTCGGCATAGGTGGAAAAGGTTGAGAAATTCTGCCTCGGGGCACTGCCTTGTGCCGGTTGGGCAACTTAGTGACTTTCTTGCGAAGTTTGCCTATATGGGCGCCGATGACGCAAAATTGTCTCACGCCGCTGACTACCACCACCACCCGGGTTTCCCGGGGGCGGGCGGTCGCCTAACGAAGCGTGCCGCCGCCCGGGTTCGGGCGGTGCGGCGTCTCCCTCCCGAACCTTGCCGATCCGAATGACGCCGGGCCTTTGCGCGCACGGCCAATTCTGCCATGGCGCCCCCACTGGAATGAAAGACGGGTTCGATGAGCGAGATGTTGAAGATCAGCCTGCCTGACGGTTCGGTTCGCGAAATGCCGGTCGGGTCCACCCCGGCGGATGTTGCCGCGGCCATCGGGCCGGGCCTTGCCAAGGCAGCGCTGGCCGCGCGCGTGGATGGCGAACTGGTCGATATTACCCGGCCCTTCACGGGCGATGCGCAGCTCGCGCTGGTCACGTCGCGCGACGAGGCAGAGGCGCTTGAACTGGCCCGCCACGATTTCGCGCATATTCTGGCCGAAGCGGTGCAGAGCCTGTTTCCCGGCACGCAGATCACGTTCGGCCCGTCGACCGACGATGGTTTTTATTATGATTTCGCCCCGAAAGACCGGCCCTTCACGGATGAGGATCTTCCGGCGATCGAGGCAGAGATGCGCAAGATCATCGCGGCGGACAAGCCGCTGCGCCGCGAAGTGTGGAGCCGCGAACAACTGATCAGCCGCTGGAAGCAGCAGGGCGAAAGCTTCAAGGCCGAATGGGCCGCCGAACTGCCCGAGAACGAGGAACTTTCGGTCTACTGGTCGGGCGATGACTGGCTGGACATGTGCCGCGGGCCGCACCTTGCCTCCACCGGCAAGCTGGACCCGGCGGCCTTCAAGCTGACCCGCGTTTCGGGCGCCTATTGGCGCGGCGACCAGAAGAACGCGATGCTCAGCCGCATCTACGGCACCGGCTGGCTGAACAAGAAGCAGCTCGACGCGCATCTGACGCGGCTGGAAGAAGCCGCCAAGCGCGACCATCGCAAGCTGGGCCAGGAAATGGACCTGTTCCACCTCCAGGCCGAAGCCCATGGTTCGGTGTTCTGGCACCCCAAGGGCTATCTCATCTGGCGCGAGCTGGAAGCCTATATGCGCCGCGCGATCGACGATTCCGGCTATCGCGAAGTCAAGACGCCGCAGGTGATGGACGCCCGCCAGTGGGAACAGTCCGGCCACTGGGGCAAATATCGCGAGAACATGTTCGTCATCCCCGACGAAGTTCCCAACGTGGATGACGAAGGGCCGATCATCTCGGGCGATGCGGACTGGATGGCGCTGAAGCCGATGAACTGCCCGGCCCACGTGCTGATCTTCAAGCAGGGCATCAAAAGCTATCGCGACCTGCCGCTGCGCATTTACGAAAATGGCTGCTGCCACCGCAACGAACCGCATGGCGCGCTGCACGGGCTGATGCGCGTGCGCCAGTTCACGCAGGACGATGCGCATATCTTCTGCCGTGAAGACCAGATCGTCCACGAAGTGCAGAAGTTCTGCCAGCTGGCGGACCGGGTCTACAAGCACTTCGGCTTCACCTATTCGATCAAGCTCGCCCTGCGTCCGGAACAGCGTTTCGGCACGGACGAGATGTGGGATCAGGCGGAAAACGAACTGCGCAACGCGGTCGCCGCTGCAGGCCTGAACACCGAGGAATATGGATGGGAAGAACTGCCGGGCGAAGGCGCCTTCTATGCGCCCAAGCTGGAATGGCACCTGACCGACGCCATCGGCCGCACCTGGCAGGTGGGCACGATCCAGTCGGACCGCGTGCTGCCCGAACGTCTCGATGCCAGCTACATTGCCGAGGATGGCGAACGCCATCGTCCGGTGATGCTGCACCGCGCGATCTTCGGTTCCTATGAACGCTTTATCGGCATCCTGATCGAGCATTTCGCCGGTCGCATGCCCCTGTGGCTGGCCCCGGTGCAGGCCGTGGTGGCCACCATCGTTTCCGATGCGGACGATTATGCCCGCGATGTGGAAGCGAAGCTGAAGGCCGCGGGCATTCGCGTGGAAACCGATCTTCGTAACGAGAAGATCAACTACAAGGTGCGCGAACATTCCGTGGCCAAGGTTCCGCACCTGCTGGTGGTGGGTAAGCGCGAAGCCGATGAAGGCACTGTTGCCATGCGTACGCTGGGTGAACAGCAGCAGGAATTCCTCTCGCTCGACGATGCGATTGCCCGGCTGGTGGCAGGCGCCAAGGCGCCTGACCTGCGCAACTGATCGCGAAATCCCCGCCGGGCCGACCGGCGGGGCCAACCTCCCCCCTGTGAACTCCCCCCGGTGAAAACGGGCGCTTGCGGCCCGCGTGGTTCCGCCTATTGTGCGCTCGCATAAGGGCGAAACGCCCCGGGATCGGGAGGATGGATGTTCAAGCGCGCATTGGCGGCAGCGGCACTGGCCCTGCTTGCGGCCTGCAGCCAGCAGGCAGATAACGGAGCAATCGACGAGCAGCGGCTGCTTGCCGCTGAGGACGATCCCGATAACTGGCTGTCCTATGGCCGCACCTATGCCGAACAGCGCTTCTCCCCGCTCGAAGATGTGAACGACGGTAATGTGGGCAAGCTGGGGCTGGCCTTTGCCGTGCAGCTGGACACCAACCGCGGGCAGGAAGCCACGCCCATCGTGGTGGATGGCATCATGTATTTCTCCACCGCATGGTCAAAGGTGATGGCCGTCAAGGCCGATACGGGCGAAGTGCTGTGGCAGTACGATCCGAAGAATATCGGCGCCAAGGGCGTCCATGCCTGCTGCGACGTGGTCAATCGCGGTGTCGCGGTGTGGGAAGGCAAGGTCTTCGTCGGCACGATCGACGGCCGGCTGATTGCGCTGGATGCGGCCAGCGGGAAGGAATTGTGGTCCACCGTCACGGTTGACCAGAAGAAGCCCTATACGATCACCATGGCCCCGCGGGTGGTGCGCGGGAAGGTCATCATCGGCAATTCGGGCGCCGAACTGGGCGTGCGCGGCTATGTCAGCGCCTATGATGCCAATTCGGGCAAGCTGGTCTGGCGGTTCTACACCGTGCCCGGCAATCCGGCCGACGGGCCGGACGGGGCCGCTTCGGATGAAGCCTTTGCCAAATTCGCAGGCAAGACCTGGAACGGCAATTGGTGGGAAATGGGCGGCGGCGGCACCGTGTGGGATTCGGTGGTCTACGATGCCGATTTCAACCAGCTGATCGTGGGCGTGGGCAATGGTTCACCCTGGAACCACCGCGCGCGCTCGGCAGGCAAGGGGGACAATCTGTTCCTCTCCTCGATCCTCGCGCTCGATCCGGATACGGGCAAGTACAAGTGGCACTATCAGGTGAACCCGGGCGAGACCTGGGACTTCACGGCCACGCAGCAGATCACGCTGGCGGATCTGACCATCGACGGGAAGCCGCGCAAGGTGCTGATGCAGGCGCCGAAGAACGGGTTCTTCTATGTGATCGACCGCAGCAACGGGAAGCTGATCAGCGCGGAGAACTTCGTTCCCCAGAACTGGGCCGAGAAGATCGACCTCGTCACTGGCCGCCCGGTTGAAAAGCCCGAGGCGCGTTTCGCCAACAAGCCTTACATGATCTATCCGTCCGGCCTCGGCGCCCATGCCTGGATGCCGATGAGTTATTCGCCCAAGACCGGGCTGGTCTACATCCCGGCGATGCACGCGCCCATCGTGATGTCGGACAATGTGAATTACGAACGCCACCCCGGACGCTGGAACACCGGCGTCAATATGGGCGGCCCGCCGCCCAAGGGCCAGGAGCACGAGGCCGCCTTCATGGGCTGGCTGGTTGCGTGGGATCCAGTGAAGCAGAAGGCCGCATGGAAGGTCGAGCGGCCATGGCCGTGGAATGGCGGCACGCTGGCGACCGGCGGCAATCTGGTTTTCCAGGGCGATGCCCATGGCCAGTTCCACGCCTATGACGCGCGAAACGGCAAGGAATTGTGGACCTTCAATGCCGGGCAGGGCGTGATGGCCGGGCCGATCACTTACCGGGTGAATGGCGTGCAATATGTCGCGGTGCTGGCCGGTTACGGCGGCTCCATGGGCATGGCGCGTCCGGCGGACTGGATGGAAACCCCGCCCCCGCCGGGCCAGTTGCTGGTGTTCAAGGTTGGCGGCACGGCCAAGCTGCCGGAACGTCCGCCCTATACGCCCCCGCCCTTCGCGGTGAGCGACGAGAAGTTCACGCCTGCCCAGCTGGAAGAAGGCCAGAAATGGTATCTGACCTATTGCAGCATCTGCCATGCCGGGCCGACCAATCCGGACCTGTTCCGATCGCAATATGCGCTGAGCGCGGATGCGTGGCGTTCCGTGGTGATCGACGGTGCCTTGCAGGACAACGGCATGGCCAGCTTCTCCGAACAGCTGACGAAGAATCAGGCCGAATCGATCCGCGCCTATATGCTCAAGCTGGGCAAGGAAGGTGCGGCGGCGGAGGCAGCACGCGCAGGCAAGGGGAAAGCCGGGCCTTAGAACAGCGCGGGAAGCGCAGGCCCTGCGGCAATCAGGGCCAAAGCGCAGCCCCAGACCACGACGCGGCGGAGGACTTCCACCGGATCGGGTGCCATGTCGTAAGCGAGGGCGAGCGCGCGTGCCATGCACGCTTTCTCGCCCCGAATGCCCTAATGAAGCGTTAAGCCTCGTTTCCGGCGCTGGCGCTGGGCATTTGCTGGCTGGCGCAGTGGAAGCTGCCGCCGCCCGCCAGCACACCGTCGGCGGGAAGGCCGATGGTCTCGCGATCCGGGAAACAGGCCGCCACAGCCGCCACGCCTTCGGCATCCATTGCCGTGCCGTAAGTGGGCACCACCACCAGCTTGGAAGTGATGGCGAAGTTCATGTAGCTGGCCGGTTCGGCATCTTCATCGCCGACCAGGCCGGGCGAGGGAATGTCGCGTACTTCCAGTCCGAAGGCCTTCGCCCGTGCCCGCGCATCGTCATAGACTGCGGCATTGGGATCGCTTGCCCCGCTGGCCACCGGCAGGGCCAGCACGCCCGGGGCCACGAAGCGGGCCAGATTGTCGACATGGCCGTCCGTATGGTCGTTCAGCAGCCCGTCGCCCAGCCACAGCACCCGGCCAAAGCCAAGGTCGCGAGCCAGCCGCATTTCGATGTCCGCGCGGGATAGCTGCGGGTTGCGATTGGGGTTGAGCAGCACCTGCTCGGTCGTCACGACAAGGCCGGTCCCGTCATTGTCGATCGCGCCGCCTTCCAGAATCCAGTCGCAACTTTCCACGGCCAGCCCGGCATCGCGCGCGATTTCGGCGCCGATTTCCTGATCGCCCTCCATCAGATATTTGCCGCCCCAGCCGTTGAAGCCGAAACGCCGGGCAATGCGGTTGCCGCTTTCGTCCATCACCACCAGCGGGCCGGTATCGCGCAGCCACACATCGCCATAGACGCGCCGCTCCACCGTGACGGCGCTGCTCACCAGAGAGCGGGCGCGGGCCTCGTTTTCCTCATTGCGCACCAGCAAGCGCGCCTGCTGCCCGCTTTCAGCCACGGCGCTGGCGAAGGCCGCGATCTGTTCCTGCGCGCGCGGCAGCGAATCCGGCCATTCCACCGGATCGTGGGGAAAGCCGATCCACAGCCAGTCCTGCGGGGCGAATTCTGAAGGCATTCGAAAGGTCATTATCTGTCTCAGCAACCGCCCTTGGTCTTCTTGCAACTGGCATCGCGGATACGGCGGAATTCGTCGCCTGCTACCCAGTTGGGCCAGGCAGAGCTTTCGGCCAGCATCCGCCCGATCATGTAATAGAGTTCCATGTCCTGCTTCATCGATCCGAAGTCCCACTTGGGATCGAATTCGTCATTCGCCGCGTGATAGGCATTGGCCGTGTAGCGTTCCTGCCAGGCGCCGCCAGCAGCGGGGCCGCCGTCCACGAAATCCTCGCCCCCTTCGACATAGAGCATCGGCACGCCGCGCTTGGCGAAGCTGAAATGGTCCGACCGGTAATAGAAACCCGCCTGCGGGGACTGGTCTGGCGTGGCGGTGCGGCCCTGCTTCTTCAGCACCTTGGCAAGGAAGGCGTCCAGTTCGCTCTTGCCGCCGCCGATCACGCTGACATCGCGCGCCGGGCCGGCCAGCAGCGGCGTGTCGATATTCAGGCCGCCCACGATATGGTCGAGCGGGAAGACCGGATTGGCCGCCAGATATTCGCTGCCCAGCAGGCCCTGCTCCTCTGCCGTCAGCGCCACAAAGGCCATGCTGCGCTGGGCTGGACCGGATTGCGCCTGCGCCTTGGCCAGCGCGACCATGGCGGCAACGCCCGCCGCATTGTCGATCGCGCCGTTGCAGATGTCGTCGCCCTTATCGTCGGACGTGCAATGGCCAAGATGGTCCCAATGGGCGGAATGCAGCACAAATTCGTCGGGCCGCGTGGTGCCCGGCAATATGCCGATCACGTTCCTGGAGGTATAGCGGCGGATGTCGTTGCCGAAGGCGGTGGAGACAGACAGGCCCAGCGGCACCGGCTTGAACCCCTTCTGCATCGCCGCGCCTTCCAGCGTGTGCAGATCCTTGCCGGCGGCCTCCATCAGCTTTCTGGCGGCATCGTTCTGCAGCCAGCCATTCATCAGGGTCTGCCCGGCCCCGCCATCGGCGCGTTCGGCAAAGGCCTGCGGGCCGGTCCAGCCTTCCTGCACCACATTCCAGCCATAGGATGCGGGGAAGGTGTCGTGCACGATCAGCGCGGCGGCCGCGCCCTGCCGGGCGGCTTCCTCGAACTTGTAGGTCCAGCGCCCGTAATAGGTCATTGCCGCACCGCCGAAGGGGCCTTCCAGCCCATCGGTCAGCCAGTCCGGATCGTTGACCAGGATCACGGCGGTCTTCCCGCGCATGTTCACCCCGGCATAATCGTTCCAGCCCTTTTCGGGCGCGACGATGCCATAACCGACGAAGACCAGCTCGCTGTCCTTCAGCTCGACCTGCGGTTGTTCGCGATAGGTGACGCCAACCCAGTCCGCATTATGCGCAAGGTCGAAGCTCCGGTCGCGCCCGGAGACCTTCATCGGCCCGAAATCGCGCCCGGTGATTTCCACCAGAGGCACGTCCTGGAACCAGCTGCCCTTGTTGCCCGGCTGCAGCCCGGCGGCAGTGAACTGCTTCACCAGATAGTCCAGCGTCTTGGTTTCGCCCGTCGTGCCGGGGAAGCGGCCCTCGAACTCGTCGGACGAGAGCACTTTCGTCACTTCCCGGATCAGCGCCGTGTCGATCGGGGCGGGTTCCACATCGGGAATGTCCATCGCCGCCACATCGGTCATGCCTTTGGCCATTCCCGATCCTTCGGTTCCGGTGGTGGCACAGCCGGCCAGCAACAAGGCTGCACCTGCGGGTAGGAGAAAGCGTAGCATCGCGGACCCTGTTCGAATGCGTGAACCGCCCCAGCCTTGGCAGAGCGCAAGGTGCGACACAAGCAGGTGCCCGCTGGCGCCTGTCCGTTGGCGCCTGTCCGTTGGCGCCTGTCCGTTGGCACCTGTCCGTTGGCACCTGTCCTTTGGCACGTGTTCGCTGGCACTGGCCTGCCCGCCCTTGCCCGCCCCGGCGCGGCAGTGCAGGGAAGGGGCGATGGAACGTTCCTGGCAATCCGCGCTCGAAAGGGCCCGCAAGCATTCGCCCTTCCTCTCGCTGGGTCTGGACCGGCAGCCGCAGCTTGTCGCCCTGCTTGAAGCGGGCAGGGGCGAGGATGCGCTGGCATGGGCCAAGGCTGCAGGCGAAGGCGCGCCGGATGTCGCCACGGCCTTGCGGCGCGAGAAATGGGGGCTGGCCGTCGCGCTCGGCATCGGCGATCTGGCAGGGGCCTTCCCGCTGGCGCAGGTGATGGCGGAACTGTCCTCTTTCGCTGACCGGGCAATGGATGCGGCCATCGGCGCCGCGATCCGTGCGCGGGTGGAAGATGCAGAGCCGGCAGGCTTCACCGCGCTGGCGCTGGGCAAGCATGGCGCGGGCGAGTTGAACTATAGTTCCGACATCGACCCGATCCTGCTCTACGATCCGCAGACCCTGCCCCGGCGCGAGCGGGACGAACCGGGCGAAGCCGCGCAGCGCATTGCCCGCACTCTGGTGGAAACGCTCTCGCGCCAGACGGCGGATGGCTATGTTTTCAGGGTCGATCTGCGGCTGCGCCCGGCATCCGAAGTTTCGCCCCTGGCGATTTCCTTCAATGCGGCGCTCTCCCATTACGAATCGCTGGCGCTGGCGTGGGAACGGGCGGCCTTCATCCGCGCGCGGGCCTGTGCGGGGGATATTGCGGCTGGCGAGGAATTTCTGCGCCAGATCCGCTCCTTCGTCTGGCGGCGCAATCTCGATTTCGGGGCGATCGAGGAAATCCGGCGGCTGACCGCGCGCATCCGCTCGCACCATGGCGGGCCGCAGGCGCCGGGGCCGGGCTTTGACGTCAAGCGCGGGCGCGGCGGCATTCGCGAAGTGGAATTTTTCGCCCAGACCCATCAGCTGATCCATGGCGGGCGCAAGCCCAGCCTGCGGGTGCGCGGCACACGCGCCGCGCTGGATGCGCTGGCGGATGAAGGGATCATCGCGGGCGAGGACGCGCTGGTTCTGGGCGAAAGCTATGACCGGCTGCGCGAGATCGAGCATCGGCTGCAGATGGTGGCGGACCGGCAGACGCACAGCCTGCCAATTGATAGCGATGCGCTGGATAATGTCGCCCGGCTGGACGGTCTTGCCGATGGCGCGGCCCTGTTGGGCGAACTGGCGGAGATCACCGAACGGGTGGCAAGCCGGTATGACGCGCTGCTGGATGGGCCGGACAGTGCAGCCTCGCCTGTCTCGCTGGGCCAGGATGGCGCACTGGCCGAACGGCTGGGCCAGCTCGGCTTTTCCGATCCCGTGCATCTGGCCGAACGGATCGCGGGGTGGAGCGACGGGCGCGTGCGTGCCTTGCGCAGCGAAGCGGCCCGCGCCGCCTTCGAGGCTGTGTTCCCTGCCCTGCTGGAAGCCCTAGCCAATGCGCCGGACCCGGACCGGGCCGTGGCGCGGTGGGAGACCTTGCTGGTCAATCTGCCCAGCGCCGTGAACCTGTTCCGCCTGCTGGAAGCGCGCCCGGGCCTGATGGAACAGCTTGTGGCGATCCTCACGCTCGCCCCGCCGCTGGCGGATGAACTTGCCCGGCGGCCGGACCTGCTCGACGCGCTGATCGATACGACCGCGCTCGATCTGCCCGGCAGTGTCGATGAACTGGCCGCGCGGATGCGCAGCCTGCCCGAAGGCGTGGGCTATGAAGAACTGCTCGACCGGGTGCGGCGCGTGGTGGGTGAAACCCGCTTCGCGCTGGGCGTGCAATTGATCGAGGCCGCGCAAGACCCGCTGGAGATCGCCGAGGCATTGTGCCGCACGGCGGAGGCCGCGCTGGATGTGTGCCTCAAGGGCGCGGAAGAGGAATTTGCCCGCGTCCATGGCCGGATTCCGCAGCACGATCTGCTGGTGCTGGGCCTCGGGCGGCTGGGCGGCGGGGCGCTGACCCATGCCTCCGACCTCGATCTGATCTATCTGTTCAGTTCTGGTGACGGGACAGATGAATCCGGCCTGCAGTCGGACGGGGAACGTCCGCTGGGCGTCACGCTCTATTTCAACCGGCTCGCCCAAAGGGTGACCGCGGCGCTCAGCGTGGCAACGGCGGAAGGCCCGCTTTACGAAGTGGACACCCGCCTGCGCCCGCAAGGCAATCAGGGGCCGCTTTCGGTCAGCCTCGACAGCTTCGAACGCTACCAGAAGGAAGACGCCTGGACCTGGGAGCATATGGCGCTCAACCGCGCCCGCGTGCTGGCCGGCCCGCCACAGGCGCGCGCAAGGCTGGAAGCGATCCTTGCCGAAGTGCTGCACAGGCCGCGCGATCCGGAAAAGCTCAGGGCGGATGTGCTGAAGATGCGGCATGAAATGGCCGCGCATAAGCCCCCCAAGGGCGTGCTGGACGTGAAGCTCCATCGCGGCGGGCTGGTCGATCTGGAATTCCTGATTCACTATCTGCAATTGCGCGAACGGATCGCGATCACGCCTGAAATGGTCGGCGCGCTGACCGGGTTGATCGAGGCGGGGCTGCTGCCTGAAAATCTGCTCAAGGCGCAGAAAGTGCTGATCCGCGTGCTGGTCGCCGCACGGCTGCTGGCGCCCGATTCACAGGAACCCTCGGCTGCTGCCTGCGGTGTGCTGGCGCGCAGTTGCGGCGCGGCCAGCTATCCCGATCTGCTTGAACTGCTGGCCGAAGCGCGCCACGGCGTCGCGGCGGCCTGGGCTGCGACCTTTGGTGAAACACTGGAGATGGAATGATGAGCGAACGCCCCGATATCGGCGATGCCGTGCCCGACATTGCCCTCGAAAAGCCCGAAGGCGGCGTGGTGAAAGCGTCGGACTACAAGGGAAGCAAGCTGGTTCTGTTCTTCTATCCGAAGGACGATACGCCCGGCTGCACTACCGAGAACAAGGATTTCTCCGCGCTGGCTGGTGAATTCGCCGAAGCCGGGATTGCCCTGTTGGGTGTCAGCAAGGACCCGCCGAAGAAGCACGCCAAGTTCATCGAAAAGCACGCCCTGTCCGCTCCGCTCGCTTCCGATCCGGAAGTGGATGGCCTTGCCGATGCACTGGGCATCTGGGTGGAAAAGAGCATGTATGGCCGCACCTATATGGGCATGGAACGCACCACCTATCTCGTCGATGCCGATGGGAAGATCGCCCGCGTCTGGCGCAAGGTGAAAGTGAAGGGCCACGCGGAGGAAGTTCTGGCCGCCGCAAAGGCGCTCTAGGCTCCGTTCGGTTGCCCTAAGGCCTCCTTATGTCCCGTTCTGTCGCCTTTGCGATTCGCTCCGCCCTGCTCACCGCAAACCCGCGGGAAAAGGTCTTTGCCACGCGGGAAGTGGCGCGCAGCTGGCGGCTCGGGCGGCTGGATTACGCTTTTGACGTCGCCATGCCGGACAGGCCCGCATGGCCGGAAGTGCCGGAACTGCTGCCGCCCAACCGCATGCCCAAGCGCGGCAAGGGCGGCTCCGAACGGGCGCGCATCGCCCTGTGGCATGCGCTTTGCCACATCGAATTCGTCGCCATCGATCTCGCGCTCGACATGGCCGGGCGATTCGGCGCGGAGATGGGGGAAGGCTTCGTGTCGGACTTCCTCTCCGTCGCAGCGGATGAAGCGATGCATTTCGCCCTGCTGGAACGCAAATTGCACTCGCTGGGCAGCTTTTACGGCGCCCTGCCCGCCCATGGCGGCCTGTGGGAAGCGGCGGAAAAGACCCGCCACGATGTCGGCGCGAGGCTCGCCGTGGTGCCGATGGTGCTGGAAGCGCGCGGGCTGGACGTGACCCCGGCCACGCTCGAACGGGTGCGTGCGCAGGGTGACGAAGGCGGTGCCCGCATCCTCGAACGCATTCTAGCCGATGAAATCCGCCACGTTTCTACCGGGACGAAACACTTCACCGCATGGAGCGCCAGAGTGGCAAAAAGCCCGGAAATCCTGTGGCGGGAACTGGTCACGACCCATTTCACCGGGGCTATTAAGCCACCGTTCAACGACTCAGCGCGTTCCGCAGCCGGTTTATCGCTGAGCTACTACGGCGCGCTTGCCACCTGAGCACGGCCCTGTTTACGTCCCTGTCAACAGGGGGCACGGGGTCACTTTCCCGGCTTTTGAGAATAAACATCCGGCCTGTTCCTGGGCCATCGCTCTTGGGGGATCGAGGGCGGCGAGAGCCGCGCAAGATTTTTAGGACGGGACAGACAGGTCGCACATGGTATTCTCGCTTTCGCTTCGCACCCTGCCGGCAGCACTACTTGCCGCTCTGGCTATCATGGGTGCCAGCCCCGCCTCGGCTCAGACCGAAGCTACCGCCGCCCAGATCACCACCAACGTTCATAACCTGACCGAAGGCCCCGATGCCCAGCTCGGCAAGGGTGACGAGGAATTCAGCCAGCTCTTCGCAAGCTGGAAGTCTCTGGATAACGGCACGGGCGTTGCAATGCCCGCCGCGCGCCCGACCATTTCGGTGCCGTCGCGTTCGCCGCTCGCCAAGATGACGCTCACCAGCGGCTTTGGCATGCGCAATCACCCGGTTCTGGGTGGCCGCCGCAACCACAAGGGTATTGATCTGGCCGCCCCGTCGGGCACGCCGGTTTATGCCCCGGCTGATGGCCTGATCGCCCGTGCAGATTGGTTCTCCAGCTACGGCAATTACATCCAGATCGAACATGGCGGCGAACTGCAGACCCGTTATGGCCACCTTTCCGGTTTTGCGGTCCAGTCCGGGCAGCGTGTCCACAAGGGTGACCTGATCGGTTATGTCGGCTCGACCGGCCGTTCCACCGGCCCGCACCTGCACTATGAAGTGCGCGTCGGCGGCGTTGCGGTGGACCCCAGCCCCTATCTCGTCGGCGATGTCTCGCTGGCCAACCTCGACCAGAAGGTTGCCGAAGGCGCCATTGGCGGCCCGGACGACGACGAGGAATAACAGACCGGCTCATAGCGGCCAGTTCAGAAGGCGGCAGGGGCATCCCTCGCCGCCTTTTTTGCTGTCTGCGCTCCGCGCCCCCTTTCACATTACGCACCAGTTCTGGGCGCAAGATGGCATCCGGATTCGCTGCGATGTGATGTTTCGGAGGGCAATTGCGCTGCCCGGCGCGGTCAGCCCAGCAGGCGCTTTGCGATGGCGCGTACTTCCTCGCCCATATCCTCACGCTCCAGCGCGAGGGCGAGGGTGGCTTCGATGAAGCCGGTCTTGCTGCCGCAGTCGTAGCGGCGGCCGGCGAAGGTCAC
This sequence comes from Erythrobacter sp. SG61-1L, assembly GCF_001305965.1. NCBI lineage: Bacteria > Pseudomonadati > Pseudomonadota > Alphaproteobacteria > Sphingomonadales > Erythrobacteraceae > Erythrobacter > Erythrobacter sp. SG61-1L. Next base: position 2,954,107 of record NZ_JXQC01000003.1, read on the forward strand.
GGCGTGGAAGGGCTGGTGGCCGATCATCTTTGCCATGGCATCGGTAAGCTGGATTTCCCCGCCGGCGCCCTTTTCCTGGCTTTCCAGCGTGCGCATCACTTCCGGCTGCAGGATGTAGCGGCCAGAGATGATCTTGTTGGAAGGCGCATCCTCGCGCTTCGGCTTTTCGACCAGCCCGGTAACCTCGGTCAGCGCGCCATGCGCCTCGCCCGGGGCGATCACGCCGTAAGAGGAGACTTCCTCCATGGGCACTTCCAGCACGGAAATCAGATTGCCGCCCACTTCCTGATAGGCTTCCACCATCTGCTTCATGCAGCCCGGCGTGCCGATCATCAGCTCGTCCGGCAGGAAGATGGCGAAGGGATCGTCGCCCACGATGGCGCGGGCGCACCAGATGGCATGGCCCAGACCCATCGGCACCTGCTGGCGCACGGTGATGATGTCACCCGGAGTGGCGCGCGTCGGCTCCAGGATCGAGAGATCCTTGCCGCGTTCCGCCAGGGTCGATTCCAGTTCATAGGCGACGTCGAAATGTTCGACGATGGCCGATTTGCCGCGCCCGGTGACGAAGATCATCTGTTCGATCCCCGCCTCCCGCGCCTCATCCACTGCATATTGGATCAGCGGACGGTCGATGACCGGCAGCATCTCCTTTGGGATAGCCTTGGTCGCGGGAAGGAAGCGCGTGCCCAGTCCGGCGACCGGAAAGACGGCTTTCTTGATCGGTTTGCGGCTGCTCATGGATGGGATGTATGAACGCCCTGCGCGCAGCGTCAACCTGCTGAAATTAACTATCGGCGATCCACCGCTTGCCCCGTTCTGCATTCAGGTTAAACGGCATCATGGACAAGATCATAATCGAAGGCGGCCGCCGCCTTTCCGGCACCATTCCCGTCTCCGGCGCGAAGAATGCCGCACTTACCCTGCTCCCTTGCGCCCTGCTGACCGATGAGCCGGTGACCCTGCGCAACCTGCCGCGCCTGGCCGATATTGACGGCTTCCAGCACCTGATGACCCAGTTCGGCGTTTCGACCTCCATCGCGGGTGCGCGGCCGGAGGATTTCGGGCGGGTGATGACCCTGGAGGCGACGCGCCTCACTTCCACTACCGCGCCTTACGATCTGGTCCGCAAGATGCGCGCCTCGATTCTGGTGCTCGGCCCGATGCTGGCCCGTGCGGGCGAGGCGACCGTCTCGCTGCCCGGCGGCTGTGCCATCGGCAATCGCCCGATCGACCTGCATTTGCGCGCGCTGGAGGCCTTCGGCGCCGAGATCGAGCTGGCGGCAGGCTATGTCCGCGCCCGCGCGCCTGATGGCGGCCTGCCGGGTGGGCGCTATTCCTTCCCGGTCGTGTCGGTCGGCGCCACGGAAAATGCGCTGATGGCGGCCGTGCTGGCCAAGGGGAAGAGCACGCTGCACAATGCCGCGCGCGAACCTGAGATCGTCGACCTGTGCAACCTGCTGGTGGCGATGGGGGCAGAGATCGAAGGTATCGGCACGTCCGACCTGACCATCCACGGCGTGCCACGCCTGCATGGCGCCACTTACAAGGTGATGGCAGACCGGATCGAAGCGGGTTCCTATGCCTGTGCGGCGGCGATCACCGGCGGTGAAGTGACATTGCAAGGCGCCAAGTTCGAGGAAATGGAAGCCACGGTGCAGGCCCTGCGCGATGCAGGTGTGACGGTGGAGGCCGTGAAGGACGGCATCCATGTCGCGGCGGATGGTCCGCTGAAGGCAGTTACCCTGTCCACGGCCCCCTATCCCGGTTTCGCCACGGATATGCAGGCCCAGCTGATGGCGCTGCTCTGCCGCGCGGAAGGCACCAGTGTGCTGACGGAAACCATCTTTGAAAACCGTTACATGCATGTGCCGGAACTCAACCGCATGGGCGCCCAAATCGAGACATCGGGCCGGACGGCTATCGTCCACGGGGTGCAGAAGCTCACCGGGGCTGAAGTGATGGCAACCGATCTGCGTGCTTCCATGAGCCTGGTGATCGCGGGCCTTGCGGCCGAGGGCGAGACCAAGGTGCACCGGCTCTATCACCTCGATCGCGGTTATGAGCGACTGGAAGAAAAGCTGGCGCTGCTCGGCGCACAGATCGAACGCGTCGGCGACGGTTAAGGCCCTGTTCGGACCCATGGGCCGAGCCTGTGCGTTGGTTGAACGAACCTAGCAAAGGAGCGACTCATATGGGAATCGTCAGGCTTGGAATCTTCGCCGCACTGGGCGCCTTCGTCTACAAGAGCTGGCAGAAGTCACGCCGTGCTGCCCCTGCGGCCTTTGCCGATGGGCAGGGTGAGCCGGGCAACCAAACACAAGTGCGCGACGCAGGCCCCGAAGCTATGCGCGACGGCCCGCGCCGTCCGTGGACCAGGGAAGACGAGGCAAGCGACGAGAGCTTTCCCGCCAGCGATCCGCCAGCGACCTATTGAGCGCCGTAGCGCGCCGCCAGCCAGAGCCGGATGGCGCCAGCCAGCCCGGGCGGCGTTTTTGCAGCAATCCGCTCTGCGTCGATCCGGGCGACCAGCGCATTGATCGGCACACCTTCGTGTGCGGCGGCATTGCGCAGCAATTCCCAGAAAAGCGGTTCCAGGCTGATCGAGGTCTTGTGTCCGGCGATTTCGACCGAGCGTTTGACCGGCGGGTGATAGAGATCGTCCATCGATGTCAGGCGCGGTCCGGCCCCAGCATCTTTTCCGGTCGCACGATCCGGTCATATTCCTCTGCCGAAACCGCCCCGCTGGCCAGCGCGGCCTCACGCAGGGTCATACCTTGCGCATGGGCATTCTTGGCGATGGCGGCGGCCTTGTCATAGCCGATGGTCGGGGCCAGCGCGGTGACCAGCATCAGCGATCGTTCCACCCCGGCGGCAATATTGTCTTCACGCGGTTCCAGCCCGTCCAGCAGGTTTTCGGTGAAGCTTTCCGCCGCATCGGCCAGCAGACGCACCGATTGCAGGAAGTTCTGGGCGATGACCGGGCGATAGACGTTCAGTTCGAACTGCCCCTGGCTGCCCGCAAAGGTGAGCGCGGCATTATTGCCGAACACCTGGGCGCAGACTTGCGTCATCGCCTCGCATTGGGTCGGGTTCACCTTGCCCGGCATGATGGACGATCCCGGCTCGTTTGCAGGCAGGGCCAGTTCGCCCAGCCCCGAACGCGGGCCGGAGCCGAGCAGCCGGATGTCGCTGGCGATCTTGTACAGCCCGGTGGCCAGCGCGTTAAGTGCGCCATGGGCGAAGACGAGGCCGTCCTCGCTCGCCAGCGCCTCGAACTTGTTGGGCGCGCTGGTGAAGGGCAGGCCGGTGATGGCGGCGATTTCCTGCGCCATCGCTTCGCCGAAGCCTGCCGGCGCGTTGAGGCCGGTGCCCACGGCAGTGCCGCCCTGCGCCAGTGCAAGGATGCCGGGCAGGGTCAGTTCGATCCGCTCGATCCCTGTGGACACTTGCCGGGCATAGCCGGAAAATTCCTGCCCCAGCGTGAGTGGCGTCGCATCCTGCGTATGCGTGCGGCCGATCTTGACGATCCTGTCCCACGCTTCCGCCATGGCGGAAAGCGATACATGCATCAGCCGCAGGGCGGGCAGCAGGCGGTGAGACACTTCCCTTGCGGCCGCGATATGGATCGCGCTGGGGAAAGTGTCGTTCGATGACTGGCCCAGATTGACGTGGTCGTTGGGGTGAACCGGGCTTTTCGCGCCCAATTGCCCGCCAAGGGCGAGGTTGGCGCGATTGGCGATCACCTCATTGGCGTTCATGTTGCTCTGCGTGCCAGAGCCTGTTTGCCAGACGACCAGCGGAAAGTGATCGTCCAGTGTGCCGGAGGCGACTTCACCAGCGGCCACCGTAATGGCATCGGCCAGGCGGGGATCAAGCAGGCCGAGCCGGGCATTCACCCGTGCGGCCGCCTGCTTGATCACCCCCAGCGCATGGATGACGGGAAGCGGAATGCGTTCGCCGCCGATGCGGAAATTCTCGAGGCTGCGCTGCGTCTGCGCCCCCCACAGCCGGTCGGCCGGGACGGCGATTTCGCCAAACGTGTCAGTCTCGATCCGCGTCCCTGCCATTCCGATACCTGTTCCGAAGCGCAGGTGCGCCTCAATACATATGCTGGCCACCATTGAGCGACATGGTCGATCCGGTGACGAAGCCGGCTTCCTCGGCAGTGAGGAAAGCCACGCCGCGCGCGATTTCTTCCGCATGGCCCAAACGGCCAACGGGGATCTTGGCGACGATCTTTTCCAGCACCGGTTCCGGCACGGCAGCAACCATGTCGGTATCGATATAGCCGGGGGCAATCGCGTTCACGGTCACGCCCACGCGGGCGCCTTCCTGCGCCAGCGCCTTGGTGAAGCCGTGAATCCCGCTTTTGGCCGCGGCATAGTTTACCTGACCATATTGCCCGGCCTGTCCGTTGATCGAACCGATGTTGACGATGCGGCCCCAGCCACGTTCGCGCATGCCGGGGAAGCAGGCCTTGGCCATGTTGAAGCAACCGCCGAGGTTGATTCGCATCACCTCGTTCCAGTCGTCGAAGCTCATCTTGTGAAGCGTGGCGTCGCGGGTGATGCCGGCATTGTTGACCACGATTTCAATCGGGCCGACTTCGGCTTCAACCTTGGCGCAGCCCGCCAGCGTCGCTTCATGGTCGCCTACGTCCCATTTGTAGGCGGGGATACCGGTCTCTTCGGTGAAGGCGCGGGCCTTTTCTTCGTTGCCGGCATAATTTGCCACGACGGTGCGGCCCTGTTCCTTCAGTGCAAGGCAGATTGCCTTGCCGATGCCGCGAGTGCCGCCAGTGACGATTGCGACGCGTGCCATGTATGCTCCTTTTCAGATGTTATTTTCGTACCTCACTCTCCTCGGTGCCATCGTTACGGTGAACCGGGAAAGCAGGCAAAGAAAAACCCCGCATTGCTGCGGGGTTCTTTCAAACTCGCGACAATTGCATCCGATCAGAAGCGGAACTGCGTCCCGACATAAACGGCCTGGCTATCCTGTTTGCCATTGGTAAGCGGCTCAAGCCGGTCACGATCCTGCGAATAGCGCACACCTGCGGTGACGTTGAGGTTGCGGGTGAGCGAGTAGCTGCCACCGACATCCACCGTCTGATCGCCAAGCGAATCGCGGGTGCGGGCGCCACGGCCGGTCTTCTCTTCCTGATCGAGTGCGATTCGCGCGGCAAAGCGGCTCGGCTTTTCAGCAACACCAGCGGAGGGCTGGTAAGCGGCCAGATCGGGAATCGCCGCATCGCTCAGCGTGTCAGACAGCAGCGGCGGGCGGGCAAAGCTCTGATAGCCGAGCGAGCGGCCCAGATTGTAGCGCGTCGGTGCGATGCGGGGGGCGGCCACGCTGGCTGACGAATCGCCAGCAGCGGCGAGTGCCTGACGCACCGAAATCGCACGGGCAGTATTCTCATCTACGCGCACGGCCACGGTAACGGCCCGGTTCGTGCGGTCTGACGCGCCAGCCGGCGTGAAACGCATCAGCTTGCTGCCCGGCAGGGACTTGTGTGAAATCAGTTCCGCCAGGCGCGGATCGACCGAAGCGGGTGTAAAGGAAGCGAGCCGTGCGGAAGCAGGCAGGCTGATGCTTTCGGCATCCAGGGCGCCAAGCGCGAAGCCGGCGCTGGGAATGGCCACCAGCAGTGCGGCACCGGCAAATGCGAGCGCTGCGGGAATCCCGCTACGCCGTGCCGATTTACGCTGCTTTGCCATTACCCCTTACACCTTGTCCCAGTGTGCGACCGCATCAAACGCCCGAGATCCTGAACCTTCCCTTACAGGTTAAAGGAATCGGCCCATTAACTCTCACCTGACACCGATAGTTTTTCCACAAGCGGATGACCAGATTCGAATTTGATCTACGACGCCTGTTTTGCAGGAGTGTTGCAGCACATCCACAATTAGCATTTTCCCGGAAGCAGTCTCGGTTGGGCACGGTTAAGCGCGCATTCACGCCCAGGCTGCGCATTGCGGCCTGTCCGCGAGGCCTCGCGCGCACTTGCCGCACAGTGTGTGGCGGCTATAGAGGCTCGGATGCGGTGAAGGCCCTGCAAGGGGCCGTGCGCCTGCCTTTGATGAGCAACGGGAATGACATTCGTGATGACGGTCAGCAGCGGGAACGGGATTTCTTCGATGAAGCGCGCAGGCCGGGTCCTGCTGGTCGTGGGTGCGCTTGGCGCCCTCGCTGCCTGCGGCGGTGGCCGCGACGAACGGCCGCAGGCCGATTATTCTTCCGCGCAGGTTACTTCGATCGGCGTCAATTCCTATCTCTGGCGCGCCACGCTGGAAACGCTGGTCTTTATGCCGCTGACGCAGGCAGACAGCGCGGGCGGCGTGGTTGTGACCGATTGGTATGCCAACCCGTCCAACCCCAATGAACGGATGAAGGTTTCCGTGACGATCCTCGATCAGGATCTGCGGGCCGATGCCGTGCGCGTTGCCGCCAGCCGGCAGGTGCTGCAGGGCGGCGTCTGGGTGGAAGCCCCGGTCGAGGCCGCCACTGTCCAGAAGCTGGAAGACATCATTCTTACCAAGGCCCGCGACCTGCGCCGTTCCTCGGTCGGCTGATCCGCATAGAAGGCCTGGGCGCCTCGGCCGCGGTGCAATTCCGCGCGAGGCGCTTCAATCTGTGCCGTTGAGGCACTAGGGGCACATCATGAGCGAAACACGATTCGATCCGTCGCAGGCCGACGGGCGCTGGCAGCGCGCGTGGGACGAAGCACAGAGCTTCCGTGCCGACGACAGTTCCACCAAGCCGCGCAGCTATGTGCTGGAGATGTTCCCCTATCCTTCGGGGCGCATCCATATCGGCCATGTCCGCAATTACACGATGGGCGACGTGCTGGCCCGCTACAAGGCGATGACTGGCCATGAAGTGCTGCACCCCATGGGGTGGGATGCCTTCGGCATGCCGGCGGAAAACGCCGCGATCGAAAAGGGCGTGCATCCTGGCGCCTGGACCTATCAGAACATTGCCAACATGAAGGCGCAACTCCAGCGTCTGGGCTTCGCGCTCGACTGGAGCCGGGAAGTCGCGACCTGCGATCCTTCCTACTACGGCCACGAACAGGCGCTGTTCCTCGATCTTTATGCGGGCGGGCTCGTCTACCGCAAGGAAAGCGCGGTTAACTGGGACCCTGTGGACCAGACCGTGCTGGCCAATGAGCAGGTGATCGACGGGCGCGGCTGGCGTTCCGGGGCATTGGTGGAGAAGCGCAAGCTTTCCCAATGGTTCCTCAAGATCACCGATTTCGCGCAGGAACTGCTCGACGGCCTCGGCTCTCTGGAGCATTGGCCCGAGAAGGTGAAGCTGATGCAGGAAAACTGGATCGGCAAGAGCCAGGGCCTGCAATTTGCCTTCACCCTGTCCGATGGGGAGAAGCTGGAAGTCTACACCACCCGGCCCGATACGATCTTCGGCGCGAGTTTTGTCGCCGTGGCGGCGGATCACCCCGTGGCGCAGAAGGTCGCGGCGGACAGCGCCGAGGCGCAGGCCTTCATTGAGAAGTGTCGCGAAGGTGGAACGACGGCAGCCGAACTGGAAACCGCCGAAAAGCTGGGCTTCGATACCGGCCTTACCGCGAAGCACCCCTTCACCGGGGCCGATTTGCCGCTCTACATCGCCAATTTCGTGCTGATGGATTACGGCACCGGCGCGATCATGGCTGTGCCCGGGCATGACCAGCGCGACTTCGATTTTGCCACCAAATATGGCTTGCCGATCACCCGCGTGGTTGCCGCCAGTGC